>NZ_JBFUBO010000008.1:0-239614 GCF_056405715.1 Rhodoferax sp. P1_F3 | reverse complement strand
ATCTGGTCGTACGCCTTGGCAGAGCCGCCGAACTTGGCTGCCAGCACGGTGGTGATAGCAGCAGTCAAGGTGGTCTTGCCGTGGTCCACGTGGCCAATCGTGCCTACGTTGACGTGTGGCTTGGTTCGTGTGAATTTTTCTTTACCCATGCTCAGCTCCGAAAAGTAATGAGTTAAAAACAATCAAATTCGCACTACCGCTATCACCAACATGCCAGCGGCAACGCTTTAAAAATGGTGCCCTTTGCGGGAATCGGACCCGCGACCTCTCCCTTACCAAGGGAGTGCTCTACCACTGAGCCAAAAGGGCAAAAGTCTGCCGTGGACAAACTTTAGAAATCTAAATCACAACCCAACAATAAGCTAACTGTGGAGCGGGGTAGGAGAATCGAACTCCTCGCTTTAGCTTGGAAGGCTAAGGTATTACCACTATACGAACCCCGCAGAGGCTCATCCAAAATCAACTTATCACTGGTGGAGAGGGCTGGATTCGAACCAGCGTACTCGTAAGAGGGCAGATTTACAGTCTGCTGCCATTAACCACTCGGCCACCTCTCCTTCGGTGAACCCCGGATTATGCCACGTTAATTTGCCTTCGTCATGAACTTGCACACAAATTTGCATTTAGACGGTGCCGTGCTGCTCGCGCCAGGCACGGGCCTGCGAGAAGTGCCCGCAGCCGATGAAGGGGATGGGCGGGCGCAGCGCTGACAGGGGCGAGGGGTGGTTGGCCGTCAGCACTAGATGGCGGCTGGCATCAATCAGCGCGCGCTTGCTTTGGGCATGGGCGCCCCACAGCATGAACACCGCAGGTTGGGCTTCTTGCGAGACCTGGCGAATCACCGCGTCCGTTAGCACCTCCCAGCCTTTGCCCGAGTGGCTGGCGGGCTGCCCCTCCTCCACCGTCAGGCAGGTGTTGAGCAGCAAAACTCCCTTTTGCGCCCACTTCACCAGGCTGCCGCCGGGCTGCGGAAAGGCGGGCGGCAGTGTGCCCAGGTCGCGCTGCAGCTCCTTGAAGATATTGCGCAGGGAGGGCGGAAACGCGACGCCCGGTGCCACCGAGAACGCCAACCCCTCGGCCTGCCCGCGCCCGTGGTACGGGTCTTGCCCCAAGATGACCACGCGCACGGCTTCGGGCGGTGTCAGCTCCAGCGCGCGCAGCGGCTGGGGCGGGAATACAACGGCGCCCGCGCCAAGACGTTCTTGCAGGAACTGCAGCAGGCCCTGCCCCGCCTGGCCTTCAAAAAAGCCATCCACTAACGACTGCCAACCCGGTGCTACAGGCCAGGCCACGGGATCGGCGCTTTGCAACTGGTCCGCCATGGGCTTAACCGAACAGCGCGGCAAGCGCCTCACCGGGCTCGGGGGCACGCATGAAGGCCTCGCCCACGAGGAAGGCATTGACGCCGGCCGCGCCCATGCGCAATACGTCTTCACGGGTGTGGATGCCGCTTTCGGTCACCAGCAGGCGGTCGGCCGGCACCATGGCTTTGAGCGCCAGCGTGGTGTCCAACGAGACCTCGAAGGTCTTCAGATTGCGGTTGTTGATGCCGATCAGCGGCGTCTTGAGCTTCAGGGCGCGCTCTAGCTCGGGTTGGTCGTGCACCTCCACCAGCACCGCCATATCCAGGCTGCGGGCAATGGCTTCAAAGTCGCGCATTTGCGCATCGTCCAGGCAGGCGGCGATCAGCAGGATGGCGTCGGCCCCCATGGCGCGCGACTCATAGATTTGGTAGGCGTCGACCATGAAATCCTTGCGCAGCACGGGCAACTGGCAGCTGGCGCGGGCTTGCTTCAGGTAATCGATCTCACCCTGAAAGAACTGCACGTCAGTAAGCACTGACAAGCACGCAGCCCCATATTCAGCATAGCTTTGTGCGATATCGGCCGGAATGAAGTCTTCACGCAGCACGCCTTTGGACGGGCTGGCTTTTTTGACTTCGGCAATCACAGCGGGTTGGCCAGCGGCGATCTTGGCGCGCAAGGCGCCCACAAAGTCACGCGTCAGCACGCGCGATTCGGCGTCGGCGCGCACCACGTCCAGCGGCTTGCGCTTGCGGGCCGCGGCCACCTCCTGGTGTTTGACGGCTACGATTTTGTCCAGAATGTCGCTCATAAGATTTCCTAGTGGGCCAGGCGGGCAGAGAGTGCCACCAAAGCGTCGAGCTTGGCTTTTGCCGCTCCTGATTCGATAGCTGCCCGCGCAAGTGCAATGCCGGCTTCCATGGTTTTTGCCACATTGGCCGCGTACAGCGCCACGCCGGCGTTGAGGATCACGATGTCCTTGGCCGGGCCGGCCTGGTTGTTCAGCACGCCCAGCAGCATGGCACGCGAGTCCTCGGCGGTTTCCACCTTCAGCGACCGGTTGCTGGCCATGACCATGCCAAAGTCCTCGGGGTGAATCTCGTACTCGCGAATCTCGCCGTCCTTGAGCTCACCCACCATGGTGCCGGCGCCCAGGCTCACCTCGTCCATGCCATCGCGTCCATAAACCACGATGGCGTGCTCGGCGCCCAGGCGCTGCAGCGCGCGCACCTGGATTCCCACCAGATCGGCGTGGAACACGCCCATGAGGATGTTGGGCGCACCAGCCGGGTTGGTCAGCGGGCCCAGGATGTTGAAGATGGTGCGCACGCCCATCTCCTTGCGCACCGGCGCCACGTTTTTCATGGCGGGATGGTGGTTGGGTGCAAACATGAAGCCAATGCCCTGCTCGGCAATGCACTGGGCGATCTGCTCGGGCTTGAGGTTGATGTTCAGGCCCAGGGCTTCCAGCACATCGGCGCTGCCGCTCTTGCTGCTGACGCTGCGCCCGCCGTGCTTGCTGACCTTGGCACCCGCGGCCGCCGCCACGAACATGCTGCAGGTGGAGATATTGAAGGTGTGCGAGCCATCACCGCCGGTCCCTACGATGTCCACCAAATGGGTTTTGTCGGCCACTTCCACTTTGGTGGAAAACTCGCGCATCACCTGCGCGGCGGCGGTGATCTCGCCGATGGTCTCTTTTTTGACGCGCAAGCCCGTGATCAAGGCGGCCATCATGACGGGCGACATCTCGCCGGACATGATCTGGCGCATCAGGTGCAGCATCTCGTCGTGAAAAATCTCGCGGTGCTCGATGGTGCGCTGCAGGGCTTCCTGCGGGGTGATTTTGGCGGTTTGGGTCATGTCCATGTCCTTAAGCCTTAGGCGCTGCGGTCAGCGCCAGTTTGATTCCGAATCCTACAAACATCGCGCCAGCGATGCGGTCCAACCAATTCATGCTCTTTTGCACCACGCCGGCGCGGCGGGCCAGCCAGGCGGCCGCCACGGCCCAGCCCAGGTTCACCCACAGGCCATTGAAGTTGAACAGCAGGCCCAGCAACAGAAAGGCTAGCGGCTTGTTCTCCACGCTAGGCGCGATGAACTGCGGCACAAAGGCCAGAAAGAACAGCGCCACCTTGGGGTTGAGCACATTGGTCCAGAAGCCGCGCAGAAAGACACTCTTTAAGTCATTCTGGCCTGCAGCCCCCGTAGAGTCTGCGCCAGCAGCTCCCAATTGCATAGCAGACCCGCCTTTGACCAGCAGCAGGCGCAGGCCCACATAGACCAGATACGCAGCGCCTGCCCACTTCAGGATCGTGAATGCCGTGGCAGACGCAGCCATCAGCGCGCTCACGCCCACGGCGGCCGCAAAGATGTGCACAAAGCAGCCTGCAGTGATGCCCAGCGCCGCCACCATACCGGCGCGCGCGCCGCGGCGCAGCGCGTGGGTCACGATGTAGAGCACGTCCGGCCCGGGCGTGAGGTTGAGCAGCACGCCGGCCGCCATGAACAGCAGGAGTTGGTCGAGTGCCATGGTCTGCCCCTACGCCGTGTTGGCAAAAAACTGGCGGATGCTGGCAATGGCGTGGTCCACGCCGGCCGCATCCACATCCAGATGGGTGACAAAGCGCAGGCGGTACAGCCCGTTGCCGCGCACCCCATGGGCGGCCAGGTGGGCCAGCAGGTCGTTGGCGCGCGCGCGCGCCGCGCCCTCCAGGTCCACAAACACGATGTTGGTCTGAGGCGCCTCCACCACCAGACCGTCGATACCCGCCAGGCCATCGGCCAGACGGCGTGCCAGCGCGTGATCATCCGCCAGGCGGCTCACATGGTGGTCCAGCGCGTAGCTGGCGGCCGCGGCCAGAAAACCGGCTTGGCGCATGCCGCCACCGGCCATCTTGCGCAGGCGCACGGCGCGGGCAATCAATTCCTTGCTGCCGCACAGGGCCGAGCCCACGGGTGCGCCCAAGCCCTTGCTGAAGCAGACAGATACGCTGTCAAAGCACTGGGCAATCGCCTTGGCCTCGGCATAAGCGTCGGTGCCGCGCTCGGCGGCTTGCGCTACCGCGGCATTGAACAGACGGGCGCCGTCCAGATGCCGAGCCAGGCCCTTGCTGCGCGCCAAGTCGGTCGCGGCCTGCACATAGCTGAAGGGGAGCAGCTTGCCGCCCCAGGTATTTTCCAGCGCCAGCAGGCGAGTGCGGGCAAAGTGGGCGTCGTCGGGTTTGATGGCGGCCTCGATATCGGCCAACGCCAGCGAACCATCGGGCTGGTGGTTCAGCGGCTGCGGCTGCACGCTGCCCAGCACCGCGGCACCGCCACCTTCCCAGCGGTAGGTGTGAGCCATCTGGCCCACGATGTACTCGTCCCCGCGCTGGCAGTGGGCCAGGATGGCGCACAGATTGCTCTGCGTGCCCGTGGGCATGAACAGGGCGGCCTCAAAGCCCAGCAACGCGGCAATCTTGTCCTGCAGCGCGTTGACGCTGGGGTCATCGCCATACACGTCGTCGCCCAGGGGCGCGGCGAACATGGCGTCGCGCATGGCGGCGGTGGGTTGGGTGACGGTGTCACTGCGCAAATCAACGGTCATGGCGGGCCTCATTGCAGAAAGTTTTTCAGCATGGCGTGGCCGTGCTCAGTGAGGATGCTTTCCGGGTGGAACTGCACGCCCTCCATGCGCTGCGCAAACGGCAGGCCGCTGTGGCGCACGCCCATGATTTCGCCATCATCCGTCCACGCGGTCACCGCCAGTTCTTTGGGGCAGCTGGCACGCTCAATCGCCAGCGAGTGGTAGCGGTTCACGGTGAACTGCGGCGGCAGACCGGCAAACACGCCCTCTTGCGTGGTGGTGATTACGCTGGTCTTGCCGTGCATGAGCTCCTGCGCACGGATGATCTTGCCGCCCAGCGCGGCGCCAATGCTCTGGTGACCCAGGCAAACACCCAGGATGGGCAGCTTGCCCATGAAGTGCTGAATGGCCGCCACCGAGATACCAGCCTCTGCGGGGGAGCATGGGCCGGGTGACACCACCAAACGGTCGGGCTGGCGCGCAGCAATCGCCTCCAGCGTGATCTCGTCGTTGCGGTACACCTCCACCTCGGCGCCCAGTTCACCAAAGTACTGGACGATGTTGAAGGTGAAGCTGTCGTAGTTGTCGATCATCACGAGTTTCATGCGGTCTCTCCTTGGCGCAGGCGGGCAAACTCCCGGCGCTCAAATGCTGGGGATGCGCCCATCAGGGCGCGACAGGCGGTTTTCAGCAGGTCGGCCGTGCTGCAGCAGTGTTTGATTTGGACGCTGACGCTCATTGCAGGCCCTCCTCCACCAGCTCGGCCGCGCGCAGCAGCGCACGCGCCTTGGCCTCGGTTTCCTTCCATTCCAGCTCGGGCACGCTGTCAGCCACCACGCCAGCAGCGGCCTGCACGTACAGCATTTGGTCCTTGATGATGCCGGTGCGGATGGCAATCGCCACGTCCATGTCGCCCGCGTAGCTCAGGTAGCCACAGGCGCCGCCATAGATGCCGCGCTTGATGGGTTCGAGCTGGTCAATCACCTCCATGGCGTGCACCTTGGGCGCGCCGGTCAGCGTGCCGGCGGGGAAGGTGGCTTTGAGCACATCCATGCTGGTCATGCCGGGGTTTAGCGTGCCTTCCACATTGCTCACGATGTGCATGACATGGCTGTAGCGTTCCACGCAGAACGCATCGGTTACCTTGACCGAGCCAATCTGCGCGATGCGGCCAATGTCGTTGCGTGCCAGGTCGATCAGCATCACGTGCTCGGCGCGCTCTTTGGGATCCTCGATCAGCTCATGTTCGGCGGCCTTGTCCAACTCGGGTGTGGCGCCACGCGGGCGGGTGCCCGCCAGAGGGCGAATCGTCACCTTGGTGGCGGCCTGGCCGCCCACGGTGATTTGCTCCTGGCGCACCAGAATCTCCGGCGACGCGCCCACCACGTGGAAGTCGCCAAAGTTGTAGAAGTACATGTAAGGGCTGGGGTTCAGCGTGCGCAGCGCGCGGTACAGGCTCAAGGGGGAGGCGGTGAAGCGCTTCTTGATGCGCTGGCCCACCTGCACCTGCATGAAGTCGCCGCCGGCAATCATCTCCTTGGCGCGCTCCACGGCGGCAATGTAGTCAGCCTTGGCAAAGTCGCGCTGGGCCTCAAAGCTCTGCGAGGGCTTGATGTCGGGTGCACTCACCGCCTGCGCCAGCTTGGCTTTCAGCTCGGTCAGGCGCGCCTGGCCCGCAGCATAGGCATCGGGCGTAGCCGGGTCCACATAGACCATCAGGTGCAGCTTGCCCGACAGGTTGTCGATGACAGCCAGTTCTTCACACTGCAGCAGCAGGATGTCGGGCGTGCCCAGCTCGTCGGGCGGGCAGGTGCTTTGCAGCTTTTTCTCGATGTAACGCACCGCGTCGTAGCCAAAGTAACCGGCCAAGCCGCCGCAAAAGCGCGGCATGCCGGGCTGCAACGCCACCTTGAAGCGCTGCTGGTACTGGGCGATGAAGTCCAACGGGTTGGCGGTAGAGGTTTCTACCACCACGCCGTCGGTCACCACCTCGGTACGGGCATCTGCGCCAAAGCCGCTGGCACGCAGAAGGGTGCGCGCGGGCAGGCCAATAAAGCTGTAGCGGCCAAAACGCTCACCCCCCACCACCGATTCCAGCAAAAAGCTGTTGGCAGCAGGTTCGGTGGCGCCATCAGCACGGCCCAGTTTCAGGTACAGGGAAAGTGGGGTTTCCAGGTCGGCAAAGGCCTGGGTGGTCAAAGGGATGCGGTTGAAACCTTGCGTGCGCAGGGCTTGGAACTCGGATTCGGTCATGGGGGCGGGGCCTCTCAAATCACACTGTCATTTGGTTGCTGGCAGCCGGGGCTGCAGCCACAAAGGGTGCGCGCAATAGATCGGAGGGGGAATCCGTGCCACTTGACCGCGCAAAGCTCAGGAACCGTGCGCGTTGGCCGCCAAAGGTGGCGGCCGGCAGGTGTTAGAGCCCAGGCACAACAGACGAGGTACGCCAGGGCCAGGCTCCCCGGTCGCTAAGACCCAATCTGCTGATGTGGTGGATAAACATGGGTGCAGTGTAGCAAACCCCGCAGCCCCAGTCTGACGCACCAAATTTCACGTCACCCGCAAAAACCCTGATGCACACCAGGCGGGAACCTTGGACAATTCCACCATCAAAAACGAACGATCGTTCCTTTTTAAGGACTCCTCTCCCATGACACTCCCCAAATCCCTGCTTGCTGGCCTGACTTCGCTGGTGCTGGCAACCTCCACCCTCGCCGCCACCCAGGACATCTTTGGCGTGAAGGTCGAAGACTCCGCCACCGTGGCGGGCACCAAACTGCAACTGAATGGTGCAGGTGTGCGCTACAAGGCCATCTTCAAGGTCTATGTGGGTGAGCTCTACACCACCCAAAAAGTCGGCTCGCTGGAAGAATTGGTCGCCGCACCCGGCCCCAAACGTCTGACCATGACCTTTTTGCGCGAAATTGAGGCCGGCCCCTTCGGCAAACTGCTGACCCGCGGCGTGGAAGACAACGTGCCCAAGAACGAGATGTCCAAGCTCGTGCCCGGCCTGATCCGCATGGGAGACATCTTCACGGTCAACAAGGCGCTGATGCCCGGCGACATCATCCTGCTGGACTGGATTCCCGGCACCGGTATGGTCGTTACGGCCAAGGGCAAGGTGCAGGGCGAACCCTTCAAGGAGCCCGAATTCTTCAAGGCCATCATGTCCATCTGGTTCGGAACCTCCCCTGCTGACTTCAAGCTCAAGGATGCCCTGCTCGGCATAAAGTAAACCGCCCTCCCCCGGCGCCGCGCACTGCAGCGGTCCACAACCAGCCTGCCCGGTTCGCACCACGGCAGGCTTTTTTGCGCCCTCTCATTTCACACATGAAGGGATGACACAGACCGCCAATCCTTGTAGTCTGTGAGTGCTTGCTGTATCCAGTCGCCCCCACGCAAAGGATTTCGCTATGAAGCTCAGTCTCAAACTGCCTCTGGCATTCGCGGTAGCCCTGGCGCTGCTTTTTGTGGGCGGGCTGTTTGGCATCACCCAGCTCAACCACGCAGTCGACACCTACAGGGTAGAGGTGCTGCGCCACGTGGCGGCCAACAAGAAGGCGGCCGACATTGCCGGCGACTTTGCCACTGCCATCCAAGAGTGGAAAAACGTGCTGTTGCGCGGCAAGGAGCAGCAGGACCTGGACAAGTACTGGGCCGCCCACTTGAAGGAAATGAAATCCGTAGGCGAGGGGCTCCAGACGCTCAACACCATGCTGGAAGAGGGTGAAAGCAAGGCCACAGCCCAGAAATTGGCTTCAGCCATGCAGACCGCTGCCCAGGGCTACCAAAAGGGCTTGGAAGACTACAAGGCCAGTGGCATGGACTTTCAGGCGGGTGACAAGGCAGCCCGCGGCAAAGACCGCGATGCCGTCGCTCTACTAGGCGAATTGCGCGTCCAACTGTCCCACAAGGAAAAAACCGCCTCGGAAGCCGCCAGTGCCGAGGCCTTGCGTGGCAGCCAGATGGCCTATGGCGTGATGATTCTGGTCACGCTGGCCGGACTGGCCGGCAGCATCTGGTTGAGTCGCCAGATTGTGCGTCCGCTCAGCGAAGCCGTGACTGTGGCCGACAAAGTGGCCAATGGCGACCTGACCTCGCAGCTGCACATCCAGGGGCGCGATGAGGTGGCCGCGCTGATGACCTCGCTGCAAACCATGCAGGCCAGCCTATCCCTGCTGGTGACCAAGGTGCGCGAGGGCTCCCATGGGGTGGCGCTGGCCAGCTCCGAGATTGCCCAGGGCAATCACGACCTCTCGGCACGCACCGAGCAACAGGCCAGCGCCCTGCAGGAAACCGCCGCCAGCATGGAAGAGCTGGGCGCCACCGTAAGCCGCAGCGCCGACAGTGCCCGCCAAGCCAACCAGATGGCCACCAACGCCTCCAGCGTGGCCATGCAAGGTGGCGAGGTGGTCTCGCAAGTGGTGCACACCATGAAGGGGATCAACGAGTCCTCCAACCGCATTTCCGACATCATCAGCGTCATCGATGGCATTGCCTTCCAGACCAACATCCTGGCGCTGAACGCGGCAGTGGAGGCGGCCCGTGCGGGTGAACAAGGCCGTGGCTTTGCGGTAGTGGCCAGCGAGGTACGGGCCCTGGCCGGCCGCAGCGCCGAGGCCGCCAAGGAAATCAAGCAACTCATCAGCACCAGTGTGGAGCGCGTGGAACAAGGTACCGCCCTGGTGGACCGGGCTGGCAGCACCATGAGCGAGGTGGTGGACGCCATTCGCCGCGTGACCGACATGATGGGCGAAATAAGCGCTGCCAGCACGGAGCAAAACACCGGCGTGACCCAGGTGAGTGAGGCGGTCTCGCAAATCGACCAGGCCACCCAGCAAAACGCGGCCCTCGTGGAACAAATGGCTGCTGCGGCCAGCAGCCTGAAGTCTCAGGCGCAGGACCTGGTGGCACTGGTGGCGGTATTCAAACTGGGGGCCTAGACCCCCGGGTACTTCAAGCCTGCCAGGGCAAATCGGCGAGCCTATCGACAAATGCGTCTGCATCCACTGCAGTGATGGGCTCGCCATGGTTGTAGCCATAGCTAACCAGCAACACCGGGCAACCCGCCGCGCGCGCGGCCTGGGCGTCGTTGCTCGAATCCCCCACCATCAGCGTGCGTGCAGGGGTGCTGCCCAGCAAGCTACAGGCATGCAGCAGGGGCATGGGGTCAGGCTTTTTGCGCGCCACGGCGTCGCCACCAATGGTGTGCAGAAAAAACCCATCCAACCCCTTGTCCGCCAGCAGCGCCTGGGCAAACGCCGTGGGCTTGTTGGTCACGCAGGCCAGGCGCAGGCCCGCAGCCTGGCACTGCGCCAGCCCTTGCAGTGCGCCGGGGTAGACGCCGGAATAGCGACCGTTCACATCAGGGTAGTGGCGCTGATAGCTGGTCCAGGCCGTATAGAAAATTGCTCCTGAATTCGTAGCTGCTGGCGCACATTCCACGAGGGCTAGAAGGCTTTTTATCAAGTTTTCAGAGCCCTTGCCCACCAGACGCTCCACCAACGCGCGGTCCACCGCAAAGTCGCGGTAGGGCGTGGGCAAATCGCCCAGCATGCGCTGCAACGCCTCCACAAAATCACCCAGGGTGTCGACCAGGGTGCCGTCCAGGTCCACGATGGCGGCGTCGAATGCGGGCAGGGCCCAGGGCAAGGTGTTCAGGGTCATCAAAAAGTGTCAGAGAGGGTGGGGGCCAGACTGTATCCACATCACCAGCGGGGCCACGTCCATGGGTTTGGCAAACAGGTAGCCCTGGCCTTCGGCGCAGCCCAACGAGGCCATCAGCCGCGCCTGTTCGGGCGTTTCAATGCCCTCGGCCACGGTGCCCAGCCCCAGTGTGTGCGCCATGCGCAGCGTGGCTTCAATCAATACGCGGTGGTATTCGCTGTCGCTGGCCTGGCTGACAAAGGAGCGGTCAATCTTCACGGTGTTCACCGGTAGCTCGTGCAGACAGGAGAGTGAGGAGTAACCGGTGCCAAAGTCGTCCAACGCCAGGCCCACACCCAGCGCGCGGATTTCGCGCAGGGTGTGCTGTACCGTCGCGTCCTGCGCGGCCAGGCTTTCGGTCACCTCCAGCACCAGCTGGTGGGGCGACATGCCGGTGTCGCGCAGCGCCTCCTGGATGTCGGCCACCAGCCGCGGTTGGCGCAACTGCGCGCGCGACAGGTTCACCGCCACCACAGGCGGCGCCATGGGGCCCAGCTGGTGTTGCAGCAGTTCAAACGTGCGGCAGGCCTGGTGCAGCACAAACTGCCCCACCGCGTCGATGAGGCCGCAGGCCTCGGCCAGCGGAATGAAGTCGGCCGGCGACACTAAGCCGCGCTGCGGATGGCGCCAGCGGGCCAGCGCCTCGATACCCGCCACGGTATTGCCTGGCAGGTGCACCACGGGCTGGTACTGCACAAAAATCTCGCCGTTGGGCAGGGCCTGGCGCAGGTCGTTTTCCAGCGCCACCGAGGCACTGACATCTGAGCGCATGGAGGGCTCGAACAGCACGTAACGGGCGCGCCCGGCGCGCTTGGCCTCGTACATGGCAATGTCGGCATCGCGCAGCACGCTGTCGGCGTCCAGCTCGGCGTGGGTGCTGGTCACGATGCCGATACTGACCGTGGAGCTGATGCGGTGCGTATCCACCGTGTAGGGCACGGCCAGCACATCGAGCAAGCGGCTGGCCACGATCTCGGCATCCAGGTCGCCACGCATGTCGTCCAGCAATACGACAAACTCGTCGCCGCCAATGCGGGCCGCGATCTGCTGAAAGTCGCTGGTGTGCACAAAACTATCGCCCGGGCGCAGGCTGTCTTGCAGGCGGCGTGCAATCTGGCGCAGCAGTTCGTCGCCCACGCTGTGGCCAAGCGTGTCGTTGACCTGCTTGAAGCGGTCAAAGTCCATAAAGAGCACGGCAAAGTGGTAGCCCGGCTGCGCCTTGTGGCGCTCGATGGCGGCGCGGATCATGTCCACCACTACCGCACGGTTGGGCAGCTGGGTCAGGCCATCGGTGCGGGCGGCCACGCGCAGCTGCTGCTCCATGGCCTTTTGGGCGTTCACATCCATGGCCACACCGGCCATGCGCACGGCGCGGCCTTGCGGGCTGCGGTCGGCCACGGTGCCGGCAAACATGATCCAGACCCAGCGGCCACTGAGGTGGCGGGCTCGCACAGCCAAGCGGTGCGGCACCGAGGGGTTCTGCAGATGCTGGCGCATCGACTGTCGCCAGTGATCGCGGTCTTCCGGGTGGATCAATTCATTCCAGAAGGTCGCTGCCATGTCCATCTCGCCGGGCTCATAGCCCAGGATGGTATGCATGCGCAGGTTGCAGTGGATGGTGTCAGGCACCATGTCCCAGTGCCAGATGCCCAGGCCTGCCCCGTCTACCGCCAACGACAGCAGTTGCTGCTGCTGGCGCACGGCGGTCAGGTCGGTGGCCACCAGCACCCAGCCGCTCAGCGTACCCCGCTCATCGTTGATGGGTTGCATGTCCACCAGCACCCAGCCCACCTCGGTGCCCTTGATGCTGATACGCATCTCGCGCTTGATGCCCCGCCCATCCCGCAGCGCTTCGCTGAATTCGGCGAAACGCTCGGGGTCAGCACTGCGGGCTTTCAGCAAGGTGCCAATGCGACGGCCCTGAGCCCGCGCCGGCATGTAAGCGGTGAGCTCGGTAAAGGCTTCGTTGACCCAGATCACGCGGTGGTTCTCGTCGGTCACGGCCATGGCGTTGGAGCTGAGCTCGGCCACCATGGCCAGGCGCTTGAGTCGGTCCGTCTGGCTGGCCAGCGTGCGGTACTGGCGGCGCACTGCACGTGCGGTGGGCTCCACCAGCCACAGCCCCAGCAACACAAACAAGAGCAGCGCACCGCCGGTCAACCACCGCATCATGCGCACCGCATCCCGGCTGCGCTCAACCGCTGTGTTCTGCACCTGCACCACCAGGTCGCCGCTGGCCAGCAGCGACTGCTCCAACTCTGCCTGCAGCACATCCAGCGCCTGGACGAGGGCTTGCGCGTCATGCAATGAGGCCTGCAGCAGCACCGCCTTGACATCGTTCCATAGGCCTACGCGGCTGCGCTGCCAGCGCAGTTGCGCTTGCAGCAGCGCAGTACCCGCCAGAGATTGCAAGGGCGCTTGCTGTGCCAGCAGGTCTTCCAGGTGCTGCGCCTGCACCTGCGAAAGGATCAGCGTGTCTGACAACGGATTGGCCGCGAAAGGTTCCAGCGGGTGCAAGGCCAATCGGGCCGCCTGCACGCCCAGGCGCTGGGTGATGGCACTTTGCTCCGCGGCCACGCGGATGATGTCCATATCCAGCTGGCGCACCTGTTCCGCCTGCCCCAAGCGAACCACCCGCACCGTGGCCAAAATAGCCAACAGCAGCAGCGTGCTGTACATGGCCACGCGCACCCGGCGGTGGGCGCCCCCCTCGCCCATGACCGCGCTAAACCAGTGCGCAGGGGGGCGAGGCGATTCCACGGGTGGCAAGGGCGCGGTCAATCCCGGTCAACCCTGCAGCGCTACACGCATGGCGTCGATCACATCCTTGTAATCGGGCTTGCCAAAGATGGCACTGCCCGCCACAAAGGTGTCGGCGCCGGCGTCGGCCACGCGGCGGATGTTGTCGGTCTTGATGCCGCCGTCCACCTCCAGGCGGATGTCCTTGCCGCTGGCGGTGATGCGTTTGCGCACGTCTTCGATCTTGCGTAGCGCCGAGTCGATGAAACTCTGCCCCCCAAAACCGGGGTTCACACTCATGATCAGGATCAGGTCGATGTCCTCAATCACCCAGTCCAGCACATCCAGCGGCTCGGCCGGGTTGAACACCAGCCCTGCCTTCACGCCCTTGGACTTGATGGCCTGGATGCTGCGATGCACGTGGCCCGAGGCGTCGGGGTGAAAGCTGATGTAATCGGCACCCGCCTCGGCAAAGCTGGCGGCCAGCGCGTCCACCGGCGAAATCATCAGGTGCACATCGATCGGCACAGCAACACCTGCCGCCGTCTTGGCATGCGGCTTCAAGGCGTTGCAGATCATGGGGCCGAAGGTCAGGTTGGGCACGTAATGGTTGTCCATGACGTCAAAGTGGATCCAGTCGGAGCCTGCGGCGATCACGTTTTTGACCTCTTCCCCCAGGCGGGCGAAGTCGGCAGACAGGATGGAAGGAGCAATGCGGTACGTCATGGCGGGGGCTTGGAAAGAGGGTTGACAAGACTATCATTTTCGCAGGTAGCATTGGCCCATGGCCAAATACGAATTTCTGGTGGAAGTTGCCCCCCAATACCTCCCCGACCAGTCTGCACCCGCCGATGACCTGTACGTGTTTGCGTACACCATCACCATTACCAACACGGGCGACGTGACCGCGCAGCTGATCTCGCGCACCTGGAACGTCAACGACGCCAATGGCCACACCGAAAAGGTCAAGGGCCTGGGTGTGGTGGGCCAACAGCCCCTGCTCAAGCCCGGCCAGGCGTTTGAGTACACCAGCGGCACCCGGCTGCGCACGCCCACCGGCACCATGCACGGCAGCTTTTTCTGCGTGGCCGAGGATGGCGAGAAGTTTGACGTCACCATCCCCATGTTTGTGCTGGATGCCTTGAGTGACGCGGGTGGCTCCCGCACCCTGCACTGATGGCCGCGCGCAGCGCCAGCGGCGATATCGCCACACTGCTCGACACGCTGGATCCAGCAGCCGGACTGGTGGAGCGCCATGTCTGGCTGATTGCCCTGCTGGATTGGATACGCGGCCACAACGACGGCGCTGATGCCGCGGTGGGCCGCGTGGAGCTGCTGCTGGACGTGCTGGACGCCCGCCCCGCAACCACCGAGACGTTGCAAGTGTGGTGGCGGGCCCTGCTGCACACGGTGGACGGCAGCACCCTGCTGTCGGACTACGGTTTTGCCTCGCGCAACGCCTTTGTCAGCGAATTTGTGGAGCGCCTGCACCACAAGCTGCTGCCCGCCACGCCAGAGACCAGCGACGCCTCTGAGCTGTTTGGCCTGGTGCTGGACGGCGAACACGACGCCCAATGGCTGGCCGCCCTGCCCGTGCCCACATTGCGGCGCCTGGCCGCGCTGCTGGGTACACCCGCCGTGGGCCACCACGCGGCCCTGCGCCCGCAACTCACCCACTGGCAAAGCACCCTGCTGGACGCGATGACGTTTTGTACCAGCCAGATCCGTGCGGCCGGGTTTTCACCCGAGATTCGCCTGCGCATGAGCGTGCCAGCACGCGATGCCAGCCCCTTCCACCGCTTGGACGCAGACCTGGATGCCGTGCGCGATGCCTGGCTAGCAGGCGAAGACACCCACGACGCTGTGCAGCAGTTCCGCACCCGGCTGGAGGCCTGCCGCCACGCCGCAGCCTCGGTCTACACCCACCTTGACGCGCATGGTATTTCGGTGGACCTAGTGTTCCGCCTGCGCCAGTTGCGCGAGCGTGTGCTGCGCGTGCGCGCCCTGCTGGACTGCCTGCTGGACGACGACACCCACCACGCCGGCGCGCGCCTGGTCTCGCACCTGGCCAGCGTGAGCCAGGAGCAGCGCAGCATCGGTGCACTGGTCGCGTCCAACTCGTCGCTGCTGGCGGCCAAGGTGGCCGAGCGCAGCAGCGAGACGGGCGAGCACTACATCACCCGCACCCGCGCCGAATACCGCGAGATGCTGGGCGATGCCGCCGGTGGTGGCGCGCTCACCGCGCTCACCACCCTCATGAAGTTCGGCCTGATGGCGTTTGGCCTGTCGGCCTTCTGGTTTGGCATGTGGTCGGGCGTGGTTTACGCGGCTAGCTTTGTGCTGATCCAGCTCATGCACTACACGCTGGCCACCAAACAACCCGCCATGACGGCCCCGGCCATGGCGGCCAAGCTCAAGGACATCTCGGACGACACCGCGCTGGGCGCCTTTGTGGATGAGGTGACGCATCTGGTGCGCTCGCAGGTGGCGGCGGTGCTGGGCAACGTGACCATGGTGTTTCCGGTGGCCATCGGCTTGTCGGTGGCCATGCAGTACACGCTGGGCCAACCGATGATCAACGAGGAGAAAGCGCACTACGTGCTGCACTCGCTCTCGTTGCTGGGGCCCTGCCTGCTGTTTGCGGCCTTCACCGGCGTGCTGCTGTTTGCCTGCAGCATCATCGCCGGATGGGTGGAAAACTGGTTTGTGCTGCACCGGCTGGACTCTGCCATCCGCTACAACCCGCGCATCACAGCGTGGCTGGGCACCGCGCGGGCCGACCGCTGGGCGCACTTCATGCGGCACAACATCTCAGGCCTGGCGGCCAATATCTCGCTGGGCTTCATGCTCGGCCTAGTACCGCCCATTCTGGCGTTTCTGGGCCTAGCACTGGACGTTCGCCACGTCACCCTGTCTACCGGGCAACTGGGCGCCGCCTGCGCCAGCCTGGGTTGGGACGTGGTGAAGTTGCCTGCCCTGTGGTGGGCGGTGGCCAGCATTCCGCTGATCGGCGTGCTCAATGTGGGGGTGAGTTTTTACTTTGCCTTCCGTGTGGCGCTGCGTGCGCACAACGTGTCGGGCGTGGGCCGCACCCGCATCCAGGGCGCCGTGTTTGCCCGCCTGCGCCAGGCCCCGCTGAGTTTCTTCTGGCCCGCACGCGAACCCGCGGCCTGATGGCAACAGGTACCTAGCGTGGCCGATCTGGGCGAGTTTGAGCTGATTGCGCGCTACTTCCAGCGCCCCGGACGGGCGCTGGGCGTCGGCGTGGCGCTGGGCGTGGGCGACGACTGCGCGCTACTGCGGCCTTCCCCCGGCATGCAATGGGCGGTGAGCAGCGACATGTTGGTCAGTGGCCGCCACTTCTTCCCCGATGTCGATCCGCGCACGCTGGGTCACAAGACGCTGGCGGTCAACCTCAGCGACCTGGCCGCCTGCGGCGCCCGCCCGATGGGCTTTACCCTGGCGCTGGCGCTGCCCGAGTCCAATGCCGCTTGGCTGCAGCCATTCTCCGAAGGCCTGTTCGCCCTGGCCGATGCCCATAGCTGTGCACTGGTGGGCGGCGACACCACACGCGGCCCGCTCAACATCTGCATCACCGTGTTTGGCGAAGTGCCGCCCGGCCAGGCCCTGCTGCGCAGCGGCGCCCAGGCGGGCGACGACGTGTACGTGAGCGGCACCCTGGGCGATGCTGCTTTGGCACTGCAATGCCTGCAAGGCAAGGTCCACCTGCCGCCCGCCCTGCTGGCACAAACCCGCCAACGGCTGGAGCAACCCACGCCGCGTGTGGCGCTGGGCCTGGCCCTGCGCAAGCTGGCCAGCGCCGCGGCCGATGTGAGCGACGGCCTGCTCGGTGACCTGGGCCACATCCTGGCGCAAAGCGGTGTGGGCGCTACGCTGGAGGCCGATGTTGCTATGCATTTGCTAGCTGCTGGCGCATATCCCACGGGGGCTAGTGGCCTTTTTTCCTCTCAAATACCCGCTGCGCAGCTGTTGCAGTGCGTGCTGGCCGGTGGCGATGACTATGAGTTGGTGTTCACCGCGCCACCCTCCCGGGCCGCGGCCGTACAAGCCGCGGCGCAGGCCAGCCACACGCCGGTAACGCGTGTGGGCCGCATCGAAGCCACGGCGGGCCTTCGCGTAGTGGACGGCCAGGGCACGGTGCTGTCCGGCCCCTGGGCCAGTTTCGACCATTTTGCCGCCCACCCCGCTCCCTGAGCCATGCCCGCCAAAAGCTACATCCTCCAGCGCCTGCGCAAGCTCGGCCTGAGCGACATCGTGGCCGCGCAGACGGCCACACTGGTGAAGGTGCAATCCTTTGACGCCGGGCGCAAGATCTGGTCCAAGGGCAGCGAGGTGGGCCACTGGCACTACATCATCGGCGGCCTGGTGTCGGCCTCCATTTCCACCACCAATTCAGAGACCACGCCCCTGTCCATCTATGGCAAAGGGGCATGGTATGGTGAGCAGTCCATCATCAACCGCAAGCCCAGCTTTGCGGACTATGTGTGCCTGACGTCCACCGAAGTCCTGACACTGCCTGCTGCCACCTTTGACGCACTGTTCGTGCAAGAGCCGCACTTTGCGCGCTACGTGGCCAAGCTCATGGCCTGGCGGGTGCAAAAAACGTCGGAGACGCTGACCCTCATGAAGCTGGGCAACCCCTGCCTGCGCGTGGTGATGGGCCTGGCCCAGTTTGCCGAGGCACTGGCCTACAAGTCTGACCGGCCCCCAACCATAGGCTTTGGCGAGGGGGTGGAGATTCCCATCGCGCAGACCACGCTGGCGTCCTTGTGCGGTGTATCCCGCACGCTGTTTTCCGAGTACGTGCAGCAACTGGCGCAGCAGGGCTGGCTCAAAATTTCCTACGGCAAACTGGAGATTCTGCAGATCGACACCTGGCATGCCTTTGCCCGTAGCCAGCGCGAGGATGGCGTGAACCACCTCAACGCCAGCATTGGCGAGCTGCTACAGGTGCTGCACGATTTGGGGCCCACCTGAAGCCCAGGCAGGCGCTCACGCTACTTGGCGCAGCACTTGGCGAGCCCGCAGGTTGAGCTGCTGGCAAGGAGCGCTGTCCGGGCTTCCCAAAAAGTAGCCCTGCGCCCAATGCACCCCCAGGCGGGCCGCGGCGCGCAACGTGTCCTCTGACTCCACCGCCTTGGCCACCAGCAGACTGTCGTGCTTGCGCATTAGGCGTACCAGGCTCTCCACCGTTCTGCCCTGCTGGGGCTCGTTGGCCAGGTTGTGTGTCCAGCGCGGAGCCAGCTTCACCACGTTGGGCAAGATCTTGCCCCAGACCTGCATGCCCCGGTCTGAAGGTTTGAAGTCATCCAGCGCCACCATCACCCCGGCCGCGCGCAACGGCTTCAAGGCCGCCGCCAACACATCCAGGTCAGGCACCAAGCCGTAGTCAGTCACATCCACGCCTAACCGGCGCGCCGGTATGCCGTATTTGCGCATGCGCTCCAGTATCAGGCCACTCAAATCCGAGCTGTGCAGCAGCACCAGCGTGACCGCGCTCAGATTCACAAAAAGTTGACCGCGTGCTTCACTCTCTACCCAATGTTCAAAAGCCAGTTCGACACACGCCAGCTCAAAATTTTTCAGGCAGTGCTCCTCCTGAGAGGCCTGCAGCATGCGTTCCACCGTCAGGTCGGGTTGCGTGAAAGGTGCACGCGCCAGGGCCTCATGCCCCACGATGGCGCCACTTTGTAAATCGACCAAGGGCTGGAATACGGCGCGCAGTGAGCGGTGCGCCAACAGGGGCATGACGCTGACAGTAGGGGGGGCGCGTCGCTGGCGCCACCAAGTGCGCAGGGTGTGATGGAAGGTCATAGCAGCATTGCACCGGAGTCCCCAACCCCGCGCAAACCAGACCGTCCACCGCTGAACAATTACGATGCGGGGACGAAAATCTGTCTTTTTTTAAGCCCCTTCACCCCCTTATCTATGACCGCCTTGTCCCTGACCCGCGAAAAGATCTACCGCACCGTAGCCCGCCAGCTGCATGGCCAGGTGCCCTGCTGGATCTGCGGCGAGCACGTGGCCCACGCCGACGCCACGCTAGAGCACATCATCCCGCGCAGCGAGGGCGGCAGCAGCCACCTGGAGAACCTGGCCATCAGCCACGACTTTTGCAACAACCAGCGCCACATCCGCGGCACCACGCCGGAGAGCAAACGCCCGGCGGCTTGACACCGCCCTTTTTTTCTTTTTTAATTTACCAACTGGTTAATTAAAGACATGCAAGACGCCCTCAGCTCCACCTTTGCCGCCCTGGCCGACCCGACCCGCCGGGCCATTCTGGCGCGCCTATCCACCGGTGAAAGCTCAGTCAGCGACCTGGCCAAGCCCTTTGCCATGAGCGCGCCCGCGGTGACCAAGCACCTCAAGGTGCTGCAGCGTGCCGGCCTGATCAGCCAGAGCCGCCAGGCCCAGTGGCGCCCCTGCAAGCTCGAAGCCCAGCCCCTGCGCGAGGCCGCCGACTGGGTGGCCCAGTACCGCCAACACTGGGAAGAGCGGCTGGACCGCCTGGAAGATTACCTAGCCACCCTGCAACCCCCATCCAGTGAGGAACCCCAATGACAACCCACGCTCCCTTCACCATTTCCCGTTTGCTCAAAGCCCCGCGCCAGCTGGTGTGGGAGGTGTATTCCTCGCCCGAGCACCTGCAGCACTGGCTGGGCCCCAAGGGCAGCACCATCACGCACAGCCAGCTGGACTTTCGGGAGGGCGGCACCTACCACTATGCGATGAAGGTCGAAGGCGGCATGGAGCTCTGGGGCAAATGGCTGTTCCGCGAACTGCGGGCGCCCGAAAAGCTGGTGCTGATCCAGTGCTTTTCCGACCCCCAGGGCGGCGCCACGCGCAACCCCTGGGCGGCGGGCTGGCCCATGTACACCCACTCCACCACCACGCTGACCGAGCAGGATGGCGGCACGCTGATGACGCTGGTGTGGGCACCGCACGAAGCCAGCGCGGAAGAAGAAGCCCTGTTTGCCGCCAGCCACGACAGCATGCGCCAGGGCTGGAGCGGCAACATCGACGTGCTGGAAGACTACCTGTCCCTGCTGCAAACGCCTTAACCGCCATGTCGCTGACGCTGTACTACCACCCCTTGGCCTCGTACTGCCACAAGGTTCTGGTCGCGCTGTACGAGCGCGAGGTTGCGTTTGAACCACGCATCATCGACCTTGGCGCAGAAGACGACCGTGCCGAACTGGGCGCCCTGTGGCCCTTCCGCAAGTTCCCCGTGTTGCGGGACCATGAGCGCCAGCGCACGGTGCCCGAGTCGTCCATCATCATTGAGTACCTGGACCCGTTCGCGGCCCGGCCACCGCTGATTCCGCAGGACGCTAATGACGCGCTGCAGGTGCGGCTGTGGGATCGCATTGTGGACAGCTATGTGCACGAGCCCATGCAGGACATCGTGCTGGACCATCTGCGTGGCGCCAAAGGCGACACGAGTGGCCTGCGGGCCACACTACAGACCGCCTACGGCCTACTCGACACCCAGTTGGCCACACGGCCCTGGGTGACCGGCCACGCTTTCAGCATGGCCGATTGCGCCGCAGCCCCCGCGCTCTTCTATGCCCACACGCTGGAGCCCTTCCCCGAGCCGCTGGCACACCTGCGAACCTATTTCGGGCGCCTCATGGACCGGCCCTCGGTGCAGCGCGTGCTAACAGAGGCCAAGCCCTACTTCCCCATGTATCCGTTCTACAGCGCCATTCCTGCGCGGTTCCTGTAAGCCCAGGCCCTATTCGTGCCGCAGCGCGTCAATAGGGTCCATGCGCGCGGCGCGACGCGCCGGGAAGTAGCCAAACACCACGCCAATGCCCGATGAAAACACCAGCGACAGCAGGTTGATTGACGGGTTGAACAGGTAGGGCACCTGCATCACCTGCGCCAGGCCGATGGACGCCACAGTGGCCAGCACGATGCCCACCAGCCCGCCCAGCGCCGCCAGCGCCACGGCTTCCATCAGGAATTGCAGCAGCACCTCGCGCTCCAGCGCACCAATGGCCAGGCGCAGGCCGATCTCGCGCGTGCGCTCGGTCACGCTGACCAGCATGATGTTCATGATGCCGATGCCGCCCACCAGCAGGCTCACCGCGGCCACGGCGCCCAAGAGCATGGTCATAACCTGCGTGGTGCCCGACAGCGTCTCGGCCAGTTGCTGGGTGTCCAGCACGTTGAAGTTGTCGTCGTCACCATCGGCCAACTTGCGGCGCTCGCGCAGCAACTGGGTCAGGCCGGCCTTGACGCGGCTGGGGTCGCTGCCCTCTTGCATGGACACCAGCAGGGTGCCCACATTGAGCGAGCCGGTAACGCGACGCTGCAACGTATGCAGCGGCACCATCACCACATCGTCCTGGTCGTTGCCCATGGCCGCCTGGCCCTTGGAGGCCAGAACGCCGACCACCTCGCACGAAAACTGCTTCACCCGCACCTGCGCGCCCAGCGCGGGCTGATTGCCAAACAGCTCGCGCCGCACGGTCTCGCCAATCACGCAGACGGCGGAGCCGGCCTGCAGTTCTTCGTCGGTGTAGCGGCGGCCCTGGGCCAGCTTCCAGTTGCTCACGTCGAACCAGTCGTTGGTGCTGCCGGTCACGCTGGTGGACCAGTTGCGGCCATTGGCCACCACGGTCACACCGGCACGCGCCTCGGGCGCCACGGCCTGCACGCCACCCAGCTGGGTGGCAATGGCCTGCGCATCGGCTTCCTTGAACGCGGCGCCACCGCCACCCCCTGGCCCCTGGCGCTGGCCGGGGCGCACCATGAGCAGGTTGCTGCCCAGGCTGGCGATCTGGTTGTGCACCGCCTGCGTGGCACCCTGGCCCAGCGTGACCATGGTGATCACGGCGCTGACGCCGATCACGATGCCCAGGATGGTGAGGAAGGAGCGCAGCAGGTTGCGCCGGATCGAGCGCAGTGCCAGCAGCAAGGTGTTAAGCAACATGGGCCACCTCTTGCTGCAGCGCTGTGGGGTGCGGGTTGCGTGCGTCGTCGGCCACCACGCCATCCACAAAGCGCACCACGCGCTTGGCGTACGCAGCCATGTCGGGCTCGTGCGTGACCATGAGCACAGTAATGCCCCGGTCCACGTTGAGGCGCCACAGCAGCTCCATGATTTCGTGGCTGCGTTGCGTGTCCAGGTTGCCCGTGGGTTCGTCGGCCAGCAGCACAGCCGGCTCGGTGACGATGGCGCGTGCAATCGCCACGCGCTGTTGCTGTCCACCCGACAGCTCTGCCGGCGTGTGGTGCTCCCAACCCGCCAGCCCCACCGAGGCCAGCGCGCGGCTGGCGGCAGCCCGCCGGTCGGCCACCGATTCACCGCGGTACAGCAGCGGCAGCTCCACGTTCTCCTGGGCCGTGGTGCGCGCCAGCAGGTTGAAGCCCTGAAACACAAAGCCCAGGTAGCGGCGGCGCAGGCGGGCGCGCTGGTCACGGCCCAGGCTCTGCACGGGTACGCCCTGGAACAGGTACTCGCCCGCCGTGGGCGTATCCAGGCAACCCAGCGTGTTCATGACGCTGGACTTGCCTGAGCCACTGGGGCCCATGATGGCAACAAAGTCACCGGCCTCGATGTCCAGGTCCACCCCCTTGAGTGCCCGAAACTTGGTGGCGCCCTCGCCGTAGTCGCGCGTGATGCTGCGCAGGCGTATCAGCGGCGTGTGGTCCGGGGTTATGGCCTCGCTCATGAGCGGGCTCCGGCAGTGCGCTGATCGGTGATCACCTTGTCACCCACCTGCAACTCGCCCGCAGTGATCTCAGTCATGCGGCCGTCCGAGATGCCGGGCGTGACGGCCACGGCACCCGCAGCGCCATCGCGCAGCACCCACACCTGGCGCGCGGCGCCAGCACTGCCGCTGCCACCGGCCTTGCGCGTGCCACCGGGCATGCGCGGTATCAGGCTGGAGACAATGCCGCCCTTGCTCGCCGCCGCACCGCCACCGCCCGTGCTGGCCAGTGGCGAGAAGCGCAGCGCGGTGTTGGGCACCAAGAGCGCGTCGTCACGCTCAGTGGCTGCAATGGTGGCCGACGCTGTCATGCCAGGGCGCAGGATCTGGTCGCTGTTGTCCACCTCCAGGTAGGTGATGTAGGTGACCACGTTGTCGGTGGTGGTGGAGCCAAACGCCACGCGCGTAACCTTGGCCGGGAACTTCCGCGTGGGATACGCGCTGACCGTGAAGCTGGCCTTTTGCCCCACCTGCACCGCACCTACATCGGCCTCGTCCACATTCACCTGCAGGCGCAGTTTGCCCAGGTCTTCGGCCACGGTGAACAGCGTCACGGCCTGCAGCGAAGCGGCCACAGCGTTGCCGGGGTCCACCGTGCGCGTCAGCACCACGCCGTCGATGGGTGAGCGGATCGATGCCTTGGACAGGTTGGTCTCATCGGTGGCCGCTGCGGCCTTGGCGTCGGCCACCGAGGCCTGGGCGCTGAGTTCCGAGGCCTGGGCGGTTTCCAGCGTTGCGCGGCCTGTGTCCAGCTCCGTCTTGGACGGCACCTTGCCGCCCGACAGGCGCGCCACTTCTTCCAGGCGGGCCAGGCTGGTGCGGGCCTCGCGCGTGGCCACCACGGCCTGGGCCAGCTTGGCCTGGGCGGAGGCCAGTGTGGCGCGCGAACGCTTCACCTGATCGCCGAGCTTGGAGGTGTCCAGCTCCACCAGCACCTGGCCTTTTTTGACATGGTCATTCACATCCACCAGCACGCGCAGCACGGTGCCCGAGAGCTCGCTGCCAATGCTGACTGATCGCGTGGGTTGCAAGGTGCCGTTGGCCATGACGGACAGCGCCAGGTGGCCGCGCGCCACGGCTTCGGTCACATAGCTGGGGGCTTGGCTGGCCTGCTGCCGACCCTTCCAGACCAGTCCGCCGACTACCGCCGCGACCAGTACGACGGCGCCCACCCACACGGTGGGCATGCGCCACCAGACGTGGCTGACCGGCTCGTCGAGCAGCTGGATCACGTCTTCGGTGCGCAGGGGCGCTCGCGGGGTGGAGGGGGTGGCTTGCGATTCAGGGGTGGAGGGTGTCATGGCGGGCATTCAAAAAATAGGGGATGGGGTGTGACATGGCAGAGCTAATTCCAGCCACCACCCAGCGCCTTGTAGAGGCGCACGTGGTCGGCGCTGACATCGGCCACGGTGCTGGCCACGTTGTCTTGCGCACTCAGGAGCGTGCGCTGCGTGGTCAGCACGGTTTGAAAATCGATGAGACCGCTTTGGTAGCGCTGGCTGGCCAGCAAGGCCGCGTTGTTGGCTGCATCGGCGGCGGTTTGCAGTTCCACCAGGCGGTTGCGGTCACCCTGCAGCGCTACCAATGCGTCTTCCACATCCTTGAGTGCAGTGAGCACGGTGGCCTGGTAGGCCACATGGGCCTGGGCCAGTGCGGCTTCCTGCGCACGCACCTGGGCCTTGGCGGCACCGCCATCAAATATCGGCGCCGACACGCTGGCGAGCAAGGAGCCAACCAGGGACGCGCCATCCGTCAGCGCCCCCAGGGTCAGGGCCTTGAGGCCCAGCGTCGTGCTCAATGAAAAACTCGGGTAGCGCGCGGCCTCGGCTTCGGACACCCGGGCCAGCGCAGCCGTCACCTTGAGCTCTGCAGACCGCACATCTGGCCGCTGGCGCAAGGTGTCCACAGGCAAACTCAGTGCCAAGTCTTGGGGGGCTTGGGGCACCGGCAAGGTGGCGGTCAGCGTGTTGTTCAGTGCAGTCGGCGTCTGTCCCGTGAGCACGGCCAGGCTGTGCAGGGTCTTGCTCACGCTGGCTTGCAGCGCCGGTACTTGCGCCGCAGTCTGGGCCACGGCGGTGCGCGCCTGCTCCACCTCCAGCGAGGTGGTCAGGCCGGCTTGGGCGCGCCACTGGGTGATCTGAAGGGTCTCGGTCTGGCTTTGCAGATTGCTCTGCGCAATGGCCACCTGGGCTTGAAAACCGCGCAGTTCGATATAGGCGACGGCCACTTCTGCCGCCACGGACACACGCACATTGCCCAGGCTGGTTTGTGCGGCATCGGCATCGGCCTGGGTGGCGTCGGCGGCGTTGTGCTTGCCGCCAAAGATATCGGGCTCCCAGCTCGCATCAAAGCCAGCCGAGAAGCTGTTGCCCGCGGAGCCACTGCTGCCAGTACCGGAGAAGCTGCGCTGCGCCGAGGCACTGGCACCAATGGACGGGCCCAGCCCCGCCACCTTGGCATCGCGCAGCGCACGCGATTGCTGCAGGGCGGCCTGGGCGGTTTGCACATCGGTGTTGGCCAGCAGCGCCTGGGTTACCAGACCTGTGAGTTGCGGGTCGTTGAAGCGTGACCACCAGTCGGCCAGCGCGGTGGGCGTAGCCGCCACAGATGCGGCAGCAGCGGTGGTGGCCGTCCAGGCATCGGGTACGGCCACGGCGTTCGCTGGGGCTTCCGGCTTGCCGGGCAGCAGCGTGGAACACGCCGATAGCGACAGCACCGCCAAAACCAGGGCGGTCAGGCGTAAGGACGGGAAAGAGGGAGAAGGGGCAGACAATTTCAATTCACGCTCAGTGCACACGCGGTGCTATTGCAGTGAATCGATGGTGCCTGTGCCGCTTTACATGTCTATGCGGCTAGCGTGAAGCTTTGTAAAGTTCAAAGGCGCGGCTTTAGTCAAACCACTGCAGGCCCTGCGGCCCCGTATCGGTCGCGACCAGTTCAGCGGGCTGGGAGGCCTGGTCGTGCGGGGCCCATGTCTCGGTCAGCACCTGGCGTGCGCGCAGGTTGAGCGTGTCGACCACCGTAGGCGACGGGAAGCCCAGAAAGCGCCCCTGCGCGAGCTGGATGCCAGAGTCGCGCACGATGCGCAGGTCAGCCGCGTCTTCCACAGCTTTGGCCACCAGGCTGGCCCCGGTCTTGAAGCCGAAGGCCGCCAGCGAGCGCAGCACCTTGGCCTTGGCAGGGTCGTTTTGCAGGTCGGTGGTCATGCGGCCGTCCATCTTCACGATGGAGGGCTTGAGCTGCATCCACAGGTTGAGGCTGCGCTGGGAGGCCTTGATGTCGTCCAGTGCAATGGCGCATCCCTGCGTCTGCAAGGCCGCGGTGGCGCGCGCCAGGGCAGCCAGGTCGTCAATCCTGCGGTGGTTGGTCACCTCCACCACGATGCGTTTGCACGGCACGCCGCTGGCCTGGAACAGCTCGTGCAAGCGCGACAGCGCCTCCGACTCGCTGAGCGTGGCCAGCGTGGACGCGCTGAAGCTGAGGTACATGCGGCCCTGCGTATGGGGGTAACCCCAGCCCTGCAGGGCACGGCCTGCGCAGGCCAACTCCACCTCGATTTGCAACTGGATAGCCTGCACACTGTCCAGCAGCATGGGGGGTAGCTCGGAACCACTGTGTCCGCGGGCCAGTGCCTCGTGGCCGTCGATCTCGCCGGTTTGCAGCGCGATGATGGGTTGGTACAGCGTGCCCAGCTTGCCCTGGTCCAGCAGCACCTGCAACGGGTGTGGCGGATTTTTGGCGGGCCAGCGCTGCAGCAAGCGGTGAAACAGGGGAGTAGCGGACATGGAAAAACCTTGGAACACAGAACCCATGCAATCTACGCCCAAAGGGTGCTTCGTCGTGTGTACAAATTGTTCCGGTTTGCAAAGTTGCACACCGGCCGTGCCCTAGGTGCCGCCGTCTTGCAGGCGGGAGATTGCCTCTGGTGGCGCCGCGGTGCGCAGGTAGTCGGCCAGGGATTTGCCGGGCTCTTCGGCAAAGCGGCCCGCTGCACTTTGTAACAATTCCAGCTGCTCCATGCGGTCCAGGCGGAAGCTGCGAAAGCCTTGGCGCGTCTCACACCAGGCCGCCAGCGTCCAGACCCGGCCCCAATAAAAGCACCCCAAAGGGCGCAAGGTGCGCTCGCTGGCGGTGTTGGCTGCGTCGCGGTACTGCAGGCGCACCTTGTTGCGGGTCTGGGCGGCCTCGCGCAGGGTTTGCAGCGTGGCCTGCACCGCGGGCTCCAGCCCGATGGGCGGCGCGTAAATGGTCATGCTTTGCGCGGCCACACGGGCTGCGGCGGGCAGCACCGAGAGAATTTTGCCCAGCGCCACCTGGGAATTTTGCGCCAGCACCGGGTCTTGCCACACCTGGGCCATGCGCACCGAGGCCACCAGTGCGCGCGCTTCGTCCGCGCTGAACATCAGCGGCGGCAATTCAAAGCCCTGGCCCAGCCGGTAGCCCACGCCCGCTTCGCCCTCGATAGGCACGCCCTGGTGCTGAAGGTCGGCCACGTCGCGGTAGACGGTGCGCTCGGACACCTCCAGGCGCTGCGCCAGAAAGGCGGCGGTGGTGAGGCGGCGGCCCCGGATGAGTTGGACGATTTGGAACAGGCGGTCGGCGCGGCGCATGGGAGTTGGATATGTTTTTGGCCTCTAGCCCCCATGATACTTGCGCCAACAGCTAGCAATTTCATAGCGAACCTGAAGGCAAGGCGTTCTTGTCGAGCTGGCGACCGGGCAGCTTCTCGGTCAGGTCTTCGATCATGAACCGGCCATAGCGCTGCGCGGTGACAACGCGCAGCACGGGCACCAGATCGGCCACCCGTGCGGCGCTGGCGTCGTCGCCAGTCTCCACCACCAGAAAGCTGCAGCCGTCTTCTGCAAAGGCCTTGTGCACGCGTACCAGGTCCAGCTCGTAGCCAAAGTTGGCCAGCGGGCTGGCGGTTTGCAGCTCCGCGTTCACCTGGGCCAGCATCTCCTGGGGCGTGTACTCCACCAAGCGGGCTGGGCCAAAGCCCTTCTCGGCCAGCACCGCCTTGGCAGCCTGCAAGGCGTTGTCGGTCGAAAAGGCCATCAGGGTGTGGCCCACAGGTTTGAAGACGCCAAAAGTGGTGGGGGGATTGGTCTTGTCCATGGAACTCTCCAGTAGGGCGGTGTGCCGACCCATTCACTCTAGGACCGCAGGCGCAGCCCCTCTGTGCGCCTGCGCACCGAGGGGCTGTGCCGCAGCGACCGCGGGCAAGCTGGCATGGGAGAGGTTTGCATGAAATTGACCTCTAGCCCCCGTGGAATATGCGCCAACAGCTCCTAAAGATATAGCAAGCCGGGCGAGGCCCGCATGGCATGCGCAATGTGCAGCATGTCGGCGTCGCTCACCTGGAACAGGCCAAACCGGAACTTGTAGCCCCAGCGGCTGCGGTCTTCCACAAACTCGAAGTCGTCCAGCAGCGGCAGGATGGGCGCCTCCAGCGCAGGCACATAGGCCACGTCGCGCCGGTAGGGCACAAAGCCACCACCCATGTCGAACTCATACGGCACGCCGGGCTGCACGATGCCAATCGACACGAAGGCCTGCAGTTTGTCCTTGCCCCCCATGCTGACCGTGGGGCTGTAGTAGGCCAAGCGGTCGCCTGGTGCTACGCGCTTGAGGGGCGCGGCCTTGCCGTGGCAGACCTGCATATAGCCCTGCTCCGGCACCGCGCAGCCCCGGCGGGCATGCGCGGCGCAGGCCACGGCAATCCAGTTGTTGCGCGTGGTCATGGATCAAGCCAATGCGTGCAGGCCGACGCGGTTGCCGTCCAGGTCGGTGATGTGGGCGAAGAAGCCCATGCCCGGCGGCAGCGCGGTGCGCGGCTGGGCAACCTGGCCGCCCTGGGCCACGGCGCGCTGCAGCGCAGCGTCCAGCGAAGGCGATGCGTCCAGGTACACCAGCGTACCGCCGGTGGAAACCTTGGGCGCCGTGGGGCCCATCATCAGCGCGCCGCCGGTGCCGTCGCCGTCCATGTCGTAGGGGAACACGGCGCCTTCGCTGGGGCCCATGTTCTCGCGGCGCATGGCGCGGTCCAGCACGGCTTCGTAAAAGGCCTGGGCGGCGTCCAGTTGGGTGGTGGGGATTTCAAACCAGCTGATAGCGTTTTTCATGGTGCATTTCCTTGTTGCGTTGAAGAAGCCCAGATGGTGCGGGGGGGCTACTGACAGCGGTATGTCAGGAGGGTGCAACGCAGGCGTCACTGCTTCGTCACAGCGCTGCAACGCAAGGGCCGCACCATGGTGGTCGTCTTCATCGCTTTGGGGGTTATTGCATGCCATCTTCTGAACAACGGGTACACACCCGCGCGCCGTTCTTCCTGCTGGGCACCGGCGCCAATGCCACGTCGCTGTTTGCATTCCGCGACGCCAACGACCCGCAGTCCATTGCGGCCCTGGTCTTGGACATCAGCGAGGGCGGCGTGCAAATCCTCTCCCAAGCCGGCCTGCAGCTGACGGGCAAGTCCTTCCACCTGGAGCTGGTGGTCAGCCCCACCGATGTGTGGGAAAAACTGGACGGCGGCGAGGTGCAGTGGGTGTGGTCACGCCCCGAGGGCATGTACACCCGCAGCGGCTTTGTGGCGCGCGCCGACACCCAGGTGCTGTCCATGCTGGTGGCCACGCTGCAGGCGGCCGACCACAAGGTGCTGCGCTGCGTATTGCACCCGGTGGGCGAACACGCACTGGCCTGAGGCCAAGCCACTGTTGCTGCGCCCTCCGGGGTCGGCGCAGTCTTGACCGATTGCGCCACGGCCTCACAAAACAGAAAATAATTTCTAAGTGTTTACACCTAAGTAAATAATTTCCATTGTCACTATAGTCCACGGAGATCATCACAACCCCATCTCTACCCGATGCGCCCACGCCTGCCCCTGACCCCCTCCGTCGCCCGTCGGCTGGCGATGCTGGCTCTGCTGGGGCTGGCCTTGGTGTTGCTTGCAGTGGGGGCTGCCATGGGGGTGTTGGAACAACGCAGCACTCGTGCACTGGTGGTGAGCGCTGTAGCCGAGCAGGTACAGAGCATGGTGGCCGTAGCCGACACGGCTGACCAGATCAATCGCGGCATGGTCTTGCGGGCCTATGCCAGCTTCCGGCGCAACTTCGACCATCAACCCCAAGTGGACGAATCCACCGGTGAGATGCAGAGCGGTGGCAGCGTTGTGAACGACGACTTCCTCGCGGTGGACAGGTTCACGAAGGAAACTGCTGGCGTTGCCATGGTGTTTGCCCGCAAGGGTGACGCCATGGTCTGCATCTCCAGTTCTACACGTACTGAGTCAGGCGAACGCTCCCTGGACATACCGTTTGACGCACATCACCCGGCCTACGCCACCATCATGGCAGGTCAGCCCTACACCGGCTACGCGCGCCTTTTCGGCAAGTCCTACCTCACCCGCTATGAGCCGCTCAAGGCCGCCGATGGCCATGTCATTGGCGCATTTGGTATCGGCAATGATGTGTCGCTGCAGGAATGGGTACTGGAGCAGCAGGTTGCCAAAGTGAAGATTTTCGACACCGGTGGCATGTACTACCTGGATGCCAACGGCGCGCCCTCAGACTTCCGATTCCTCGTCCACCCCACAGCGAAGGGAAAAAAGGTGCTGGCAACCGCACCCGCCGCGGCCAGCTTTCTAGAGGCTTTGGCCCAGGCCCCCGATGGCCATGTGCACGAAGCCTACCCCCTGCTGGATGAGACCACCGGTGCACGCTGGGCCGTGATGCGCAAGACACAGTCCGGCAGCGGATGGCTGGTCGCCGAGGTGTCGGAGGCCGAGTCCATGCGTAGCTACTGGCGCAACATGACCATCATCGGGAGCCTGCTGGCAGCCACGGCCTTGCTACTGGGCGCCGGTCTGTTCTACCTAGTGCGCCGTACCGTAAGCACGCCATTGGGAGAACTCACCAAGGCAGTCACACTGGTAGCCCAAGGCGACCTGACCCAGTCCTTTGCCAGCAGGCGGCGCGACGAAATCGGCACCTTGGTCAGCGGCGTGGAACACCTGCGCAAGAGCTACCAGCTGGCACTGGACAAGGTACGCACCACGTCCGAGGGCATCCGCATCGCCAGCATGGAAATTGCCACCGGCAACCAGGACCTGAGCAACCGTACCGAACACACGGCAGGCAACCTGCAAAGCACGGCGTCCAGCATGGCCCAGCTGATGCACACGGTGCAACGATCCGAAGACGCTGCACGCCAGGCCAACCAGTTGGCGGCCTCGGCCGTGCAGGTGGCGCAACGCGGCGGCGCGGCGGTGAGTGACGTGGTCGCCACCATGGGCGAGATCACGCAGAGCTCCCACAAAATTGCGGACATCACGGGCGTGATCGACGGTATTGCCTTCCAGACCAATATCCTGGCCCTGAACGCTGCGGTGGAGGCCGCGCGCGCTGGAGAACAGGGGCGCGGCTTTGCCGTGGTGGCCGCCGAGGTACGCAACCTGGCCCACCGCAGCGCCGAGGCGGCCAAGGCGATCAAGCTGCTCATCGACGCCTCGGTGGAACGCGTTGCGTCCGGCTCCCTGCAGGTGCAGCAGGCCGGTGACACCATGCAAGAGATTGTGGGTTCGGTGCAGCGGGTCAACCACATCATTTCGGAGATCGCCGCCACCGCGGCGGCGCAGTCTTCCGACATCTCACGCGTCAACGCAGCCGTGGTAGAGCTGGACCAACTCACGCAGCAGAACGCGGCGCTGGTGGAGCAGTCCGCCGCGGCGTCTGAGAGCCTGCACGACCAGGCCAACACCCTGGCCCAGGCGGTCGTGGCCTTCAAGCTTCAGACCACGCCTGCGCTCCCCCTTTAACCCTCACCAAGCCCCCCCCCTATGAAGCATATCCGTGCGCGGGCGTTGCTCACACTGGCACTGACCGCCCCATTTGCCGCGCAGGCCCAGAAAATCGGCCTGGCCATGTCCGAAGTCGATGCTTTTTTGTCGCTGCTGAAAAACGGCGTACAGGTCGCCAGCGCCCGGGTGGGTGCCAGTGTGGTGATGGAGAACGCCCTGACGGACAAGGTCACCCAACTCAACCAGATCCAGAGCCTGATTACACAGAAAGTGGATGCCCTCATCGTGGTGCCGGTCGACACCGGCGCCACCCAACGCATCACCAGCATGGCGATGAATGCTGGCATCCCGCTGGTCTACGTCAACCGCAAACCGGCAGACTTTGAGCAGTTGCCCTCTGGCGCGGCCTTCGTCGGTTCGGACGAAAAAGTGTCTGGCACCCTCCAGGCGCGGGAAGTGTGCCGCCTCATGAACGGCCGGGGCCATGTGCTGGTGCTGATGGGCGACCTCTCCAACGAAGCCGCACGCACCCGCACCCAGGATGTGGAAGATGTGCTGGGTACCGGCCTCTGTAGCGGCATCAAGGTGCTCGACAAGCGCATTGGCAACTGGAACCGGGATCGCGCTCGCATGATCACCACCAACATCCTGGCCGCGGCCAAGCTGTCGGGTAAGAGGTTCGATGCCATCATCGCCAACAACGATGAGATGGCCCTGGGTGCCATTGCCGCCCTGAAGGCAGCGCAGCAATGGACTCCGGAGTTCATCGTCGGCGGCATCGATGCCACCCCCGACGCCCTGCAAAGCATGCGCGAGGGCGAACTCAAGGTCACCGTCTTCCAGAACGCCGAGGCCCAAGGCGGCAGGGCCGTGGAGGCCGCGCTGCGCCTGATCCGCAAACAGCCGGTGCAGCGTTTTGTGGACGTGCCCTTTGAACTGGTGACGCCCCCCTCCCTGCCCAAGTACCTGACCAAGAACTAGATCGTTGTCGCCGCTCAGAGCACCGCCGTGGTGAGGCGCCGCGCCGCCTGCGTATGCCCGCCATAACCCCAGTCAGTCGCCGGCACCTCGCGCACGATGACGTAGCTTGCAGGCTCCAGCCCATGGCCCTCGCCCAGTTGGTTTTCCAGCTCGGCAAACGCGGTGGCGATGAAAGCCGCCTTTTGCTCGGCCGTGTTGGTACCTTGGGTGATGCTGATCTCCAGCAGCGCGGTGGGGCGCTGCACATCGCTGCCGCCCACATGCCAGCGCGCGGCGGGCACGTCGTCAATCAGCACCGCGGTCACCTCCGCACGCTTGCCGAGTTGTTCGTGGGTGATACGGGTCAGCGCCTCGGCCAGGGCGCGGTAGCGCGAGGGGTTTTGCAGCGGCGAGATTTTGAGTTGCAGGGTGGGCATGGTCAGGCTTTCGTAGTTGTGTTGGTGGAACGGTGGGTGCGGCGGGCCAGACTGGCCTTCAGCCGTTCGGCACTGCGCTGGGCAAGGTCCTGGCTGCGCTGCCACACGGCGTCGGCACCGCGCCAAAAGTCGTCGGCCGCCTCGCCGCGCAGGCGATGGATTTCGGTTCTGGCCTGGGCCTGCAGGCGGGCAATCGTGGTGGCACAGGGCATGGTGGGGAACATGGTGGACTCCGGTGGGTTCAGGGGCAAATGCGATGGTTTGAACTTTATTGATATAGCCAGCACTCGGAAACAGCGCCAAACCCATATTGGTTTTGCAGTATTTGCAAAACCAAGTCCAGCCGCCGCACAATGGCGCCATGCAACTCCAACTCGATGACGTCGCCCTGTTCACCCGCATTGCCAAGCTGGGCACCTTGTCCGCCGCGGCGCGCGAGCGCAATGTGCCTGTGAGCCAGGTGACGCGTGCGCTGACGCGGCTGGAGGCGGCCTGCGGCGTGCGCCTGCTGCACCGCACCACCCACGGCCTGAGCCTGACCGACGAGGGCGACACGCTCTTGGCCTATGGCCAGCGCCTGCTGGACACCACGGCCGAGTTGGACAGCGAACTCAGCGGCAAGCTCAGCGGCCCCAGTGGCTGGGTGCGCATCAGCGTGAGCCCGCTGATGGCCGAATGCGTGATTGCCCCCAGCCTGGAAGGCCTGTACCAGCGCTGGCCGCTGCTGCACCTGGACATCAATGCCGATGACCGGATCGCCGACATGGCGCGTGACGGCATTGATGTGGCCATCCGCACCGGCGCATCCGTCAGCGACACGCTGGTGGCACGGCAAATTGGCGAATACGGCCGCACGCTGTATGCCGCGCCCCGCTACCTGGCACGCTGCGGTACGCCCCAGCACCCGGACGACTTGGCCCGCCACCACCTGATTGCCAACAGCGCCAGCCCCGCCCTGAACCGCTGGAGCCGCGCCGGCCACCCCACCCCGCCGGACCTGCTGGTGCCGGGGCAGACGCGCGCGGACAACACCGCCCTGCTGCTGAGCCTGGTGGTGCATGGCGTGGGCATTTCCCGCCTGCACGACCTGATGGCCGCGCCCTGGGTACGCAGCGGCGCCCTGGTGCCGCTGCTACAGGATTACTTTGCCAGCCCGCGCATCCCCATCTATGCGGTGATGCTGCAGGAGCGCCACCGCCTGCCCAAGGTCCGGGCGTGCATTGACTATTGGGCTGAGTGCCTGGCCAAGCTGGCGCTGCCAGACCATGCGCCCCAGCAAGGGGCATAACGCACACAAAACGCCCCACCCAATCACCACACTGGTGCGCAAAACTTGTATACCAGTGGCACATTTTGTGCTGCAATGGATGCCATATGGCCAACGCATCCGACATCAGCACCCGCATCATTGAGGCCGTCATGGCACAGAAGCTTGCCCCCGGCGCACGCCTGGGCGAGCAGCAGCTGGCCATGCTGTTTGACTGCAGCCGCACCATCGTGCGCGAGGCGCTCACGCGGCTGGCGGCGCGCGGCATCGTCACGGTCAGCAGCCGGCGCGGCTGGTATGTGATCGAACCCTCTCTGAGCGAAGCACGCGAAGCCTTTGAGGCGCGCCGGGTGATCGAGATGGGGCTGATCCGCTGCACCACCGAAGTGAGCAAGGCCGCCATCAAGAAGCTCAAGGCCCATATCAAGACCGAGAAGGCTGCCGTCAAGGGCGCGGACGTGGGCCTGCGCAGCTTCTTGCTGGGCGACTTCCATGTGTGCCTGGCCGAGTGCCTGGGCAACAGCCTGCTGGCCGACACCCTGCGCGACTTCACCGCGCGCACCACGCTCATCGCCATGCTGTACCAGTCCACCCACGACGCCGCTCATTCATGCGAAGAGCATGGCCGCATCGTCGAGGCGCTGGAAGCCTCAGACTGGGTGCTGGCCGAGCAGCTCATGCAGGCCCACATTGGCCATGTGCAGGACGCGCTGCGCCTGCAAGCCCCCAATGGCGACCCGCTGGCCGAGTTGCGCAGCGCACTCAGCCCTGTGGGCGAAGGCACCAAACCGAAGCCTGTCCGTTTGGCACATGACTTGCATACAAGTCTTGGCGACAAATCTCCCAAAGACCCCTCAACCTACCTTGGAGCCCTGCTATGACTTTCCCATTGAACAAACGCACCTTCACCCTGGCCATGGCCGCCGGCGCTCTGCTTGCCGCCGCTGGCGTGCACGCGCAAACCGCGCTGGACGACATCATGAAATCCAAAGTGCTGAAGGTGGCCGTGCAGACCGATTCCGCGCCCTACGGCTTTGTGGGCACCGACCTCAAGCCCATCGGCCTGGACGTAGACATGGCCAACTACATTGGCAAGAAAATGGGGGTCCCCGTGGAACTGGTGGTGGTGGTGAGCGCCAGCCGCATTCCCGCGCTGCAAACCCGCAAGGCAGACTTGGTGATTGCCACCCTGGGCAAGAACCCCGACCGTGAAAAAGTCATCGACTTTTCGTCCGCCTATTCGCCGTTCTTCCAGGCCGTGTTTGGCCCCAAGAACCTGAGCGCGAAAGCCTTTGCCGACCTTGGCGGCAAGTCCGTCGGCGTGACCCGTGGCGCGATGGAAGACCAGGAGCTCGGCAAGGTAGCTCCCGCCAACACCGATATCAAGCGCTTTGAAGACAACAACGCCACCATCGCCGCGTTCACCGCGGGCCAAGTTCAGTTCGTCGCGCTGGGTGCCTCGGTGGCCGGCAACATGATGACCAAGAACCCACAGCTCTCCAGCGAATACAAGCTGCTGCTGAAAGACAGCCCCAACTTCATCGGCATCGCCAAAGGTGAAGACAAGCTCAAGGCCAAGGTGAACGAAATCATCGCCGAAGCCAAGAAGAGTGGCGAGCTGGAAGCCATGGCCAAGAAGTGGCTGGGCCGCGGCCTGGGTGACCTGCCTCTGTAACGCCTGATACAGCCTGATCGAGCATCCCCATGCGCATTCAGCTGGACTTTGGCGCCGTGCTGGCGGAGTGGCCCCTGCTGCTCACCGGTGTCGGCTGGACCCTGGCGCTCACGGCCGCCGCCGTGCTGGTGGGCACGGCCCTGGGCATAGGCTGCGCCTGGGTGCGGGCGCGCGGCTTTGGGGCCGAGCACGCGCCGGCCTGGCTGCGTGCCGTGGTGAATGGCTATGTGGAGCTGATCCGCAACACGCCCTTCATCGTGCAGCTGTTCTTCATCTTTTTTGGCCTGCCGGCCGCGGGCTTCAAGCTGTCGGCCGAGACGGCATCCTTCATCGCCATGGTGATCAACCTCGGGGCCTATGCCACCGAGATCATCCGCGCCGGGCTGGAGGCCACGCCCAAGGGACAGATTGAGGCGGCAGTGAGCCTGGCGCTCACCCGGCTGCAAACCTTTACCCGTGTGGTGCTGCCCCCCGCACTCAAAAAAGTGTGGCCTAGCCTGGTGAGCCAGATCGTCATCGTGATGCTGGGTTCCTCGGTGTGCGGACAAATCTCTACCCAAGAGCTGAGCTACGCGGCCGACCTGATCCAGAGTCGCAACTTCCGCTCCTTCGAAGCATTCATCGTGGTCGGTGCGCTGTACCTGCTGCTGTCCTTCGCGGTGCGCCACCTGCTCAACTGGGCCGGTGCCACCTTTCTGTTCGGGAGGCGCTAGACCATGGTTGATTTTTCCCTCTGGGACATTGTCCGCAACCTGCTGCTGGCCTTGCGCTGGACAGTAGGCCTGTCGTTGATCGCCTTTGTTGGCGGAGGGCTGGTGGGCTTGCTGCTCCTGATGCTGCGCCTGAGCAAGCTGCCGGGCGCCGGCGTGTTTGTGAGCGCCTATGTGCAGCTGTTTCAGGGCGTGCCGCTCTTGGTGCAGCTGTTTTTGGCCTACTACGGCCTGGGTCTGTTTGGTATCAACACCTCGCCCTGGGTGGCGGCCGGCATGGGGCTTACCTTTTACGCCAGCGCCTTCCTCACCGAAATCTGGCGCGGCTGTGTGGCTTCCATTCCGCGCGGCCAGTGGGAGGCCTCGCAAAGCCTGGCGCTGAACTTTGCCGAGCAACTGCGCTACGTCATCCTGCCGCAGGCCTTCAAGATTGCAGTGGCGCCCACGGTGGGCTTTCTGGTGCAGGTCATCAAGGGCACGGCACTGGCCTCGGTGATTGGTTTCATGGAGCTGACCAAGGTGGGCAAGACCATTGCCAATGCCACCTACAGCCCGTTTCTCGTCTTCAGCTGCGTGGCTCTCATGTACTTTGTGCTGTGCTACCCCGTGAGCCTTTACGCCAAATCCTTGGAGAGGAAGTTGCATGCCCCCCGTTGAAACCAGCGCCACTGTGGCCCCCATTGTGGACATCCGCGCATTGCGCAAATCGTATGGCAGCAACGAGGTGCTCAAAGGCATTGACCTGCAAATTGCCCCGGGCGAGGTGATCGCCATCATCGGCAAAAGCGGCTCAGGCAAAAGCACGCTGCTGCGCTGCATCAACGGGCTCGAAGAGTTCCAGAGCGGCGAACTGACGGTGGACAGCAAACCGCTGCTGCACAAGAACGCCGCGGCCATGCGCGCACTGCGCCAGCGCGTGGGAATGATCTTCCAGGGTTTCAACCTGTTCCCGCACCTGACGGTGGGCAAGAACATCATGCTGGCGCCCAGCCTGGTCAAAAGCAAGGACGCCGACAGCGCCCAAACCCATGCCCGTGCCCTGCTGGCGCGCGTGGGCCTGGCCGAAAAGTTTGACGCCTATGCTGACCAACTGTCGGGCGGGCAGCAGCAGCGCGTGGCGATTGCGCGTGCGCTGGCCATGGAGCCCGCCGTGCTGCTGTGCGACGAGATCACCAGCGCGCTGGACCCCGAGCTGGTGGGCGAGGTGCTGCGCGTGGTGGAAGGCCTGGCACAAGACGGCATGACGCTCTTGATGGTGACGCATGAGATGAGTTTTGCGCGCCGCGTGTCCAACCGAGTGATCTTTATGCACCAGGGGCGCGTGCACGAGATGGGGCCACCCGCCGACATCTTTGGCAAGCCGCAAACGCCCGAACTACAGCAGTTTTTGTCGTCCCTGCACGATTGAGTACGGCGCACCGCAGACGCCCGGCGCGGCGTCTTCGATAATCGGGGCATGAGTGACCCCGTGACCCTGATTCCGCTGGACACCCTCAGCGGCGCCCCATTGACCCCTCCATCCTCCCGGCCGACCGCCAAATTCATGTTCGCCCACCCGGCGCATGTGCTGGCGCTGGGCTTTGGCTCGGGCCTGTCGCGCATTGCGCCGGGCACCTCGGGCACGCTGTGGGCCTGGGTGGCGTTTGTGGCGCTGCAGCCCTGGATGGGCGACGCCAGCTGGGCCTTGCTAATTGGCGGAGGCACCTTGGTGGGCTGGTGGGCCAGCACCGTGACCGCGCGCCACCTGGGCGTGCTGGACCCCAGCAATGTGGTCATCGACGAGGTGATCGCCTTCTGGCTGGTGCTGTGGCTAGTCACCCCCACTTCGCTGGTCGGCCAGGTCATGGCGTTTGGCCTGTTCCGCTTTTTTGATGCCGTCAAACCCGGCCCCGTGGGCTGGGCCGATGCCCTGTTCCACCACGTGAACCCGCAGACCGACCGCCGCGCCTGGACCAAGGCCGGCTTTGGCATCATGCTGGACGACTTCGTCGCCGCGGGCTGCACCGTGCTGGTGGTGGCGCTGTGGAGGTTCATCTGAACACCACCGACTCGCTATCAAATCAGGAGCTGCTCGCGCATATTCCACGTGGGCTAGTGGCCGATTTGATGCTTAAACACCAGTGGATGCTGGCCACGGCCGAGAGCTGCACCGGCGGTCTGATCGCCGGCGCCTGCACCGACCTGGCCGGCTCCAGCGCCTGGTTTGAGCGCGGCTTTGTGACCTACTCCAACGCTGCCAAGACCGAGATGCTGGGCGTGGATGCCGCGCTGATCGCCATCCACGGTGCCGTGAGCGAGCCCGTGGTGCGCGCCATGGCGCAGGGCGCGCTGCAGCATTCGCATGCGCAGGTAGCAGTGGCTGTGACCGGCGTGGCCGGCCCCACGGGCGGCAGCGCCGACAAGCCTGTGGGCACGGTCTGGTTTGGCTGGGCCACACCGGCCGGCGTGCGCACCGAGGTGCAGCACTTTGCGGGAGACCGTGCCGCGGTGCGCGCCGCCACGGTACAGCATGCGCTGGCGCGGCTGGTCGAGTTCCTGGCCTAGCGACACGAGCGTGCAGGCCACATTGCACGCAATCGACACCACATCCGGCCCCGACTCAGTGAAGGAAAACCACCATGTACACACCCTGGTTTGAACATTTCGAAGAACGTGATTTCGAGGTCCACGGTGTGCGCATCCATGCCCGCGTACCCAACACACCGCGCGCCGGGCGGCCAGCCCTGCTGTTGCTGCATGGCTTTCCGCAAAGCCATGTGTTGTGGAACCGTGTGGCCCAGCAACTGCAGGACCGCTTCTACCTGGTGATGCCCGATTTGCGGGGCTACGGTGACTCGGCCAAACCCGAAGGGCTGGCCGACCACAGCAACTACAGCAAGCGCACCCTCGCCCATGACATGGTGGCCATGATGGATACGCTGGGCGTTAACCAGTTCTACCTCTGCGGCCACGACCGCGGGGGTCGCGTCGCGCACCGCCTGGCCGTGGACCACCCCAGCCGGGTGCTGGGTCTGTGCGTGATCGACATTGCGCCCACACTGGACATGTATGCCGCCACAGACTTTGCATTTGCACGGGCCTACTACCACTGGTTCCACCTGATCCAGCCCAAGCCCTTGCCCGAGACCATGATTGGTGGCGCTCCACTAGCCTATCTGCATGCCAAGCTGGGCGGCTGGGGTTCGGGCGGGCTTGGCTACATCGAACCTCAGGCGCTGGCAGAGTACGAGCGCTGCTTCACCCTGCCCGGCACCCTCCACGCCATGTGCGAAGACTACCGCGCCAGCGCCGGTATCGATCTGGAGCATGACCGCGCCAGCCGGGCCCTACCCGGCGATCAGGGAAAAATTGCCTGCGACATGCTGGTGATTTGGGGCGAACGCGGCGTGGTGCACCGCATGTTCCAGCCCGTGCCGCTGTGGCAGGCGCAATGTGCGGGCACCGTGAGCGCGAAAAGCCTGCCCGCAGGGCATTTCATACCGGAAGAACTGCCCAAGGAGACCGCGGAGTGTCTGGCGAATTTCTTTCTCTAGCTACCGGTGCGGGATAGGGCGTGACCACCTTGGGGCCTGTAACAGTCCCGTAAAATCCGGGTCGGCTATTCGGAGGGATAGCTTTCTCCCATCAAATCTCAATAAATCCATATGAAAAAACTTTTGATCGCGGCGGCCATGGCTGCCACCTTTGTCTCCCCCCAAGCGTTTGCACAAGCCAAGAACTTTGAAGGCTTCAGCCTGTTGGGTGGCCTTAATGTTGCCAACTCAAAATACGATTTCAACGCCAATGCTGGCTCGACAAGCTTCTCCACTGCCAAGACTGCAACCAATCTGCAACTGCAGGCTGAGTACGGCTTCGCGGTGAGCAACAACGTGTTGCTGGGCCTGGGTCTAACCGTGGGCTTGGGTGATCTGTCATTCGGCACACCTCCCACCGCAACGGATGAGGTAAAGCTGAAAGACAACGCATCTGTGTATATCGCTCCGGGCGTGGCACTGAGTGACTCAACTTTGCTGTACGCCAAACTGGCTTCCACTTCTGGCACAGCGAGCAGCAATGGCACGGCGAGCCTATCCGGCTTGGGATATGGCGTAGGTGCGCGCTTCCTGAGCGGAAAGAATATGTTTTTCCAAGTTGAGTACGTCTACAACAAGTTTGATGACAAAACAAACGGCTCTGGCACGGCTCAACCCAACAGCAGCGCGTTCGCCTTTGGCGTAGGCTACAAGTTCTAAGCTTCGCGTTCCTACAAAAAAAGCCCACATCGCTGTGGGCTTTTTTTATGCTTGTCGGCCTATACACCAGGCCCTCAAGCCCCGTGGCACTTCTTGTATTTTTTGCCGCTACCGCAATGGCAAGGGTCGTTGCGGCCGGGTTCGGCTTCTTTGCGCACGGTCTCCACGCGCGGGCCGAAGTTGCGCCATAGCTCGCGCAGGTCGTAGGTGGCCCACACGCCATCGGCAAAGGCGTTGATGCGCTGTTGGCTCACGCTGGGCGGGCCGTCATCGTCAAATACGGATAGCGTGGGTTCATCGGTATCATCTTCGGTCAGCGCCACGATGGACTGCAATGAAGCGTCCAGCCACTTCTCGGCTTCCTTGTCACGTGGCGCGGCCCACTCCTCGGGCCAGCTTTCCACGGCGAACATGAAGCCCAGCGCCCACACTTGGGCAAATGATGGCAAGGCCTGGTCGGCCATGGCCGCGCGCTCTTCCTCGGGCAGCACAGCCACCGCACCGCGCACGTCCATCACCTCGGGGTGGTAGGCGCTGTCTTCGTCCAGGCTTTGTACTCCAGTGTTGAGCCCACGCACCACGTCGTTCCAGCGCCGCGTCCATAGCGCCTGAAACTGCCGTGCCTGCTCCACACTGGAGAAGCTGCCTGCCTCGCCATCCGCTGGCATCTCCATGTCCAGCAGCACCGGAAAATATTCGGCGGCTGCAATCGGGCGGCGGCAGCACACCAGAGCAGCCATGAAGCCCTCACAAAACTCCCACTGGGGAATTTCATCGTGGCGGGAACGCAGGTCGTCGAGGATGGTGTCGATCGCGTCGAACTCATCAGGGGTCAAAGCGTCTACGGGCGCACCGGAGGCGGCGTCTGCAGAGGGAGTTAGGGTAGACATAGGCTGTGCAAAAAGAGAGCAGGCTGGTATTGTCTCTCCGAACAAAGGGTTTCCATGCTGCATACACTCAATTCCATCTTCCCCATCCGCTACACCGTCCTCGGGCTCTGCGCCTTTGCGTTTCTGCTCAGCGGCTTCAGTGTGGTGGTGTTCGGGGTGGGGTGGGGCACGCTGCTGCTGTCGGCCCTGCTGGTGGGGGTGGGGGTGTATGACCTACGGCAGACCAAGCGCTCCATCCTGCGCAACTACCCCATCATTGGCCATATCCGCTTCATGCTGGAGTTTGTCCGGCCCGAGATTCGTCAGTACTTCATCGAGAGCGACAACGAGGCCACACCGTTTTCGCGCTCCCAGCGTTCGCTGGTTTACCAGCGCGCCAAGACGGAACCCGACAAACGCCCCTTTGGCACCCAGCTCGACGTGCATGCCGAGGGCTACGAGTGGATGAACCACTCCGTGGCGCCCACCAAGCTAGCCTCGCACGACTTCCGCATCACCATCGGCTCCGACACGGCCCAGCCCTACAACGCCAGCGTGTTCAACATCTCGGCCATGAGCTTCGGAGCGCTCAGCGCCAACGCCATCCTGGCCCTCAACGCTGGCGCCAAGCGTGGCGGCTTTGCCCACGACACGGGCGAAGGCTCGATCTCGGTACACCACCGCGTGCATGGTGGCGATCTGGTGTGGGAGGTAGCCTCGGGCTACTTTGGTTGCCGCAACGACGATGGCAGCTTCAACCCCGACAAGTTCAGCGCCAACGCGCGCGACCCGCAGGTCAAGCTGATTGAGCTCAAACTCAGCCAGGGCGCCAAGCCTGGCCATGGCGGCATGCTGCCAGGCCCCAAGGTCACGGCCGAAATTGCCGCGGCACGCGGCGTGCCCGAGGGCGTGGACTGCATTTCGCCCGCCGCGCACAGCGCCTTCTCCACGCCCGTGGAGATGATGCAGTTCATCGCGCGGCTGCGTGAGCTCTCGGGCGGCAAGCCCACGGGCTTCAAGCTCTGCATCGGCCACCCTTGGGAGTGGTTTGCCATGGTCAAGGCCATGCTGGAGACCGGCATCACGCCCGACTTCATCGTGGTGGACGGAGCCGAGGGCGGCACAGGTGCGGCGCCGCTGGAGTTCACCGACCATGTGGGCTCGCCGCTGCAAGAGGGGTTACTGCTGGTGCACAACACCCTACGCGGTGCCGGCCTGCGCGAACGTATCAAGATTGGCTGCGCTGGCAAGGTGGTTAGTGCGTTTGACATCGCGCGGCTAATGGCGCTGGGCGCAGACTGGTGCAACAGCGCACGCGGCTTCATGTTTGCGCTGGGCTGCATCCAGGCCCAGCACTGCCACACTGGGGCTTGCCCCACCGGAGTGACCACACAAGACCCGCTGCGCCAGCAGTCGCTGGTCGTACCCGACAAGGCCGAACGCGTCTACAACTACCACCAGCAGACCCTGTACGCACTCAAGGAACTGGTGCAAGCCGCCGGCGTGCTGCACCCAAGCGAAATCACGGCCCACCACATCGTGCGCCGCTCTACCGACCACAAGGTCAAGTCGCTGGCCCAGTTGATCCTGACGCAGCTGCCCAACGGCGCCCTGCTGCACGACAGTGTGGCCGCGCTGCCGCTGATCTACCGCCACACCTGGCCCCGGGCCAGCGCGCGCAGCTTTGCATTGCAGGGAGACTAGGTTCCTTTTGCCTTTTGCTTTGGCGGGCTTCGGAGTACAGTCGTTGAAGGACAACAACAAGAGGAGCAGCCATGATGGGTACCAACTTGCGCATCGGCGCCAGGCTTGGCTTGGCATTTGGGGTTGTGCTGCTGATCACCGCCGTGATGGCTCTGACCGGGGTGTGGCGACTGGGTGTCCTGAAAGACCAAGCCCACGCCTTGGCCTACACCGAAGTGGAACGCTCCTCGCTGGCCCAGAAATGGGTGGAAAACATCCGTATCAACTGGGTGCGCACCTCGGCCGCACTGCACGCTTCTGACCCCAACCATGTGGCCCTGCTGCAAAAGGACATGGACGCGACGTCCAAGCTCATCAGTGATTTACAAAAGCAGCTGGAACCCCTGATTACCGACGACAAAGGCAAAGCGCTGTTCGCTGACATTGGCAAGCAACGCGAGCTGTACCGCGGCCCGCGCACCGACCTGATGAAAAAGAAACAGGCTGGTGAGGACGTCAATGCAGCGGTGGATACCGCCTTGTTACCTCTGGCCACCAACTACCTCAAGTCGCTGGACACGCTGATGGACCACATGGAAGACCAGCTCAAGGACGGCGTGGCCCAGACAGAGGCTGTCGCAAACAGCGGGCAGTGGATTCTGAGTGTCGGGGCTATTCTGTCGGCCGTCATCGGGCTCACACTGGCCGCGCTGGCCACGCGCTCCATCACCCACCCCATCCAGCACGCGGTGAAATCAGCCCAGGCCATCAGCGAGGGCGACCTGACCATCCACATCCAGCCCGATGGCACCGACGAGGCCGCCGAAATGATGCACGCCCTGATGGGCATGCGCGACAACCTAGCGCGCATGGTGGGCGGAGTGCGCACCAGTGCGGAGGGGGTGTCCAGTGCCAGCTCTGAAATCGCTACCGGCAACAACGACCTGTCGGCACGCACCGAGCAGCAGGCCAGCGCCCTGCAGCAGACCGCAGCCAGCATGGAAGAACTCAGTGCCACCGTGCGGCAAAACGCCGACAGCGCTGCCCAGGCGAACCAGCTCGCCGTGACAGCCTCTACCGTGGCGACTCGGGGCGGCGAGGTTGTGAGCCAGGTGGTGCAAACCATGAAGGGCATCAACGAGGCATCCAGCAAGATTGCCGACATCATCAGCGTGATTGACGGCATTGCGTTCCAGACCAACATCCTGGCGCTGAATGCGGCCGTGGAAGCCGCACGCGCGGGCGAGCAGGGCCGCGGCTTTGCCGTGGTGGCCAGCGAAGTACGGGCCCTAGCGGGCCGCAGCGCCGAAGCCGCCAAGGAGATCAAGACCCTGATCAGCACCAGCGTGGAACGGGTGGAGCAAGGCACGGCCTTGGTGGACCAAGCTGGCAGCACCATGAGCGAGGTAGTGGACGCCATCCGCCGCGTGACCGACATTGTGGGCGAGATCAGCGCGGCCAGCGGCGAGCAGGCCTCGGGCGTGACCCAGGTGGGCAACGCAGTAACGCAGATGGACCAAACCACCCAGCAAAACGCCGCTCTGGTGGAAGAAATGGCCGCCGCCGCCAGCAGCCTGCGCTCGCAGGCGCGCGCACTGGTGGAGGTGATGGCAGTCTTCAAACTCACGGCGCCATCCCGCCTCTTGGCTTAACCTGCCAGAGTGCATCGCATTGCCCCTATATTTGCTATCGTTTCAGGAGCTGTTGGCGCAATGAATACGGGGGCTATCAGCTTGTTTGATACCTACCCCGCTGCCGCCAGCGCACCCCAACCTGCCACCAGCGCGGGTCGCAAGATGTCCACAAAGCGGTGCAGCTTGGCCGGGTAAAAGTGGGCATAGGGGTAGAGCAGGTAGATCGGCAGAGGCTCGGCGCGCCACTCGGGCAACAGGTGCAGCAAGCGGCCCTCGGCTACGTCCTCCGCCACCGCCCAGCTGGACGCCACGCACACGCCCAGCCCCAACAGTGCCGCGCTGCGCAGCGCGTATAGGCTGTCGGTGCTCATGCGCGGTTTCAGCGCCAGGCGTTGCTGCGTTCCATCGCTGTGGCGCAGCGTGATGTCGTTGCGGTAGAAGGTACGCAGTGCCAGCCAGGGTAGCGCCGCCAAGTCTGAGGCGTGCGCTGGCGGCGGTGCATCGCCCAGCACCGCGGGCGCGGCCACCACAATGCGCGGGATCTCCGCCAGCTTGACGGCTACCACCGCGGGGTCGTCCACCGCGCCCACATGGATGGCGCAGTCAATGCCGTCGGCAATGAAGTCCGGCGTCCGGTCGTGCAGCAGCCATTCCACCGCCACACGCGGGTGGCGCTGCAGGTAATCGGCCAGCGGGCCCACCAGCTGTTGCTGGCCAATGGCGTGGGGCACCACCACACGAAGCGTGCCCTCGGGCACCTCGGTGCTGCCGCGCAGGTCGGCCTCAAAGGCGTCCCAGTTCTGCAGCAGCTCCTTGGCGTGGGCAAAGCAACGCTGGCCTTCCTCGGTCAGCTGCATGGCGTGGGTGGAGCGCTGCAGCAGCTTGGCTCCCAGCATGCGCTCCAGCGTCTGCAGGCGCCGGCTCACCGTAGGCTGGGTAGTGCCCAGCTGCGCCGCGGCGGCGGACAGGCTGCCGGCCTCCACGATGCGCACCAGGGTCTGCATGAGTTCGATGCGGTCAGGGGCTGTCTTCATACGTCAAGCGTATAACAATTGTGCTTGCCACAGGCGTTCCCAAGGTATTTGGGCGGTGACACACTCGCCTCCATCGCCAAACCAAGGGTTAACGCTATGACATCGACCACTTCCACGCATAAGCCCGCCAACGCCCTGCCCGCGGCCCTGGTGCTGTTGCTGGCCATCGGCGCCGGCCTGGCCGCCGCTGCGCTGTACTACAGCCAGCCCATGCTGGGCGTGCTGGGCACCGAGTTCCACGCCACACCCGGCGCCATCGGCCTGGTGCCCACGCTGACCCAACTGGGCTATGCGCTGGGCCTGGTGCTGCTGGCCCCGCTGGGCGACCGGTTTGACCGGCGCCGCATCATCCTGGGCAAGGCCGCCGTGCTGTGTCTGGCACTGCTGGCCGCGGCGGCCGCGCCCTCCCTGGGTGTGATGCTGGCGGCCGGCCTGGTGATTGGCGTATCGGCCACGCTGGCGCAGGACATCGTGCCCGCCGCCGCCACGCTGGCACCCGAAGCCAGCCGCGGCAAGATCGTGGGCACGGTGATGACCGGGCTGCTGCTGGGCATTTTGTTGTCACGCGTGGTGTCGGGCCTGGTGGCCGAGCAGGCGGGCTGGCGTGCCATGTTTGTCGCTGCGGCACTCAGCATTGCGCTCTTGGGTGTCGCCGTGTGGCGCGGCCTGCCGCGGTTTGCACCTACCACGCAGCTGCCCTACTTGGCGCTGATGCGCACGCTGGCTACCTTGTGGCAGCGCCACCGCGGGCTGCGCCGTGCTGCCCTGGCGCAGGGGCTGTTGAGCGTGGCCTTCAGCGCGTTCTGGTCTACGCTGGCGGTGATGCTGCATGCCGCGCCGGCCCACCTGGGCAGTGCTGCAGCCGGGGCCTTTGGTCTGGCCGGTGCCGCAGGGGCGCTGGCCGCGCCACTGGCGGGGCGCATGGCCGACCGCCGCGGCCCCGAGGTGGTGACACGGTTGGGCGCGGCCCTTGTGGTGGCCGCTTTTCTGGCCATGGGCCTGGGTGCGCTGGGAACGGACAGCCCGCTGTGGTTGCTGGCCGTGGGTGCCGTGGTGTTTGACCTGGGTGTGCAGGCCAGCCTGATTGCCCACCAGACCATCGTCTACAGCCTGGAGCCCGCCGCGCGCAGCCGCCTGAATGCGGTGCTCATGGGGGGCATGTTCATCGGCATGGCCAGCGGTGCCTGGCTGGGCAGCCTGGCGCTGGCGCAGTGGGGTTGGGCAGGGGTCTGTGGTCTGGCGGCCCTGGCGGCAGCCACCGCATTGGCCGTGCGGCTCTGGCCTGTGGCCGACGGCGGCGCCGCAGCGCTATCTATTCGATAGCTGCTCGCGCAGCAGCGCCAAGGGCTAGCAGCCGTTTTGCCATGCAAAGCACGGCGTGGTCCTTGCTCAGCACCGGGCAGCGCTGGGCCACGGCGAGGTCAATGAACTTCTGGTCGTCCGGGTCTTTGCAAGTCACGCTGGCCTTGGGCGGCACCTCCACGGTCTGCACCTGGGCGTCACGCGCCTGTAGCACTTCGGAGGCGCTCAGACCATAGAAGGCCAGGCGCTTGGCAATCTGCGGATAAGCCAACACGCGCTCTAGCTCGTCGCGCATGGGGGCAGTAGCCACCCACTGCAGGCGCCCGGTTTGCAGGGCGTCGCGCAGCGGGGGCGTGGCCGTATCGTTGAAGACCAGCAGGTCCAGCACGATATTGGTGTCCAGAACAATCTGGCGGACACCGTCCACCGCGTGCTCAGTCATTGGGCTCCTGGGCAGCTGGTGCAGCGCCCTTGGCCAGGCGGCCCTTGACCATGTCGAACTTGAACAGGCGGCACTCCAGCGGGCCGTTCCACATGGGCACACGGCGTGATTCCTTCAGGCGCATCTTGCTGGGCAGCTTCAGGTCGGGCGTCAGCACCCAGGCGGTCCAGCCGCTGTAGTTTTTCTTCCAGTGGCTGGCCAGCTGGTTGAAGAAGTCCACGCCCTCGTCGGTCTGCGCCAGTTCGCGTGCGCCAAAGCGCGCCCCCTCGCCTTCACCGGCTACACCGCCGATGCCGATGCGCTCGCCATAGGGCGGGTTCAGCACCATCACGCCGCCACCTTCAATTGGGGGCATGCGCTGCAGCGCATCGCCACCGCGGAACTCGATCACATCGGCCACACCGGCACGCTGGGCATTGCGCTGGGCAAAGTCCACCATGCGGTGCGACACATCGCTGCCGTAGATCAGCGCGGTCTGGCCCGGTTCGGGCTTGACCACGTTGGCGGCGGCCTCGGCCTTCATGTCCGCCCATTCCTGGCTGCGGAAGGGCCGGTATTTCTCAAACGCAAAGCGGCGCAGCGAACCCGCCGCGATGTTGCAGGCAATCTGCGCGGCCTCAATGGCCACCGTGCCGCTGCCGCAGCAGGGGTCGTACAGCGGCATCAGGTCGTCATCGCCCGAGGCCCAGCCGCTGGCGGCGATCATGGCGGCGGCCAAGGTTTCTTTCAGCGGGGCGTCGCCCTTGTCCTCGCGCCAGCCGCGCTTGAACAGCGGCTCGCCCGAGGTGTCGATGTAGAGCGAGCAGCTGTCGGTGGTCAGGTGGGCATAGATGCGCACATCGGGCCACTGCGTGTTCACGTCGGGGCGCACGCCATTCGCCACTTCGCGGAAACGGTCGCACACGGCGTCCTTGACTTTGAGCGCAGCGAAGTTCAGCGAGGTCAGCGGGCTGTGCTGCGCGGTCACCTCGACCTTGATGCTTTCCTTCGGGCTAAACCACTGCTCCCATGGCACTTGCAGGCCGGCACGGTACAGGTCTTGTTCACTGCGGTATTCGGTGTACGACACCAATACCAGCACGCGCTGCGAGAGGCGGCAGTACAGGTTGAGCAACATGGCGTGCGCAAACGAGGTGCGCACGGCCACGCCGCCGCGCTGCTTGGTCACGCAGCCGGGCGGCAGACCGGTGATCTGCAAGATCTCCGGCGCCAGGTACTCCTCCACGCCGGCGGCGCAGGGGAGAAAAAGGGTCAGTTGGTTCATAGCGCTTTGCGGAGTGAGGCGGGGGCGATCTTCAGGCCCTCGCGGTATTTGGCCACGGTGCGCCGGGCGCATTCGATGCCCTGCTCCTTGAGCATGTCGGAAATCTGGTTGTCGCTCAAGGGCTTCTTGCTGCTCTCGGAGGCAATGAACTGCTTGATGAGCGCGCGCACCGCGGTGCTGGAGGCATTGCCACCGCTCTCGGTGCCCAGGCCCGAGCCGAAGAAGTATTTGAGCTCGAAGGTGCCAAACGGCGTGGCCATGTACTTGGCCGTGGTCACGCGGCTGATGGTGGATTCGTGCAGGCCCAGCTCATCGGCAATCTCGCGCAGCACCAGGGGACGCATGGCCAGCTCGCCGTGGGTGAAGAAATTTTTCTGCCGCTCCACGATGGCCGTGCTCACGCGCAGGATGGTGTCAAAACGCTGCTGGATGTTCTTGATGAACCAGCGTGCCTCTTGCAGACGCTGCTGAAGCGCGGCGTGGCCCGCACCGTCGCGGCCACCGCGGTGGTTGCGCAGCACATTGGCGTAAATGTCATGCACCTTAAGGCGCGGCATCACTTCGGGGTTGAGCTGCACGCGGAATTTGGGGATGCCGCCGGCCTTGCCAATCGCCACCACTAGCACGTCGGGCACCACGATGTTGCGCTCCACGTCCACAAAGCGGCGCCCGGGCTTGGGCTCCAGCCGCGCGATGAGCGCAATGGCTTCGCGCACCAGGGTGTCGCTGCCCACACCCATCTGCACCAGGCGCTTGATGTCGCGCCGCGCCAGCAGGTCCATGGGTTGGCGACAAATGCCCAGCGCCACCTGCAGCACCTCTGCGCGCTCGTCCTCGCCCTCTTCCTCGGCCTGGGCCAGCAGGTAAGCCACTTGCAGGCGCAGGCACTCGCCCAGGTCCCGCGCCCCCACGCCCACAGGCTCCAGGCTGTGCAGCAGGCCCAGCGCCACGGTGAAATGGTGCACCAGGTCCTGCAACTGTTCTTCGTCACCAGGGTTCAGGCTGCGCGCCAACTCTTCCAGCGGGTCTTCCAGGTAGCCATCGTCATTGAGCGATTCGATGAGGAAGCGCAGCGCGGCTGCGTCGGTGGCATTGGTGCGCAGGCTCAGGGCCTGGCGGTGTAAAAAGGTCTGCAGCGACTCGGCCGAGCGCGCGAGCTCAGTAGCGTCTTTCTCTTCGTCGTCACCCAGGTTGTTGGCCCGGGCCTTGGCATCCACACCCCACTCGCCGTCGTCGGGCGTCATCTCGGTGGTGCCATCGCCTTCCCAATTGGGCTCGTCGCTGCTGCTCAGCGGCGTGGTTTCTTCGTCATTGCTGCTGGTGCTGGTGGAGGTGGCGTAGTCCGCCACCGCGTTGGGCGCGTAATCGACTTCGCTGTTCTCGGACAGGCGGTCACCCTCGCTCACCGTGGCGTCCACCGCGTTCAGGCCGAAGTCCTCGCGCTCGGCCCGCTCTTCGGTCAGCTCCAGAAAGGGGTTTTCGTCCAGCATCTGCTCCACCTCCTGGCTCAGCTCCAGCGTGGAGAGCTGCAGCAGACGGATGGACTGCTGCAACTGGGGCGTGAGCGCCAGGTGTTGGGAGACGCGTAGCGAGAGGCCCTGCTTCATCACATTTTGAAATGCTCACCGAGATAGACGCGGCGCACATCGGCGTTGTTCACGATCTCGGAGGGGGTGCCCTGCGCCAGCACATGGCCGTCGCTGATGATGTAGGCGTGGTCGCAGATGCCCAGGGTCTCGCGCACGTTGTGGTCGGTGATGAGCACGCCGATGCCACGGCCCTTGAGGAAGTTGATGATGCGCTGGATCTCGATCACCGCAATCGGGTCGATGCCGGCAAACGGTTCGTCCAGCAGGATGAAGCGCGGCCGCGTGGCCAGCGCACGCGCAATCTCCACACGGCGGCGCTCGCCGCCCGACAGGGCCAGCGAGGGCGACTCGCGCAGGTGCTCCACGCGCAGGTCTTGCAAGAGCGCGGTCAGGCGTGCCTCAATCTCGGCCGACTTGAGCGGGTTGCCTGCGTCGTCGCGCTGCAGCTCTAGCACGGCGCGCACGTTGTCTTCCACATTCAGTTTACGGAATATCGAGGCTTCTTGCGGCAGGTAGCCCAGCCCCAGCCGCGCGCGGCGGTGAATGGGCATGTGCTCGATGGAATGGCCGTCGATGGTGATGTCCCCCGCGCTGGCGCGCAGCAGGCCCACGATCATGTAGAACGACGTGGTTTTGCCCGCGCCGTTGGGGCCTAGCAAGCCAACCACCTCGCCAGTGCGCACGGTGAGCGACACGTCCTTCACCACCTGGCGCTTGCCGTACGACTTTTGCAAATGCCGGGCTTCCAGCCGCCCGGTGCTGGTGTCCGGGGCTTCTTGGGTGGGCTCGCTCACTGGGCGGCCTTCTCAAGTTGTGGCGTAGCGCGCAGGGTCGGGCTGGGTTGGGACACAGCAGGGGCAGCTTCGGCCTCGGGTTTGGGCGTCAGCATGGCGCGCACACGGCCGGCCGGGGCGGCAGCGGTCTTGGGGGCACCATCCACAGTGAATTTGTCGGTCAGGTTTTCGTAGAGGATGACGGCGCCCGTTACCTCATCGGCCAGCGTGGCCCCGCGCAGGCGGCGCAACTGGGCTTTTTTGACAAAGCGCACGGTGTCGGCCTTGCCGTCGTATTCAATGGTGTCTCCGTCGCCCTCAATGAATTCATCCAGGCCTTCGCGCTTTTGCCGGAAAAACGCCGGCGTGGCGGTCGAGCCGGTGACCAGGCCGTACTGGTAGCCATCGGGGTCCTGGCGCACCTCGATCTGGGCGCCACGGATCAAGATGCTGCCCTTGGTCAGCACCACATGGCCGCTGAACACGCTGACCTGCTTGACGTCGTCGTAGCGCAGGGCGTCGGCCTCCACGTTCATGGGCTTGTTTCGGTCGGCCTTTTCGGCCCAGGCGTGCCCCACCACGCTGGACAGAGCCAGCCACAAGGACACCGACAAAAGGGTATTTTTCATAAAGGCACGAAACTTGCTCAAAAGCGCTTCGGCCATTGTACCGAGCGCTTTGCGCATTTCGCGCCCTGGCCGACTCAGCCGTCGGCGTTAATTTTGGCGATCAGCGCCTGCAACACGTCTGCTGCGCGGTCGTTCTCCACTTGGCAGGTGCCCGCATTGGCGTGGCCACCCCCGCCGTAGCTGAGCATCAGGTCGCCAATATTGGTCTTCGACGTGCGGTTGGTGATGGATTTGCCGGTGGCAAACACGGTGTTTTGCTTTTGCAAGCCCCACAACACGTGGATGGAGATATTGGTCTGCGGGAACAACGCGTAGACCATGAAACGGTTCACCGCAAAGATGGTGTCTTCGTTGCGCAGGTCCAGCACCAACAGGTTGCCATGCACGGTGGAGCAACGCAACAGTTGCTCCTTGGCCTTGGCGGCATGGTCGAAATACAGCTCCACGCGCTCCACCACGTCGGGCAGCTGCAGGATGTCGTCGATGCCGTGGTGGCGGCAGTACTGAATCAAATCCATCATCAGCTGGTAGTTGCTGACGCGGAATTCGCGGAAGCGGCCCAGACCGGTGCGCGAATCCATCAGGTAATTCAGCAGCACCCATCCCGTGGGGGCCATGATTTCGTCGTGGCTGAAGCGGGCCGAGTCGCCCTTGTCCACCGCTTCCATCATGTCGTGGAAGCGCGCCGGGAAGCGGCTGGCGCCGCCATAGTGGTCAAACACCACGCGCGCGGCCGAGTCGGCATCGGGCAGGATGATGTGGTTGGGGCGCTCACCGGTGTTGCGCACCGTCTCCGACTCATGGTGGTCAAAGGCCAGGTGCACGCCCGGCACGTACGGCAGGTTGGTGGTGATGTCGCGGTCGGACACCTCCACCTTGCCGTCCTGCATGTCTTTGGGGTGGACGAACTTGATGTCGTCGATCAGGTCCAGCTCGTTGAGCAGGACTGCGCACACCAGCCCATCAAAATCACTGCGGGTGACCAGCCGGTACTTGGGGTGTGCCATGGGAAGACTCTCCACAAAGGGGTTGAATGACAAATCATTCTAGCCCTGTGGGATCCCTCTGCGGCGCGTGCAGAGGGGCGTTTTTTAGCGAGCGGTGCGCGCCTGGACGATCAACGCGTCCACGATCTGCAGCGCGCGCTGCATGTTGCCGGCGATGGAGCCATCGGTATAAAAGCGACCTGCCACGCCCAGGGCGGGCACGCCTTCGACCTTGTAAGCGTTTTGCAGTTGGGCAGCCTTGGTAGCCTTGGTGGCCACGCTGAACGAACCGTACTGCTCGACAAACTTGGCCTTGTCCACGCCCTGCTTGGCCACCCACTCGACGATGGCGTCGCCACCGCTGAGGTTCAGCTTCTCGACGTGGATGGCGGCAAACACCTTGGCGTGCAGCTTCTCCACCAGGCCCATGGCTTCGAGCGCGTAGTACAGGCGCTGCTGGGGCACAAAACTATCCTGGAAGGCCACGGGCACACGGCGGAAGGACACATCCTTGGGCAGCTTGGGAATCCAGGCTTGCAGCGTGGGCTCGAACGCATTGCAGTGGGGGCAGCTGTACCAAAAGAACTCCACCACTTCGACCTTGCCAGCGGGTGCTTCCACCGGAGCGCGCGGGTCCACGGGCTGGTAATCGGTGCCGGGCTGTGGGCCTTTGGCCTGCGCCTGGGCGCTGCTGGCCCACAGGGCGGAGGATGCAAAGGCAGCGCCAGTGGCGGCTTGGGTAAATTCGCGACGTTTCATGGGTTCAAAAGCTCCAAAGTGCCCGGATGTGAGTGGACTGGGCGGGGAAAGTTCCAGCGCCGCTTAGCGCTGCACGCGCACCAAGGCGGTTTCCAGACCGCTCTTGTCCAGCTTGTCTTTGGCCTTGTCGGCATCGTCCTTTTTGTCAAACGGGCCTACGCGTACCCGGAACACCGGCCGGCCCGACTGCTCGCGCTCGGAAATCTTGGTCTCGATGCCGCTCAGCGAGAGCTTGGCGCGGTGCGCCTCGGCGTCTTCGGCCGTACGGAAGGCGCCTACCTGCACAAAATAGGAGAACGCGTCGCCTTCGGCGGCTGTACCGGCCTTGGCCTTGGCCAGATCACCCAGGGGGTCTGCCGACACGGCGGGCTTGAGTTCGCCCTTGGCATCCGGCTTGGCCGCAGTCTTGGCGTCTGCCTTGGGGTCGGTTTTGGCTTCCGCCTTGGCCTCGGTCTTTGCGTCTGGCTTGGCCGCCGTCTTGGCGCCCGACGCGGCAGATGCCGGTGCGGTGGCCGTGGGCACGGCGGGGGCCGGGTTCTTGCCGTAGAGCAGCGCGTTGGGGTCCCAGTTTTTGTTCTTCTGGGCTTCGGCCGCGTCCTGGTCGGCACTGCGGCTCTGGCTCTTGTTCATGAACGGCACCGGCACCTTGGTGACGTACACCGCCACGGCCAATGCGGCCCCCAGGCCCACCACCACGCCCACAATGAAACCGACAATGGTTCCGCCACGTTCAAACTTCATGCGCTGCTTTCTCTTCAATCAGTTGGATCACATTTTTTGCGGGGCACTCACGCCCAGCACAGCCAGGCCATTGTGCAACACCTGCGCCGTGGCCGCGACCAGCGCCAGACGCGCCAGTTTCACCGCTTCGTCGTCCACCAGGATGCGTTCGGCATCGTAATAGCTGTGGTAGCTGGCGGCCAGTTCGCGCAGGTAGAAGGTCACGTCATGCGGCGCCTCGTCGGCGGCCGCCGCGGTCAGCATCTCGGGGTATTTGGCCAGTAACAGCATCAACGCCTGGGCCTGCGGGCTTTGCAGCGCCGACAAGTCCACCGTCTTCAAGCTGGCCACATCGCCACCCCAGGTGGCCAACACCGAGCAGATGCGCGCATGCGCGTACTGCACGTAGTAGACCGGGTTGTCGTTGTTCTTGGCCACGGCCAAATCCACGTCGAAGGTGTACTCGGTATCGGGCTTGCGCGAGAGCAGGAAGAAGCGCACCGCATCCTTGCTGGTCCACTCGATCAGATCACGCAACGTCACATAACTGCCCGCGCGTTTGCTGATCTTGACCTCTTCACCCCCCTTGACCACACGCACCATGGTGTGCAGCACGTAGTCGGGGTAGCCCTGGGGAATGCCCACGCCCGCCGCCTGCAGGCCGGCGCGCACCCGTGCGATGGTGCCGTGGTGGTCGGTACCCTGGATGTTCACCACCTTGGTGAAGCCGCGCTCCCACTTGGCGATGTGGTACGCCACATCGGGCACAAAGTAGGTGTAGCTGCCGTCCTGCTTGCGCATGACGCGGTCTTTGTCATCACCGTATTCCGTGGACTTGAGCCACAACGCGCCATCCAACTCGTAGGTTTTGCCAGCGGCTTGCAAGCGCTTGACCGCGTCGTCCACACGGCCGCTGGTGTACAGGCTGCTTTCCAGGTAGTAGTTGTCAAACTTCACCGCAAAGGCTTGTAAATCCAGGTCCTGCTCATGGCGCAAATAGGCCACAGCAAACTGGCGCATGCCGTCCAGATCGTTGATGTCACCGCTGGCAGTGAACTCACGGTCGTCGGACTTGACGGTCTTGCCGGCCAGAAAGTCGGCCGCGATGTCGGCGATGTAGTCGCCGTTGTAGGCCGCGGCCTTCTCACCGCTGGGCCATTGGTCATCGCCGGGCTTGAAACCCTGGGCGCGCAGGTGCGTGCTGCTGGCCAGGGTGCCAATCTGCACACCCGCGTCGTTGTAATAGAACTCGCGGTACACATCCCAGCCCTGCGTTTGCAACAGGTTGCAGATCGCGTCGCCCAGTGCGGCCTGGCGGCCGTGGCCCACGTGCAGAGGGCCTGTGGGGTTTGCGGATACGAATTCCACCAGCACGCGCTGACCGTTGGAGGGCTGGTGGCCAAACTGATCGGCCTGGCCCAGCACCTCGCGCACGATTTCCTGTTTGGCGGCGGGCTTGAGGCGGATATTGATAAAGCCGGGGCCGGCGATTTCTACGTCCTGCACCCATTGGGCATAGACGGGCGTAGCCAACAGCGCGGTGCGCAGGCTCTCGGCCAGCGCACGGGGGTTTTGCTTGAGGGGTTTGGCCAGTTGCATGGCGGCCGTAGTGGCCAGGTCGCCGTGGGCGGCCACCTTGGGGGATTCAAAGGCGGCTTTGGCACCCGCGCCGGGGGAGAGGGTGTCCAGGCAGGCGGCCAGCGCCTGCAGGAGTTCGTGTTTGACAGTGAGCATCTGCCGATTTTACGGGGCGGCTCCGAAAACCCGTCTGGTGGTCAACGGCGCTGTCATCTTTTCGTTATAAGCTTCAAACCGTTGGGGTTTTTCTGCAACGGCAGCACCGCTGCCCTCTTTTTGATTGGATGACTGATGAAACAACTGATCTCCCTCATGGCTCTGGGTTTGGCATTGGCAGTGGGTGGCGCACACGCCGCTGACGCAAAGGCACCTACCGCGCAGCAAAACAAGATGAAGACCTGCAATGCAGACGCCAAGACCAAGGCCCTCGCAGGCGATGAGCGCAAAGCCTTCATGAAAAGTTGCCTGAGTGCCAAGGCAGAAACCGCCCCCGCTGCCGACGGTGCCACCGCCCAGCAAAGCAAGATGAAGACTTGCAATGCAGACGCCAAGACCAAGGCCCTCGCAGGCGATGACCGCAAGAAGTTCATGAAAGAGTGCCTGAGCGCCAAGTAAGCGGCCCAGCCAGGCCCCGCTAGCGCGGTGGCCGCCAAAGCCCGCTCGGCTCACCCGCGCGGGCTTTTTTACGCCCCGATGGCCAGCGCCAGGCCGACAAACACGGCCAATCCCACCCAATGGTTCAGGCGGAAGGCCTTGAAGCAGCCATCGCGCCCACGGTCGGCAATCAGCGTGCCGTGCCAGACCACCTGGGCCCCAGCCACGGCCACGCCAAGCCACCAGGCCCAGGGTCGGTTCAGCGCGGGCAGCACCAGCCAGGACCACAACGCAAGGTAGACGACATAAAACGTGAGCACCGCTGGCACATCCCAGCGCCCCAGCGTGATGGCCGAGGTCTTCATGCCGATCTTGAGGTCGTCGTCCCGGTCCACCATGGCGTATTCGGTGTCGTAGGCCAGCACCCAAAACAGATTGCCCACCAACAGCCCCCAGGCCTGCCAGGGCACGGCCCCAAGCATGGCGGCGAAGGCCATGGGAATGCCAAAGCTGAAGGCCACACCCAGCACCGCCTGCGGCATGGAGACGTAGCGCTTGGCGTAGGGGTAGACCAGCGCCACGGCCAGCGCGGCAAACGACCAGGCGATGGCGGCGGCGTTGGTCGTCAGCACCAGGCCAAAGGCGGCCAGCGCCAGCACGGCCCCCACAGCCAGCGCCTCGCGCGTGCCAATACGCCCACTGGTGACCGGGCGCTGGGCCGTGCGCTTGACGTGCTTGTCGAACTCGCGGTCCGCCACATCGTTGACACAGCAACCCGCGCTGCGCATGAGGATGGTGCCCAGCGTGAACACCGCGATGAGATGCCAACCCGGAAAGCCGCCCGCCGCCAACCACAGCGCACTGAGCGTGGGCCACAGCAACAGCAGCCAGCCCGCGGGGCGGTTCCAGCGGATCAAATCCAGGTAGAGCGAAAGCTTGGTGGAGAAAACAGAAGGCACAGAATTGCTATGAATAGAGGAGCTGCTGGCGCAATGAATACGGGGGCTAGAGGCCTATTTTGCTTAAAAATCAGGACAGGCGCGTGACACCGGGCAGCTCACAGCCATAGACGGCGTTGCGCAGCGCGGCGATGGCCTCGTAGCGCGTAAAGCTGCGCCGCCACGCCAGTACCACGCGGCGCGTCGGTGGGGGCAGGTTCTTGCCGTCCTGCACCGGCAGGTATTTCACAAAGGGCTCGTCACCGCGGCGCTTCTTGGTCTCAAACGCGTCCTTGGGCACGCTCAGGCGCGGCACCAGGGTGATGCCCATGCCCGCGGCCACCATGTGTTTGATGGTCTCCAGCGACGAGCCTTCAAAGCTCTTGCGGATGCCCTCGGCGTCGCTGGAGAAACGCGCGAACTCGGGGCATACCTCCAGCACATGGTCGCGGAAGCAGTGCCCATTGCCCAGCAGCAGCATGGTCTCGCTCTTGAGTTCTTCGGTGGTCACGCTGTCTTGCTTGGCCAGCGCATGGCTGGTAGGCACGGCGGCAAAAAACGGCTCATCGTAGAGCGGCGCCAGCGCCAGCCCGGTGTCGGGGAAAGGTTCGGCCAGGATCGCGCAGTCGATCTCGCCGGTGCGCAGCATTTCCAACAGCTTGACGGTGAAGTTCTCCTGCAGCACCAGTGGCATCTGGGGGCTGTGGGTGATGACCTGGCGCACCAGGTCGGGCAGCAAATAGGGGGCGATGGTGTAGATCACGCCCAGCTTCAGCGGGCCTGCCAGCGGGTCCTTGCCGCGCTTGGCAATGTCCTTGATATTGGCGGCCTGCTCCAGCACGCTTTGCGCCTGGCGCACGATCTCTTCGCCCAGCGGCGTCACGGTCACCTCGTTGGCGCTGCGCTCGAAGAGTTTGACGTCAAGCTCTTCCTCGAGCTTCTTCACCGCCACCGACAGCGTGGGCTGCGAGACGTAGCAGGCTTCGGCCGCCTTGCCAAAGTGCCGCTCGCGCGCCACGGCCACGATGTATTTGAGTTCGGTCAGGGTCATGGCGCTATTCTCCTCCCACCCGGCCCGTGGGTTCCACAATCACCAGTGCAATCCCACACACCAAGAGGCCCGCGCCCAGCCAAAAGGCCAGGTCCGGCGCCTCGGCAAACAGCAGCCAGCCCAGCGTGGGGCTGAACAGCAGCAGCGAGAAGCTGCCCGCCTCCACCGCCGAGGCATCGCCCGCGCGATAGGCAAAAAAGTAACTCAGGTAGATACCCGCCGCCGCCACGCCCACCACCGGCAGCAGCGGCCACAGAGCCAGCGGCACGCTGGGCAGGCTGAAACCCGAGAACACGCCAAAGGTGAGCCAGCAGGCCACCTGGCTCCAGGTCAGCACCGCAATCGGGTGCTCCTGGCCCGAGTATTTCTTCAGCACCACGCCCAGCATGGACTCCATGAGGGCGCCAAACAGCGCCACCAGGGCCGCCGGGTGAAACGCCTCCGCCCCAGGTTGCAGGATGACCAGCACACCGCCAAAGCCCACCACCACGCCACTCCAGCGCAGCCAGTGCGGCTGCTCGCGCAGGAACCACACGCCCATGGGCAGCATGAACAGCGAGCCCGTCATCAGGTAGGCACTGGCCTCGGCCAGCGGCAGGTGAGAGACCGCGTAGGCCGCACACCAGGCCGAGGTGACGATAAACACCGCACGCAGCAGGTGGATGCGCGGCTGGCGCGTGGCGACGATGCGCCCGCGCGTCCACGCCACCACGGGCGCCAGCATAGCCAGCACGACCGTGGCCTGCAAAAACAGCACTTGTTTGGGCGCAATGCCCTGGGCCATCAGCCGCTTATTGCACGCGTCCAAGACCGCCCAGCAAGCCATGGCCAGTATCACCAGCAGCACTCCCCGCGTATTCCCGGCCAACGCCAGCCAGCGCGTACGTAACGGAGAAACCACGCGCCCTTCAGCGTACCGAAATTTCACCGCTGCGCAGCTTGTCGCACAAAATCTCGATGCGCTCTTTCCAGGCGCGGCGCACGTCGGAGTGCGCGCCTTTGAACAGACGGAACACCTGCAGCTCGGGCTCGGCCTCGGACCAGTATTCGTCGCGCACACCGATCTCCAGCTCGGCGCCCAGCGAGACCACCGTGGCGCCCAGCAGGTTGGTGTGAATCACCAGCTTGTTCGCATACAACGTAATGCGGCCGCGCGTATCGAGGTCAATGAACCAATCAATCTTGCCGTCGGGGGTGTAGCCCACTTCGCTGGTGCCACTGAATCCGGCCGTCCTACGCCATTGCACGATCTGATCGGCGGGGTCTATCTCGTTCATCGGGGCCTGCGCCGCAGCCTTTTGGGCACGGGCGGCGCGTGCGATCTCGGCCGCCTCAGCGTCCAGCTTCTGCTGCGCCAACTGGGCCTGGTGCGCCAGGTTCTTCTCCAGCTTTTCTACCCACATGCGTACCTGGCCGGCAAACTGGTTAAAGCCCATGGCGATTTTTTCGTGCACATGGTCCATGCGCAGCGCCGAGCGCTCGCCACCCGTCTTGCCCTGCGCCGTGAAAGCCATTTCGTCAGACGCGTGGAATTCGATGGTGCACAGCCCCGTGGGCTGGGCCTCTTCCTGGTCGGGCAGCTTGCGCATGGCGCGCGACACCTCGATGCGCAGACCCGGCGCAGGCAGGGTCACCGACAGGCTGCCGTCCTGTTCCTGCTCCTCGCCCCCTTCCAGCGCCTGGTGCACATAGCGCCCGCGGTCGGTTTGCACCACCACCTGCTGCGCACCGCGGTGCACCTCCACACTGAATCCATGGGCGCTGAAACGCAGGCCACCGGGGATGGCCGTGGTGCGGGTTTTCAGCAAGGAGGCCTGGTACTCCAGGTAGCCATACAGCCCCCCCACCATGACGGCGGCTGCGCCCACCAGCCAGATGATCCATTGCCACGACTCGCTCATGCGCGCAGCCCCTGCATGTAGGCGACCAGCTGGTCCAGCGCGGTGCTCCAGCCGTGGGCAAAGCCCATGGTCTCGTGCTGCTGGCGGGTAGCCACGTCCTTGTGCTGCACCAGCGCGGTGTAACGGGTGCCAGTGCCCTCGGGTTGGAGGGTGACGCTGGCGGTGACAAAGGGGTTGCTGGCAGGGCGGTAGCCCGGGCCCAGGGCGTCGGTCCAGACCAGGCGCTGTTGCTCCACCACCTCCAGGTAGCAGCCGGTGTGGTCGTTGTCCTGGCCCTCGGGCGAGCGCATGGTGGTGCGGAAGATGCCGCCGGGGCGGAGGTCAATCTCGCAGTCCACCGTGGTCCATGGCGCGGGGGTGAACCAATGCACCACGTGCTGGGGCTGGGTCCAGGCGGCCCAGACCAGCGCAGGGGCAATGGGCACCACACGCTCCAACAGCAGGTCAAGCTCAGGGTTGAACGCGGGATTGGCAGTGGAAGGCATGAACGGGCTTTCTTGGCAACGACTGTACGCTATTGTTTTAGGAGCTACCGGCGCAGTGCAGACGGGGGCTAGCCCCTATTTTTGTACAAAACTGCCGCCTCGGCCACCGGGATAGCCCTAGCTTAGCGTAGCAGGCCTTGGGCGCGCGCCTCGTAAATCGCTTCCGCCTTGGAGCTGACATTGAGCTTTTTGTAGATGCGGCGCACAAAGGTCAGCACCGTGTAGCGCGAGATTTGCATCAGGTTTGCGATCTCGTCCGCCGTGAAGCCCTTGGTGATCAGCTCTAGCACCTCCTGCTCACGCGCCGACAGACTGGTGAGCGGCCTGGTCTCGTCGGCCCCGTCGCTGCGCTCGCCCCCTGTGCGTTCGCGGCCGGACTGCCGGAACCGGGTCAGCACATGGCGGGCGATCAGCGGACTGATGGGGCTGCCACCGCTGAACAGGCTGCGAATCTCGGCGGCCAGGCGCTCGGGCTCGCGGTGCTTGAGCAGGTAGCCGGTGGCACCAGCTTCGATGGAGCGGATCACATGGGCCTCGTCACCAAAGGTGGTGCTGACCATGGTGCTGCAGTCCGGCCACAGCGTGGCCGCCGCGCGAATCACATCGATGCCCGAACCGTCGGGCAGGCCCAGGTCAACGATCAGGATGTCGGCGGGCGGCCCCTGCAACAGGTCCAAGCCCGCCGAGCGTGTGCTGGCGGTGCCCGCAAGCTCCATATCCACTTCTTCTTGCACGGTTTGGGTCAGGGCGTTCAAAAAGTCCATGTCGTCTTCGACGATGGCGACGCGGATGCTGCTGGCGACGTTCATAGCGATGCGGGCCGGGAATCGGCAAAAGGAGCGAGCAGCGGCAGCCACAACGTGGTCGTCGCACCCTGGGGAGAACTGGCCCATGACACCCGGGCGCCAATGGCCTGCGCACGCCGACCCTGGTTGGCCAAGCCTTTGCCCCCGCTTTGCAGAGCGGCCGCAGTGTCATAGCCCGGCCCATTGTCGGCAATGCAGACGAACACGCCCTCGCCGTCCTGGCCGGTGGAAACCGTGATCTCGGTGGCCTCGGTGTGTTTGAAGGTGTTGGTCAGCGCTTCCTGCAGGATGCGCAGCACATGCAGGGCGCGCCGCGGGTCCAGCCAGGTCACGGGGGGAATGTCCTGCACCCCCCATTTCAGCGCAATGCCAGCCGTCTGCAGGCGCGGCCCCAGGCGGTAGCGCAGGGTGGCCAGCAGCAATAGCAGGTCTGCATCCACTGGTTCCATGGAGTCGATGGTGAGGTGCAGGTCGTCAATGCAGCCGCGCAAGATATCGGCCACCGCGGCCTCGGCGACCTGGCCTTTTTCGATGGCCCGCAGCGCGCTGTGCAGCGACGAGCCCAGGCCGTCGTGCATGTCCTGCATCAGGCGCTGTCGTTCATGGGCAACGGTCTGCTTGTGCTCGATCTTGCGCAGGCGGCCATAGCTTTCGGTCAGGGCGTCCTCGCGCTCGCGCAGCTTGTGGGCCAGTTCCTGGTTGGCGTGCTCCACCCGCAGCAGGGCGTTCATGTAGTGGCGGTGCATCAGGTAGCTGAAGACCATGAAGTTCAGCAGATTGGCGTAGGGCCCCAGGTACCAGCTCTCGGGGTCCAGAAAATTGCTCTGGATGGCCCAGTCGTTCAAACCAAACAGTGTGCTGACTGCCGTGCCCACGGCCAGCAGCATGCCGTCCAGCGAACGCCCCCACGACAGGCGGATACCCAGGCCTGCCACCGTCAGCCCCGCCAGCATGGCAAACGGGTAGATCAGCGGGGTGATCTGCGGCGAGTTGGGCAAGCCCCCCACCCCGGGCAAGGTCACCAGCAACACGACCGCACTAAGCCCCAGCAGGCTGCGCGTGAGCCAACGCTGGCGCTGACGGTGCAGCAGCATCTGCAAGAAATGCACGGCCGTGATCAACCAGAACAGCGAGTTGACGGTGAGCCAGGAAAACCAGTCGTCGGCCACCTGCACATCCACATAAAAATGCAGCGCGCGCACAAACGACAACACCGCCAGCAGTGCAAACAGGCCATAGCCCGGCGCACTCTTACCGCGCGCCCAGATGAAAAATGCAAAAAAACCCACCGCCAAAAAAGCCCCGCCGCTCATGGCCGGCGTGTGCAGTTGCAGCCACTGGCGGGCCTCAAAGCGCCATTTCAGTGCGCCAATGGGGCCGAGCCAGACCGAGGCCAGCGCGGTATGCGTCTGGGCGCTGTGCTGCATGCGGAACAAAATTTCCCGTGGCTGCGTCAACCGGCTGCCCGCGTCAACGGCAATCAGCTGCGGGTCCCAGTACCAAAGGGCGCCCTCCAGCTGCCACTGATAGACCCTCACCCCGTCCACATACACGGCCATGGGGCCGTAAGCCTTGGTGCGCGCGGTGTAGAGCATCAGGGGCGCAGCACCCGGTTCAAAGTCTGGCACGGCCAGCCGGTACCAAGTAGTGCGCGTGGCATGGGGCTGTGTCATGTCGGCCTGGCCCAGCAGGTCCGACGAATGCCCAAAGGGCAGTGCTACCGGTTGCCACAGGCCAACCAACGCGCGGCTGTCCACCATGGTGGGGGCGGGTTTTTCCAGGGCCTGGGCCTGCTGCAGCACCTCCGCACGAGTGAGGTGGACGGAAGCGTCCCGCGCAGGGCGGGCACCATGCGTCGGCCCCTGCAGCCACCACACACCCAGGGTCAGCATCAGCACGGCGCAAGCCACCCAGACCACGGCCAAGCGGGGGATCGGTACGCGTCGCGAAAAGGAAACCATGCGGTGGTTGTAACAAAAACAGACAAGGGAAGGACCCGCAGTATGTAGCACATACAGGGGACATACAGGACGCGCAGGGTTCTTGAAAATCCGCACTCGTGGTCCTCTGCGGCCCGTTTTCAAGGAGAAGCCCTGTGTGGATACAACACCTGATCGCGCTGGTACGGCGCATCGCCCTGTTCAAAAGCCTGGCCGCCGTGGCCCTGCTGGCGGTGTGCGCAAGCGCCGTGCACGCCCAGGACCGACGCCTGATGGTGCTGGACCCCACGTTCTACCTTAACCGGTACCCCGACCTGCTAGCGGCCTTTGGCCCGAACAACACCGAAGCCGCCAAGCAACACTGGCTGAACTACGGCATCAAGGAAGGCCGCCAAAGCAGCTTCGTCTTCAGCCTACCGGCCTACCAGGCGCGCAACCCGGACATCCTGTGGGACCGCAACATCCGCAGCTACGAAGCCGTGTTGAACTACTACGTCAACCAGGGCTTCAAAGAAACCCGTGACACCACGCCACAGGACACACCCTTCGACATGCCGATGGGGTTTGACCCGGACTTCTACCGCCAGTACTACCCCGACCTCGCCAAAGCCTTTGGCACCAACTTCGGGGCATTGACCCGGCACTGGCGAGAAAACGGTAGCAGAGAAGGTCGCCTGCCCAGCCGCAAGGCACTGAGCGAAGCGCTGGCTTTGGGCGTGGACCCGGAGTTCTATGCCAACCGCTACTCCGACCTGCGCAACGCCTTTCGCCTGAATGCGCTGACCCTGGTGCAGCACTATCAAAATATCGGCCGAACCGAAGGCCGCTTTGCCATGCCCGGGGTGGAAAACGCGTTTGAAGCAGGACCTCCCAGCTCGGGCCATGGCCGCCAGTATTTGCGCAAGGGAGACTGGCTTTCCACCGATCAGTACCTGAGATCTGCCTCGCGGGCCTACATCGCCGTCCAGCAGGGCGACGGAAACTTCTGTGTCTACAAGGTGGGAAGTCCGCAGGACCCTACCTACCCCGGCCTGAACTGGTGCAGCCGCAACGTCCCTGCCCCCGCTGGTCAGTACTTCACCATCTTTCAGGGTGACGGCAACCTCTGTACTTATGCCGGCACCGGCCCCGCCGACAACAAGGGCGGCATCGTCTGCCCTTCAGGTCCGCGCAGCGGCGACTTCTACCTGATCGTGCAGGACGACGGCAATCTCGTCATGTACCCCGGCAAGAACCCGGCCACCCGCAGGGGCGACGCCAACTGGAACGTGGGCTACTACAAGAACCCCAGGCAATCGCCCGGTCAGTGGATCACCAACGCCGCCAACACCGTGGCCAACGGTACAGTGATGGCTGCCAACACGGTGGCAAACGCAGCAGTTATTGCAGCCAATGCCACGGCCAACGGTGTCACCAACGCCGCCAATACCGTGGCCGGGGGCACCACCCAGCTGGCCAACACCATCGCCAGTGGCACCGTGATGGCCGCCAACACGGTAGCCAACACCGCCGTGGATGTGGCCAACCAGACCGCCGCATTTGCCACTCTGGTGATCGACATGATGCGCAACAACTGCAGCTCGTATTCCAAGTTCTTTCCCGACCCCTTGTCGGGCGGCCTGATCGGGATGGCGCAGGTGATCAACGCCACGCACAGCAACGCCATTACCGGCGAGGTCTCGGCCTGTGCCAGCGAGTTCAAATCCGGCTTCTACTGCCAGATTCCCGAAGAGATCGTGAGCTTGGTGTCGGATGTCAAAAGCCTGGGCGATGTGGCCAAACGCTCGGCCGAGCAAGCCATCACCAAAGAATGTGCCGCCAGCTTTGCACTCACAGCGCCCCCCATGTTCATGGTGCAGGCGCCCTTGGCATGCGGCGCCATCAAAAGCATGGTGGAAGACAGCATCAAGATGACCAACTGCCTGATCGCGGCCGAAAAGGATGGCGTACTGGGCCAACTGATCTCGGAATCCGGAGAGGGTGGCGGGAACATCAGTACGGCCCAGGCTTGCCAGATGGCGGGCAAGGTCACGCTCAAGATCGCCAAGAAACAGCTGACCAAGCAAATTCCTCCCGGCAGCCAGGCAGCCAAGGTCTGGAGCTATTTCAGCAAAGGCGCGCTGGCTAACAAGGCGGGTGGAGAAACCTACACGCGGTTGATGTCTCTGGAAGCCTGCAAGGGGATGTAGGCACCGCGCACGGCGGAGTTCTCAGGCCTTGAGGTACTCCGCCTTGCCACCCAGCCAGCGCGCCACGTGTTTGTGGGCCAGGTGGGGGTAGCGGTCCAGCAGCATGGGGGCTTCGGCACGGGCCCATTCCAGCAGCGCGGTGTCCTGTGCCAAGTCGGCAAAGCGCAGCATGGCCTCGCCGCTCTGGCGCGCGCCCAGAAACTCTCCGGGCCCGCGAATCTCCAGGTCACGGCGCGCGATCTCAAAGCCATCGTTGGTCTCGGCCATGGCGCGCAGGCGCTCGCGCGCGGCCTCGCCCAGGCGCGGTGCGTCGCCCGTGGAGTACAGCAGCACGCAGGCCGAGGCCGCCGCACCGCGCCCCACGCGCCCGCGCAGCTGGTGCAGCTGCGAGAGGCCAAAGCGCTCGGCGTGTTCAATCACCATGAGCGAGGCATTGGGCACGTCCACGCCCACCTCGATCACCGTGGTGCTGACCAGCACGGACATCAAGCCGGCGGTAAAGGCGCCCATGACGGCCTTTTTGTCGTCCACATGCATGCGCGAGTGCAGCAGGCCGATGAGCACGGGTTGGCCATCGGCGCGCGTGGCGCCCTGCAAGGCCTCGGCCAGGTCGGCGTGGGTTTGTGTGGCATTGGTCAGGTCCAGCGCCTCGCTCTCTTCGATGAGCGGGCACACCCAGTACACCTGTCGACCCTGGGCGATCTGGCCGCGGATGCGCTCTACCACTTCGTCACGCCGGTGGTCGTTCACTACCTTGGTGACGATGGGCGTGCGCCCGGGTGGTAGCTCGTCCAGCGTGGACACATCCAGGTCGGCGTAGTAGCTCATGGCCAGCGTGCGCGGGATGGGTGTGGCCGTCATCATCAGCATGTGCGGCTCCATGGTGTCGTGCTGCAGCTTGTTGCGCAGGGCCAGCCGCTGGGCCACGCCAAAGCGGTGCTGCTCGTCGATGATGGCCAGCGCCAGGTTTTTGAACTTCACCTTCTCCTGGATGATGGCGTGCGTGCCCACCACCAGCTGGGCCTCGCCGCTTTCGATCAGCGCCAGCATGGCGCGGCGCTCCTTGGTCTTTTGCGTGCCCGTGAGCCAGGCGGTGGTGATGCCCAGCGGCTCCAGCCAGCCCAGCAACTTGCGAAAGTGTTGTTCCGCCAATATCTCGGTGGGCGCCATCAGTGCGCACTGCCAGCCCGCGTCGATGCAGGTGGTGGCGGCCAGCGCAGCCACCACGGTCTTGCCCGCGCCCACATCGCCCTGCAGCAGGCGGTGCATGGGGATGTGCCGGGCCATGTCGTGGGCGATCTCTGCGCCCACACGCTGCTGTGCACCCGTTAGCCCAAACGGCAGCGTGGCCAACAGGCGCGCATGCAACGTGCCGCCCAGCACCGCCTGCAGCATGGGCGCGCGCAGGGCGGCGCGCTCACGCCGGCTTTGCAACTGGCTCAGCTGCTGGGCCAGCAGCTCCTCGGCCTTCAGGCGCTGCCAGGCCGGGTGGCTGTGGTCCTGCAGCGTATCCAGCGACACATCGGGCGTGGGATGGTGCAAAAAGTGTAGCGCCTGGCGCAGTGTCCATAAGGGCTGGTGGCCTATTCCGTGGTGCAACACGTCCAGATCACCGGGCGCAAAGGTGTCGGACAAATCCGAGCGCGCCAGCCCCGCCAACACGGCCTTGCGCAGGTAGGGCTGGGGCAGCCCGGCCACCGTGGGGTAGATGGGCGTGAGCGCCGTGGGCAGCTCGCCCCCCGCCGCGCGAAAGCTGGGGTGCAGCATGGTGCGGCCCATGAAGCCGCCCTTGACCTCGCCGCGCACGCGGATGCGGTTGCCCACGGCCAGCGCCTTTTGCTGCGAGCCATAAAAGCTGAAGAAGCGCAGCGTGCAGGTGTCCGAGCCGTCGTCCACTGTCACGATGAGCTGGCGGCGCGGGCGAAACGTTACCTCCTGGTGCGTCACCACGGCCTCAATCTGCGCCTGCTGGCCCTCGCGCACCTCGGTCAGCTTGACGATGCGGGTCTCGTCCTCGTAGCGCAGCGGCAGGTGCAGCGCCAGGTCGATGTCGCGCTTCAGGCCCAGTTTCTCCAGCGCCTTTTGCGCGGGAGATTTGGTGGTCACCGCCCCGCCAGCCGCAGCTTCCCCGGCGCTGTCATCGGTGCGGGCGGCGGGTTTCTTGGGCATGGGACAATTCTGCCCTGTCTTTTTCCCTTGGAACGGGCCCGTCCGGCCCTCAAGCACCATGCAAGCCTTCTTCCCCGGCACCGAGCGTGCCTTCGCCCTGAGCGACTTTGACTTTGAACTCCCCGAAACCCTGATTGCCCAGCACCCCGCGGCCGAGCGCTCGGGCTCCCGCCTGCTGGATGGCACGGGCGTCGCTTCGGTGGACCGCATCTTCCGCGAGCTGCCCAGCCTCTTGAAGGCCGGTGACCTGCTGGTCTTCAATGACACCAAAGTGATCAACGCCCGCCTGTTTGGCGAAAAGTCCACGGGCGGCAAGGTGGAGCTGCTGATCGAGCGCGTGCTGGGCGGCAACCAGGTGGCCGCCCACATGCGGGTGAGCAAAAAGCCCGAGGTGGGCGCGACCATCAAGATGACCTGCGCCCCTGGCCAGGAGGATGGCCTCTGCGCCACGCTACTAGGCCGCTGGCCCAATGTGGACGGCCCCATCTACCGCTTTGTGCTGAGCAACGACCGCGGCGATGACCCCTACACGCTGATGGAACGCCACGGGCATGTTCCGCTGCCCCCCTACATCACGCACAGCGATTCGCCCGAGGACGTGCAGCGCTACCAGACCGTGTTTGCCAAAAACCCCGGCGCCGTGGCCGCGCCCACCGCCGCGCTGCACTTTGATGAGGCTTTGTTTGCGCAGTTCGACGCCATGGGCGTGCAACGCGCGCACGTGACGCTGCACGTGGGCGCAGGCACCTTCCAGCCCGTGAAGACAGAGAATCTGGCCGAGCACCACATGCACAGCGAGTGGTACAACGTGCCCGCCGAAACCCAGGCCGCCATTGCCGCCTGCAAGGCGCGCGGTGGCCGCGTGGTGGCCGTGGGCACCACCACCGTGCGCACGCTGGAGAGCTGGGCCAAGACGGGGATTGCCAACGGCGACACCACCATCTTCATCACCCCAGGCTTTGAGTTCCAACTGATCGACGTGCTGGTGACCAACTTCCACCTGCCCAAGAGCAGCCTGATGATGCTGGTGAGCGCCTTTGCGGGCTACGAGCACATCATGGGCCTGTACCGCGAAGCCATCGCCCGTGGCTACCGCTTCTTCAGCTATGGCGACGCCATGCTCCTTCAGCGCGCGGCTTGACGCGCCTGCCTTCACCCCAGACCATACGACCATGCTGAAATTTGAACTCCTGAACAACGACCCCGCCAGCGCCGACGGCGCCTACCTAGGCAGCCATGCCCGCCGCGGCCGCCTCACCCTGAACCATGGCATCGTCGAGACCCCCATCTTCATGCCCGTGGGCACCTACGGCACGGTCAAGGGCGTCACGCCACAGAGCCTGACCGACATGAACGCCCAGATCATTCTGGGCAACACCTTCCACCTGTGGATGCGCCCCGGCCTGGACGTGGTGGAAAAATTTGGCGGCCTGCACCAGTTCGAGAAATGGGACAAACCCATCCTGACCGACTCGGGCGGTTTTCAGGTGTGGAGCTTGGGCGAGATGCGCAAAATCAGCGAGGAAGGCGTGAAGTTCGCGTCTCCGGTCAATGGCGACAAGCTGTTCCTCACGCCCGAGATAAGCATGCAGATCCAGACCACGCTGAACTCCGACATCGTGATGCAGTTTGACGAGTGCACACCCTACCTGTCGGTGGAGCCCAAGACCAAAGGCCAGATCACCACCGAGCGCGAAGCTCGCAGCTCGATGGAACTCAGCCTGCGCTGGGCCAAGCGCTGCCAGGACGAGTTTGCGCGCCTGAACAACCCCAACGCGCTGTTTGGCATCGTGCAGGGCGGCATGTTTGAGCACCTGCGTGACGAGTCACTGGCTGGGCTAGAAGCGCTGGACTTTCCGGGTATCGCCGTAGGCGGTCTGAGCGTGGGCGAGCCCAAGGAAGACATGATGCGTGTGCTCAAGCACGTGGGCCCCAAGCTGCCCAAGCACAAACCGCACTACCTGATGGGTGTGGGTACACCGGAAGACCTGATTGCCGGTGTGCAAAACGGCATCGACATGTTTGACTGCGTGATGCCCACACGCAATGCGCGCAACGGCACGCTGTTCAGCCGCTATGGCGATCTGAAGATTCGCAATGCGCGCCACAAGAGCGACGAGCAACCGCTGGACGTGACCTGCACCTGCTACGCATGCGCCGGATCAAGCGGAGTGAGCTGGGCCAACGGCGGACGCGAGGGCTTCAGCCGCGCCTACCTGCACCATCTGGACCGCTGCGGCGAGATGCTGGGCCCCATGCTGGCCAGCGTGCACAACCTGCACTACTACCTGAATCTGATGCAAGAAATCCGCGATTCGCTGGACGCAGGCCGCTTTGGCGCCTTCATCCAGCAGTTCCACGCGGACCGCGCGCGCGGCGTGTAAGCCCCAAAAGCAACCGAGGCGCTCCTGAATCAGGAGCTACTGGCGCACATTCCACGCGGGCCAGCGGCCTATTTGGCTTAAAAAGTTTCCCAATCCTCATCACCCCCGGCAGGGGTGATTTTGGCGCTGGTTTTGGGCGCCACGGCGGGCGCTTGCGAAGGGGGGGCTTTGTGCGCGCCCAAGGTCGACTTGACAGGCGCACTGTGATTCAGAACTCTGGGCGCTGGTGCCTTCAATGCGGGACGCGCTGCGGGCTGGGAGGGGGGCGAGCGCAAGCTGCTCTGATTGGCAGAAATCTGGAAAACCGCAACACCATCTACCAAATCCCGCGCTTGCGTTTTCAGGCTGGACGCAGCGGCGGCCATTTCTTCCACCAAGGCCGCATTCTGCTGTGTCGCATGGTCCATCTGCGTCACAGCCTCACCGATCTGAGAGACACCGGCACTTTGCTCGGAGCTGGCCGAACTGATCTCGCCCACGATGTCGGTAACACGGCGGATGCTCTGAACCACCTCGGTCATTGTGACGCCCGCCTTGTCCACCAGCATGGTGCCTTGCTCCACCCGCTCGACGCTGGTGCTAATAAGCAGCTTGATTTCCTTGGCCGCTTCTGCACTGCGACCGGCCAAGCTTCGGACTTCACTGGCCACGACGGCAAACCCCCGCCCCTGCTCGCCCGCGCGGGCAGCTTCCACCGCCGCATTGAGGGCCAAAATGTTGGTCTGGAATGCAATTCCGTCGATCACACTGATGATGTCCGCAATTTTGCGGCTGGACTCGTTGATGCCCTTCATGGTCTGCACCACCTGCCCCACCACCTCGCCACCTTGCGTAGCGACCGTGGAGGCATTCATGGCCAGCTGGTTGGCTTGCCGGGCGTTGTCGGCGTTCTGCTTGACCGTTGCGCTCAGTTGCTCCATTGAGGCTGCGGTTTGCTCCAGTGCACTGGCCTGGCTTTCCGTGCGCGCGCTGAGGTCCTGATTGCCCTGGGCAATTTGTGAGCTTGCCGCGGCAACGCCTTCCGACCCTTGCCGCACCCCACTGACCACCCGCACCAAGGCGTCTTGCATCGCCCTCAAGGCACTGAGGAGCGGGCTGACTTCATCGTTGGCGGAGTCCACCACCTGGGTCATGAGATTACCGTCTCGCACGTGCTCGGCCACCACCTGAGCCTGTGCAATGCGGCGACGCAGCAGGCCCGCAACGTACCAGGAGAAGCCCAGTAGCCCGACGGCGACCAATACGACTGCCCCAACGAGCAAATTTCGGGTTACGTGGACATTGCTCTCGATCAGCTCAATTTCCGCGACCAGTTTCCCGCTTTGGCGCTTTTTCTCGGCATCCAGCGCGGACAGGTACTCGTTGCGGGCGGGAATGGTTTTTTCCACCAGGAACGCAAAGGCCTCGTCCACCTTGCCCTCCTGGATGGGCTTCATGTTCTCCACACCCATGGCCCAGAACTTCGCATTCAGTTCATTGGCTTTGGCAATGAACTCGCGGTCCGCCGGCGTCCAAGCGCTGTTTTCATAGCCTTTGAGGGCTTCTTCTATGTGTTTTCGCTTCTCGCCTATGTCCGCAAACGCCGTTGCGATTCCCTCCGGCGTTTTGATCAGCATGGCGTGGCGCAATTGCAGAGATACACGGGTGACATCCAGCTGAACGTCTGCCATGCGCGTCAACTGCGGGGCACGGTTGTCACTGGCTCGCTGGGCCAAAACCGCCACCTGATTCAGTGAAACCCAGGCCGAAATGGCGACTCCGGCCAAGGCGAGGACCAACACCCCGCACACCAGATAAAGACGCTTTGCGATGCTTAGCTTCATGATCGACTCCTATGTTTTTGTTCTGACTCGTTAACCCATTTAGCGCCACGACTACGCCTGAATGTGAGACATCGTATCGATGTGATCGACAAAGGGAAAGCTAAATTAAGGAAACTTTCCTCAAAAAATGAGAAAGAAAGTGTTCGCCCCCGAAAAACACCTATAGCCTGAAGATCGCCACCACCTGCACCAGGTCCTGCGCTTGAGACTTCAGGCTGCTGGCCGCGGCGGCCATCTCTTCCACCAGGGCTGCGTTCTGCTGCGTGGCTTGGTCCATTTGCGTGACGGCTTCACCCACCTGGGAGACGCCGGCGCTTTGTTCATTGCTGGCAGCACTGATCTCGCCCATGATGTCGGTCACGCGCTTGATGCTGCTCACCACCTCCGTCATGGTGGCTCCGGCCTTGTCCACCAACGTTGTGCCTTGCTCCACGCGCTCCACACTGGTACTGATGAGGCTCTTGATCTCCTTGGCCGCCTCGGCACTGCGGCCAGCCAGGGAACGGACCTCGGACGCCACCACGGCAAACCCCCGGCCTTGTTCTCCCGCACGGGCGGCTTCCACTGCGGCGTTCAGCGCCAAAATGTTGGTCTGAAAGGCAATGCCGTCGATGACGCTGATGATGTCGCTGATCTTGCGCGATGCGTCGTTGATACCTTTCATGGTTTCCACCACTTGGCCGACCACTTCACCGCCCTGCACCGCAACCGAGCTGGCGCTTTGGGCCAGTTGGTTGGCCTGGCGGGCGTTGTCGGCGTTTTGTTTCACCGCAGAGTTGAGTTGTTCCATGGAGGCTGCGGTTTCTTCCAGCGCGCTGGCCTGTTGCTCGGTGCGTGCGCTCAGGTCGTGGTTGCCTTGTGCAATCTCGGCACTCGCCGTGGACACGGACTCAGAGCCGCTGCGCACGCTACGCACGACCTGCACCAGGCTGACCTGCATCTCTTGCAGGGCGCGCAATAGTTGGCCCATCTCATCGCGCGTGGTCGCCGCCACCGACGTCGACAAATCGCCCTTCGCCACCCTGGCGGCCAAACCCAGCGCGGAATCCAGTGGCCCGGTGATGGAACGGGTAATCAGGGTAGCCGCCAAGCCCGCTATCACCAACGCCACCACCACAGCCACCACCATGGTGGTCTTTGCCATGGCGTAGGCATCCGCAGCGGTCTTAGCCGCTTCGTCAGAACCTGTGTGGTTCAACAACACAATTTTGTCCAGCGCGTCACCGGCTTTGTCAAAAAGTGTCTTGGAGTCCCCCTCCAGCATCTTTCTTGCATAGTCGTTGTCATTGCGGCGTGATGTGTCCACCATCTCGTCATGGACCTTCATGTATTGGGTCCAACTGGCTTCAAAAGCTTCATAGAGCTTGCGCTCCTCATCGCTGCTGATCAGGCTTGCGTACGTCTGGCGCTCCTGGTCCATTTTGGCTTTGGTCGCCGCCATGTCCTTCTCTACCGCCGCCTTGGCGGCATCCTCGGTGTTCAGAATGTGCTGCATTTCAAACACCCTGAAGTCCGACTTCGCCGTATTGATCTTGTTGGCCGCCTCGACGCTGGGCAGCCAATTTGTCGCAATGTCGTTGGCACTGCCGTTCATGGAAGCCATGCGCCCCATGGCCAGAACCACCACAGCCACCAGCACGGCCATCAACAGCGCAAACCCCGCATACAGGCGCGCAGCGATCTTCAGTTTTCCCATACAGCCACCTTCTCAGTTAACTTGCCTGGCTCGCTGTCTAAGCGGCCGTCGTGAACACCGTCAGCACTCCGGTATAGCCAAACACATGGCGGTGGCCGATCTCGCCACCCGCAAAAAAACCAACCAGCGGCACATCGCCCAGCGCGCGGCGCACGATGTGCATCTCGGCACTGGGCCCGCCAAAGTGCGGGCCGCCGCGGCCCGAGCAGCTCACATACAGCGCACCAGCGATGCGCCGCGCCGGGTGCGGTGCGGCCTCCGCCTCGCTCTGCTGCAGTGCAGTGGCCACTTCCAGGGTTTGCTCCTGGGGCTCCAATTCTTCGCGCACCTCGGCACAAATGCGCATCAGATCGGCCTTGGCGGCCTGCATGTGGCGCTGGCAGAACGCCAACTGTGCGCCCTCCTGCACCTGGTCGGCCACGGCAATGCCACGGCGCCCGGGGTCCAGGCCGATGATGTGACGCACGGTCACGTCACTGCCAAAGTTACCGGTCTGGCGCACCATGGCGGCATCGTGGGCGACGCCCTCCCGCGGCTGCACCAGGCCCACCAGCGTGGCGCGCACCACCTCCAACGCTTCCTGCGGCCGCTCCAGCGACACGCCCAGGTCGCGCAGCATCACGTCCAGCGCGGGTTCACCATCCAGCGCCACGACCACGTTGTGGGCGGCCTCGGTGACCACATGGGTGGGCGACACGGGCTTACAGCCCTGCGTTACGCGCGAAACCAGGTCCACGCCTTCTCCAAACGCCACACCGCTCAAGCCCCCCGTGAACACCCCACTGGCTGCGCCATGGCCGCTGAGGTTGCCATCGGCCGCCACCGCAAACTGCACGCTCTGGGTGCGGCTGCTGGAGAGGCCGCCAAACAGATAGCCACTGTCGGTGCGCCGCGCCATCTCGTCGATCAGCTCAGCCAGGTCTGGCGTGTCGCCATCGGCATGCACCAGCGCGGTATGGGCCTCAAAGCCCAGCCCCAGCGGCGCAATACCCGAGAACACGCGGTACTGGTGGCTGGGCAGCTCCAACAACATCACGGCCAGGGCCGGCTCGTCAAAGTACTCCACGTTGTTGGACGCAATGCCAATGCCCACGGTGCCCGACCAGTCGGTGACCAGCGGCAGCTCACCGCTCAGGTGCTCCAGGATGTCCTGGGCATGCGGGGCGTAGTGGTCGGTGATATAGAGCAGCGCCAGGCACGGCGCCGTGGCGTAGCCGGGCAGCGTCATCTGCGCGCGCAGTTGTGCCAGCACCAAGGCCGCGGCCATGGGCCACTGCGGGTGCGTTGCATGGGCGTACGGAAACAGGGACATGCGCCTGCGCCTGGACGACGGGCTGGGCGCTTAGCGGCCCGCGGTCTTGCGGGCGGGGGTTTTGCGCGCTGCGGGCCGCTTGCTCACGGCCTTTTTGCCCGCGGCCGTGGCGGACTTCAGCGCTTCCTTGGCCAAGCCGGTGGCCATGTTCTTGGTCATGTCCACTGCGGTCTTGGTGGTGGCCTCTTTCATGGCGCTGGCGGCAATGTTTTGGAACTGCTGAGTCAACGAACCCCAGAGTTGCAGCGGATCCACCAGTCCCGTCGCGCTACCCGCCTTGGCGGGCTTGGGGGTGCCGGTCACATCGGAGAAGGTTTTGGCGGTAGAGGCAGCTTTTTCGGTCACACGCTGCACGCTGCTGGCCACCGAGTCGGCCGCCTTGAGCTTGAGGGCGTTGGCAACGTCACCGATATTGAAGTTCATGCCCTTGAGCGTGGCCAGGGTCATCTTCTGCACTTCCAGCGCCTGGATAGTGGCGCCCAGGGCGCGGGAGTTTTGCTCCAGCCAGAAGTGCACGTTCTTGAGCTCTTCGATGCGTTTGTCCAGCTCTTCCACATTCAGCGTGGGGGCCACCCAATTGGCGAGGTTGGGCATTTGCGGAATGTTGGTGGCGGCACCTTTGGCCAGGTTTTGCAAGAAATCAAAGCCCGGGACAAATTTGCCAAAACCGGAGGTGTCTGCATCGCTCATGGTTGCTCCAATGGGCCTGTAAAGCAGGCCACTGCGCACAGCTTACACCCAATGCACGGGCCGTGGCCACCGCTACAACCCGCACCTGCTCAGGGTTTGCCCGGCACGGGTGCGCTGGTGGCCACAGGCACCAGCAGCTCCTTTTTACTCTCCACGCCCTTGGCGTCCTTGAACACCAACGTCAGCGGTATGGTGGTGTCCTTGCGCAACGGCAGCTTCAGGTCCATCAGCATGACGTGGTAGCCGCTGGGGCTCAACGCCACAGCCTTGCCAGCGGGCAGCTCCAGCCCACCCTGGACGGCGCGCATCGTCATCACGTCGCCCTCCATCTTCATCTCATGCACTTCAGCCACGCCCGCTACCGGGGTGACGACGGCCACCAGCCGCGTGCCCTCTTTGGCGGTGAGCTGCATAAAGGCGCCGCTGGCCTTCTGGCCCTGCACGGTGGCGCGGGCCCAGGCGCCGCTGACATCCACCGTCTGGGCCCACAGCGGGGCGGATGCGGTGGCAGCCAGCAGGGTGGCGATGACAAGTTTCAAGGATTTCATGGGGGACTCCGTTGGATGAAGTTAATGGGGCTGAATCAGTGGGCGTGGCCACCGGCGGCCTGCACGTCCAGCACTTCCAGCGCAGCGGCGGGGGACTTCAGGCTGTGTGCGTCTTGGCCCGCGGCGGGAATCTCGACCCACTCGGTGCGGCCAACCTCACACAGCTGCACGACCTTGAACCACAGCGTCCCGGGCTTGCGCGGCGTGGTGCCGCGCAGCACAAACTCGTCGTACAGCGCGCTGGGCAAAGCGTTCTCAGCGCCCTTGGCGGTCCAGGTGATTTCCTGCACGCCCTCGGTGTAGCGCGTGCCATGCATTTCATAGGGCTGGGCCAGCGGGCCGACCTTGGTGGACACGGCCCAACCGGCTTTCACCATGGGTTGCGCTGCGTTGAAGCCGGCGGGGATGGTGACCTGAATGGTGGTGGTGGCCGAACCGGCACAGCCATGGCCCACCTGCAGCACCGCGCGGTAGCCGGCACCGGCCGCAGCGACCGGATCTTGCAGGGTTACATGCCCAAAAGAGGCGCTAGCCCCCGTCAATACTGCGCAAGCAGCTACGAATTGAATAGCAAATTTTGAAGTCATACGGAATATCAATAGCGCGCAACCCACAGCAGGGGCCACGCGGACGAACCACCGCCCCAACGGACGGCGCTTCGAAAAACAAAAAAAGGGGAGGGAGAAAGTTCAGGCCAGCGCAGGCGGGCCGCGCGCGGCGGACGCTGCCACGATGGCGCCTACGGGGCGCTGGGCCAGCGCGCTGCGCTGCACATGGGCCAGGGCGGCGGGCGGGTGCACCACCGCAGGGGCAGCGGGCGGCGCACCGGCCACCATGCAAAGCACACAGTCCAGAGTATGGCCCATGGGCTGGGGCGCATCGCCATCGGTGCTGGCCTTGAGCTGCACCACGCCTGCGGCAGAGCACACCAGGGTAAGTGCCTGCGGGTTGACCACTGGCGAAGCCACCGCCACGCCCAGCGACAAGGCAAACCACACCAGCATCCATCGAACGACGGCTCGGGTTTGGCGCAAGGACTGGAGGGCAGACATGGGGCTGAATTATGACGCAGGGTGCACAAGGCCCTCATCTCACATCCGGCATTTGACCCACATCAATGCAGACACGACGCCCTGCGCTCGCAGCTGGCCACCCTGCGCGGTGGCAACGCCACGAGCAGAACCCAGGCCTCTGCCGAACACTTTGCCCCCAACCAAGACTCCACCGCCCAGACCGCGAGTGAAAAAGCGCTAGAGTTTGCGCTGGACGAACACGAAAGCGCCGAGCTGCGCCAGGTGGAAGCCGCGCTGCAGCGCCTGCAGGCAGGCACCTATGGCCGTTGCGTAGATTGCGGCATCGACATCCCCGATGCCAGACTGCACGCGGCCCCCGAGGCAGAGCGCTGTATCACTTGCCAGGCGGCGGCGGAACACGCCTGACGCTGCTATTCTCGGGCGCTTCCCCGATTGAGGACGCTGGCAAGGCCAGCGCAGCTCCCATGATGAATTACACCTTCGCCTCGGCAACCATTCTGCTGATCCTGATCACCGATCCGGTCGGCAACATTCCCATCTTTGCCAACGCGCTCAAACACGTGGCGCCCGAACGGCGGCCCAAGGTCATCTTGCGCGAGATCCTGATTGCATTTGCGCTGCTCTTGACCTTCATGTTTGTGGGCGAGAGCTTTCTGCGCGTGATGAACCTCAGCGAGTTGTCGCTGCAGATCGGCGGCGGGGTGATCCTGTTTTTGATTGCGCTGCGCATGGTGTTTCCGCCGGCAGCCACGGCCGAGGGCGAACTCACGACGGAGCCGCTCATCGTGCCCTTGGCGGTACCCGCCATCGCCGGTCCGTCCGCCCTCGCGACCGTCTTGCTGTTGGTATCCCAGCAGCCCGACCGGCGCATGGAGTGGATCGGTGCCCTGTGCGTGACCATGCTGGTCAGCGCGGTGGTGCTGGTGTCGGCCGAGCGCATTCAGCGCTGGATTGGCACGCGGCTGGTCGTGGCCGTGGAACGGCTGATGGGCTTGGTGCTGGTGTCCGTGGCCATTGAGATGATGCTGCGCGGCATCAAGACCTTTGTGCAACAGGTGGCTGCCGCCACCTGATCACGCCGTGAGGCCCAGCCCCTGCGCATGGTGGCGCAGGTGGTCTTCCATAAAAGTACTGATGAAGTAGTAGCCGTGGTCGTAGCCCGCGTGGCGGCGCAGCGTGAGCGGCTGGCCGGCCTTGGCGCAGGCAGCTTCAAAGAGATGCGGGTGCAGCTGCATCTCCAGAAACTTGTCGGCCAGCCCCTGGTCCACGAGGATGCCTTGCGCAAACAGCGGCGTGCTGCGCTGGCCCATCAGGGACGAAGCATCATGCGCAGCCCAGGCCCCGCGATCCTCCCCCAGGTAGCCCGCAAACGCCTTGTGCCCCCAGGGGCTCTGGCTGGGTGCGCAGATGGGCGCAAAGGCGGACAGGCTTTTGAAACGCAGCGGGTGGCGCAGCGCCAGTGTGAGCGCACCGTGGCCGCCCATGGAGTGGCCAAACAGGCCCAGGCGGTGCACATCGACCGGCAGGGTCTCGCTCACCAGCGGCAATAGCTCGTCCAGCAGGTAACTCTCCATGCGGTAGTGCTGCGCCCAGGGTGCTTGCGTGGCATCCAGGTAGAACCCCGCGGCCACACCAAAGTCCCAGGCATCGGCCTCGCCCGGCACACCGGCGCCGCGCGGGCTGGTGTCGGGGGCGATCAGCGCCAGGCCCAGTTCCGCGGCCACGCGCTGCGCACCGCCTTTGGCCATGAAGGTCTCCTCATTGCAGGTCAGGCCCGCGAGGTACATGACCGCCGGCACCGCGCCCTGCTGCGCCTGCGGCGGCAGAAACACCGAGAAGCGCATGGGCAGGCCGATGGTGCTGGAGGCGTGTTGGTAGTAACGCTGCACGCCGCCAAAGCAGGCGTGTTCGCTCAGTAACTCCAGCGCCATCAGTAAATCACCACGCCGCGGATTGACTCGCCACGCTTCATCAAATCAAAGCCCTTGTTGATGTCTTCCAGCGGCATGGTGTGGGTAATCAGGCTGTCGATGTTGATCTTGCCTTCCATGTACCAGTCCACGATCTTGGGCACATCGGTGCGGCCGCGTGCGCCACCAAAGGCCGAGCCTTCCCACTTGCGGCCGGTGACCAGCTGGAACGGGCGTGTGGAGATTTCGGCACCGGCCTCGGCCACGCCGATGATGATGCTGCGGCCCCAGCCCTTGTGCGTGCACTCCAGCGCCTGGCGCATGACCTTGGTGTTGCCGATGCACTCAAAGCTGTAGTCGGCACCACCGTCGGTCAGTTGAACAATCGCATCCACGATGTTGCCACCGGCGGCTTCAATGTCCTTGGGATTCAAAAAGTGCGTCATGCCGAACTGGCGCGCCATGGCTTCACGGGCGGGGTTCAGGTCCACGCCGATGATCTTGTCGGCACCCACCATCTTCAGGCCCTGGATCACGTTCAGGCCAATACCACCCAAGCCGAACACCACGGCATTGGCCCCGGCTTCCACCTTGGCGGTGAAGATCACTGCGCCAATGCCGGTGGTCACGCCGCAGCCGATGTAGCAAACCTTGTCAAACGGTGCGTCTTCGCGGATCTTGGCCAGCGAGATTTCAGGCGCCACGGTGTAGTTGCTGAAGGTGCTGGTGCCCATGTAGTGGAAGATGGGATCGCCATTCAGGCTGAAGCGGCTGGTGGCGTCGGGCATCAGGCCCTTGCCCTGCGTTCCACGGATCAGCTGGCACAGGTTGGTCTTGCGGGAGAGGCAGAACTTGCAGGTGCGGCACTCGGGCGTGTAGAGCGGAATCACGTGGTCGCCCTTTTGGAGGGTAGTCACGCCGGGCCCCACGTCCACCACAATGCCTGCGCCTTCGTGGCCCAGGATGGCGGGGAAGATGCCTTCGGGGTCGGCGCCGCTGAGCGTGTAGTAGTCGGTGTGGCAGATGCCGGTGGCTTTGATTTCCACCAGCACTTCACCGAACCTGGGGCCTTGCAGGTCCACGGTTTCGATGGTCAGGGGCTGGCCTGCTTTCCAGGCGACGGCGGCACGTGTTTTCATTCGGGTGTCTCGGTAGGTGTTTCGGTGGATGTCTCGGGGGTGGTCTCAGCTGCGACGGACGCAGCCGGGGCGGCGGCAGGCGCCCGGCCCTTGAACTCGGGCGGCACCACTTCCTGCAGGATGGCACCAAACACGCTCTGACCATCGCGGCCCTTGACCTCGATGCGGATGGTGTCGCCGTACTGCATGTACTCGGTGCTGGGTTGGCCATCTTGAATGGTCTCCATCGCGCGCTTCTCGGCAATGCAGCTGTAGCCGCTGGGCCAGTCGGTGCGGTTTTTGCGGGCCACGCCCTTGTTGCTGATGGTGCCCGAGCCAATGATGGAGCCAGCCCGCACACGGCGGGTCTTGGCCAGGTGGGCCACCAGTTGGCCAAAGTGAAACGTCATGTCGCTGCCAGCCTCGCACAGGCCGACCTTGCGGCCGTTCCAGGTGCACTGCACCGGCAGGTGCACGCGGCCACGGGCCCAGGCATCGCCCAACTCGTCAGGCGTGATGGCCACGGGTCCAAACGCGGTGGCGGGCTTGCTCTGCACAAAGCCAAAACCCTTGGCCAACTCGTCGGGAATCAGATTGCGCAGCGTCACATCGTTCACCAGCACCAAGAGGCGCACCGCATCAATCGCGCGGTCCGGCGGGCAGCCCATGGGTACGTCACCGGTGATGGCGGCCAGCTCGGCCTCAAAGTCCACGCCCCAGGCGGCGTTGGCGCAGACGATGTCGGCCTGCGGGCCGGCCAGGTCGTCGCTGCCGCCCTGGTACATCAGCGGGTCGGAGTAAAAGCTCTCGGGCACTTCGGCACCGCGCGCCTGGCGCACCAGCTCCACGTGGTTCAGGTAGGCCGAGCCATCGGCCCACTGGTAGGCGCGCGGCAGCGGCGCCATGCACAGCGCCGGGTCAAACGGAAACGCGTGGCGCGCACGGCCGTTGTTCAGGCTCACGTACAGGTCTTGCAATTGGGGGGAGAGGAAATTCCAATCGTCCAGCACCTGCTGCAGGCGGTTGGCGATGTGGGTGGCGTAGTGCGCCTGGGTCAAATCCCGGGAGACGACCACCAGCTGCCCGTCGCGGGAGCCGTCTTGGTAGGTAGCGAGTTTCATGGCGGCATTTTCGCCGGGTTTGGCCCAAAGGCCCGCCATGTGTCTACCGTACACTGGACTTTTGCGTTCTATCCAGCATGTCTTTGGCTTTGCCTTCGGTCGCACTTCCCCCCACACCCTTCACTTTCTGGCCCTTCAAGGGTTTGGCGTTGGTGTTGGCCGCCGTATTGGGGCTGCACTGGTGGTTGTTAAGCGGGGCACCGCTGCAGACGCTCTGGGGCTATGCCGACGCACCGCAAGAAGCGGCCGTCGTAGCGATGCAGACCCGGGTGCTGCCACCTGTGACGCCCTCTGTGCAGCCCCAGTCGGCAGAACCAGCGCCCGTGCGCACCGCCGCCAAGCCCATCCGCCTGCCAGCGGGCGCCGCACAGGGAACTTCCGTGCCTTTTATGCCTCTAGCCCCCGTAGACATTGCGCCAACAGCTCCTGAATTGGTAGCAGAACCTGTCCCCCCTCCGCCTGCTGTGGCCCCCGCCGTGACCACGGCTGCGACGCCCGCAGTCCAGGAGAGTCCCCAGCGCTATGCCTTCCCGCCTCCCGTACGGTTGAATTACGACCTGGACGCACTGACGGGCGGCAGGCGTGATACCGGAGGTGCGAAACTCATCTGGACGCACGACGGCGCCAGCTACCAGGCCAGCCTGATAGCCACCAAGTTCTACGTCAATCTGCGGCAGTGGACCAGCAAAGGCGCGCTGACGGATGCCGGCCTGGCCCCGCTGCGCTTTGGTGACAAGGGCCGTGGCAGCGAGGTGGCTGCGCATTTCGTGCGTGACGAGGGCAAAGTTGTCTTCAGCGCCAACACGCCCGAAGCACCGCTGCTGCGGGGTGCGCAGGACCACCTCAGCGTGTTCATGCAGTTGGCCAGCCTATGGGCCGGCGAGCCGCAGCGCTATGCAGCGGGCGACAGCCTGGCCTTCCAGGCCATAGGCCCACGGCAGAGCGAAACCTGGACCTTTGTGGTTTCCGCCGAAGAAAACATCACCGTGCCGGGTGGCATTTTCAGCGCCGTCAAGCTGACGCGCGACCCCACCGGGGACTACAGCACCAAGGCGGAGCTCTGGCTGGCCCCCAAGCTCGCCTACCTGCCTGCCCACATTCGCCTGACAGAATCAAACGGCAACGTGCTGGACATGGTGTGGACCGACAGCGAACAACCCTGATCCATTTATGCCCAACCCTTCCCTACGCCGACTTCTCCTGGCCCCCCTGCTCTTTTGCGCCGCTGCAGCCTTGCCGCCTCTGGCCGCCGCACAGCCCGTAAGCGTGCCGCCTGCGGTGCGCCTGAACTACGACTTTGAAGGCGTGATCTCGACGCCCTACACCGGCAGCGCCGAACTGCTCTGGCAGCGCGAGGGCAATAGCTACACCTCGCAACTGGTGGTGCGCAAATTTGGCCTGAGCCTGCAAACCTGGACCAGCAAGGGCGCGCTCACCGCCCAGGGCCTGGAGCCATTGCGCTTTGGCAGCAAGCGCCTGGGCAAGGATGAGATCAGCGCCAACTTCCTGCGCCCCCAGGGCAAGATCAGCTTCAGCGCCAACACGCCGGAGGCCACCCTGGAGGCCGGGGCGCAAGACCAGCTCAGCGTCTTCATGCAGTTGGCCAGCGTAGTGGCCGGCGAGCCCGGGCAGTGGACAGCGGGCAAAACCGTGACCTTTCAGGCCGTGGGCGACCGCTACGCGGAGAACTGGACCTTCAAGGCTGGCGCCCTGGAACCCATCAAGGTGCCGGGCGGCACCTTCCCCGCCATCAAGCTGACGCACGAGCCCACGGCCGAGCGAAGCCAGAAACTGGAGCTTTGGTACGTGCCCAGCGTGGGGTATTTGCCACTGCGCATCCGCATTACGGAATCCAACGGCGACTTTCTCGATTTGTTGTGGGCCAGCAGCCAAAAACCCTGAGCTTTGCACCGCCGGGCACTTTTCCTGCTACTCTTGAAACCGTAAAGATGACACCCATTTGGCATGTATCTCTCGTTGGAAAATACTATGCACACCCTGTACGACTCTGAAACCTTCTCTGTCACCCACATGCTGGCCAATGGCGAGCCCGAGGGTTTTGTGGTCGAAAAAACCGAGCGTTACCCCATGGGCGTGCCCACCCTGGCCCGCCACGGCTTTGAGATCGTAGACAAACGATCCGGCAAAGAGGTGTACCTCGATGGCTCCTGGGCCGAGCTGTTCCAGCAACACATCCAGGCCTGGCAGGTGAACACGCCCACCCAGGAAGAAGTGGAAGACACGCTGGAAGGCTACGCCGAGCTGGCGCAAAACCCCGTCATCGTGCACTAATCTCCCACCTTCCCCCGACAAAGGCCGCTCCCCGAGCGGCTTTTTCATGTTGGGGGAACTGCGACAATCCATGCCCATGAGCCAGACCTACATCCTTACCTTTTCCTGCCCCGACCGCCTGGGGCTGGTGCACGCTGTTTCGGGCTTCTTGCTGGAACGCGGCGGCAACATCGAAGAAGCCGCCCAGTACAACGACCACGATACCGGTCTGTTCTTCATGCGCGTGCAGTTCAGCTGCGGCCAACTCAGCCACGCCGAACTGCGCACCCAGCTGGGCAGCTTTGCCGAGCCGTTGCAGCTGCAATGGAGCCTGCACGCCACGGCCCAGGCCATGCGCACCGTCATCATGGTCAGCAAGGAAGGCCATTGCCTGAACGACTTGCTGTTCCGCTGGAAGAGCGGCCTGCTGGCGCTGGACATCCGCGCCATCGTCTCCAACCACCGCGAGTTCTACCAGCTGGCCGCCAGCTACAACGTGCCCTTCCACCACATCCCGGTGACAGCCGCCACCAAAGCCCAGGCCGAGGCCCGCGCCTATGAGGTGATTGAGACCGAAGGGGCCGAGCTGGTGGTGCTTGCGCGCTACATGCAGATTTTGAGCAACGACCTATGCCAGAAGCTGAGTGGCCGTGCCATCAACATCCACCACAGCTTTTTGCCCAGCTTCAAGGGCGCCAAGCCCTACTACCAGGCGCATGACCGTGGCGTGAAACTGATTGGCGCCACCGCCCACTACGTGACGGCCGACCTGGACGAAGGCCCCATCATCGAGCAGGACGTGGCCCGTGTGGACCACAGCAAAACCGTGGAAGACCTGACCACCCAGGGCCGCGACACTGAGAGCCAGGTGCTGGCCCGCGCGGTCAAGTGGCACAGCGAGCACAGGGTGCGGCTGAACGGCCACAAGACCGTGATCTTCAAGTAAGCCGGTTAGCGCAGCAGCGGCAGCGCGCTGCCGCCCTGCAAGGCAAAGCGGCCGACCAACTGGTCCAGAGACTGGGCTTGTTCGTCCAGAGACTGGGCGGCCGCTGCGGCCTGCTCCACCAATGCGGCGTTTTGCTGCGTGCTGTCGTCCAGCTGGGCGACAGCACGGTTGATTTCCTCGATGCCCGAACTCTGCTGCACGGATGCCCCGGAAATCTCTTCCATCACCGTGCTCACCTGGGCTACGGTCTGCGCCATCTCGCGGATGGTTTGGCCCGCGCGCTGCGCTAGCGCCGCACCGTCCTTCACCTGGCTGGACGAGGCTTCGATCAGTGCATTGATTTCGCGTGCGGCCTTGGCGCTGCGCTCGGCCAGCGAACGCACTTCGGCCGCCACCACGGCGAAGCCACGGCCCTGCTCGCCCGCGTGCGCCGCTTCCACCGCTGCATTCAGCGCCAGGATGTTGGTCTGGAAGGCAATGCCTTCGATCACGCTGATGTTGCCGTGGATAGCTTCCGTGCTTTTGCTGATCTGCTCCATGGTGGAGACCACGCTGGCCACCACGTCGCCGCCCTGCTGGGCCGAGCGTGTAGCCACGCCCGATAGCTGGGCTGCGTGCGTGGCGCTGTCGGCATGGCGCTTGGCAATGGCCGCCATCTGCTCCACGTTGGTGGTGGTTTTTTCCAGCGAGGCGGATTGTTGTTCGGTGCGCTGGGACAAGTCCAGATTGCCCATGGAAATTTCGCGCGAGGCATTGGCCACCTGCTTGGAGCTGCTGGCAATCTCGCGCATGGTGTCGGCCAGTTTGCCTTGCATGTCACGCAGGGAGTACAGCAGGCTCTCGGTGTCCTTGGGGTCGATCTCTATGTGCATGGACAGATCGCCCTGGGCAATGCGACTGGCAATGGACTTGGCGTAGGCCGGTTCGCCACCCAGCTGGCGCAGCAGGCGCCGCGTCACCCAGCCGCTGATGGCTAGCGACAGCACAAACAGCAGCACCATGATGCCGACCACCCAGGTCTGGGAGGACTGGTAAATCTGCCCGGCCTGGACGATGGTGGCTTCGGCCGATTTGGAGCGCTGCTCCACCAGCAGGTCCACAATCTTTTCCAGCTTGCGGGTGTCATTGAGCAGGCGGGCATCTTCGGTGGGCACATCGGGGCTCATCTGCATCAGATCCACCGGCTGCTCTTTCACCAGCGCAATGTAGGCACGTTGGCGCTTGGTCCAGTTGGCCATCGCATCGATCAGCTGCTGGCTAGAGGCGCTGCTTTCCTCGGTGGTGGACAGGCCCTTGATGGTTTCCAGGCGCAAGCCGATCTGGGTCAGGCTGGCTTCAATGTCAGTCCCCAGCGTATTGCGCTCGGCCGCGGTGGTCGCAGTCAGCAACTGGGTCTGGGCCCGGCTGGCACGCAAAATCAGGCCGCGGGCCTGCTCGGCGGCCTGGCCGGCGGCGTACTCTTGTTCGTAAATGGCCTTGGTGGACGCGTTCAACCGCCCCATCTGGAACAGCGAGAACACGCCAATGACCACAGCCCCGGCGAGCACGCTGGCAAAGGCCAGCCACAGACGGGCCCGTACTGACAAATTTTCCAACATCGCCCTTTTGGGGCGTTGGCGCGGTGCCTGCTCCTGATCGTTTGAATCTTCCAGAGCCAACGCGCTGTGTGTGGAAAGGCTATCCATTTATATCCCCCAACATGGGTTTTTAAGACTTTCAGGATACCGCTTTTCCCTAAGGTCAAGCGGTTTTAACACCCATCTTTTCACCCAACTGCACCGGTTTAGCCGGCACCCATTCGGGCGAAAAGTTGAGCGCACCCTGCCCAAATAGCAGGACGACGGTGGAGCCAAGCAAGAAGCGTCCCACTTCTTCGCCTTGGCGCAACATGACTTTGCCAGCATCGTAGTGCCACTCCGTGATTTGGGGTAGGCGCGGCGGGTTGACCAGGCCATGCCACACCGTGGCCATGCTGCCCACCACCGTGGCCCCCACCAAGGTGAGGACAAACGGACCATGGTCGGAATCGAACACGCAGACCACCCGTTCGTTGCGCGCAAACAAGCCCGGCACGCCGCGCGCCGTGGTCGGGTTAACGGAGAACAGGTCGCCCGGCACATAGATCATGCGGCGCAGCACGCCGTCACACGGCATGTGGATGCGGTGGTAGTCGCGTGGGCTCAGGTAAATGGTGGCGAACGTGCCGTTGTCGAACTGCGCCGCCAACTGGGCATCGCCCCCCACCAGCGCCGTGGTGCTGTAGTGGTGACCCTTGGCCTGAAAAATCTGATCTTTGTCAATCGCGCCAAACTGGCTGATAGCGCCGTCTACCGGGCAAACAAAGGGGGCCGACGCGAGTGGGCGCACACCTTCTTTCAGGGCGCGGGTGAAGAATTCGTTGAACGTGGCATACGCAGCCGGATCCGGGTTGGCGGCCTCGGCCATATTGACTTGGTACTTGCCAATGAACCAGCGAATCAGTGCCGTCGTGGCTTTGCCACCCCGGGCACCAGCCACCAAGCCGCCAAAGGCGGTCAGGGCTTTTTTGGGGAGAAGGTACTGTGGCAGTACGGCAAGGGTGTCAGACACAGGGGAACTCCCGAGGGAAAAAGATCGCCATTCTACTGAGGCGCCCCAGAGGAAGGCACAGGCTGAGCTTTACCCAAACAGGGTACGAAAAGCCTCCAACTCGTCATGCACACATGCCTCCAAATTGCGGTCCAGCCGGGAATCGCTCAGCCTTTGGCTGCACGGCTAGCAAGCAGTGCGGAACTGTAAGCGCAAGCCCATGGTGTATGGCAGGTTTGCCCGACAGGGCCTAGATTTCAGCGGCCGTATTAGTGGTGCTGATAGCAGGCAGGCGCAAAAAAGCTTCGCGCGGAGTCTCCGCGCGAAGCTAGGCAGTGCGAATGTGTGTGGGGGTGTGAGGCGCAGTACAAAAGGCCTGCGTGCCCCTGCTATGCGGCGCTAAGCAAGCCCATTTTTGCGGGAGCGGATACCCCGGCTTTGTTGATGGAACCAAACTGGATATCACCCATCAACTGCCCGCCTTCCTGGATCACCACCTTGCCGTAGCGGATCTTGCCGCTCACCCGGCCGGTGGCGTAAATCACCAGCTTTTCGCGCACCGTCAAATCCCCGTTGAATTCACCGTGGATCTCGGCGTAGTCGATGTCGGCGGAGCCCTTGAAGGCGCCAATCTCCGTAATGTGCATGACGCGGGAGTCCATCGTTGCCTCCACCGTCCCCTCGACCACCAGGGTGTCGCAGTCCGTAATTTCCACGCCTTTGAGCTTGATGTTGGGGCCCACAGTCAGCTTGCTGCCGCCTTCTTTGGTAGGAGCCCCCGAAAGGACCGATGCTGCCGCGCTGCCGGTCGTTACTGCGGGCGCAGGCGCAGGCACCTGTACCGGGGCAACGGGTGCATGTGCCCCGCCATTGCTATTGATAGCCGAGCCAGACAAGCCCTGAGGCTGGCCCGACGTTGGACGAGAGTTCACCGGATCTGCGGGGCGTTTGCCAAAAAAAGGAGGCTGCATCGTCATCGGAATTCTTTCGAGTTGAAGAGAATTCATACTAGCCCCGCCACCCTGTAGAAATCTTTAGTCAATTGCAACATCCCTAACTCAAATGCCCCTAAATGTTGCAAGCGTCAATGGCATCATCTCCCCATGAGCGCCTCCCGTATCCCTCCCATCCAGTGCCTGCTGACCTTTGAGGCCTTGGCGCGGCTGCGCTCGGTCACGCTGGCGGCAGAGGAGCTGTTTGTCACGCCCAGCGCGGTGAGCCACCGGGTGCGGCAACTGGAACAGATCATTGGCACCAAGCTGTTTGGCCGGGCGGACTTTTCACTGACCACCGAGGGCAGCGAGTACCTGGCCCATGTGCGCGAGGGCCTGGCCATTCTGCAGAAGTTTCCCAGCGCATCGGCCGCGCCGGGCAAGCGCAAGCTGCGCCTGGCGGTCACGCCCACGTTTTCGCGCTCCATCTTGATTCCGCGCCTGCGCCAGTTCACCGATGCCTACCCCGAGATCGACCTGACGCTGCAGGTCTCCATCCCCCTGCTGGATGTGGTGGCCGAGGACGCGGACCTGATGGTGCGCTTTGGCACCGGCCGCTATGCCGACATGGAACACACGCTCTTGATGAAGGACGAGGTGACGCCCCTGGCCTCCCCTGCCTTTGTGCGCGAGCACGGCCCGTTTGAAACGCCGCAGGACCTGGCCAACATCCCCTTCTTGCGGAGCCCGCTGGAGCCCTGGCGCACCTGGTTTGCGGCCAACGGGCTGGACTGGCCCGAGCCGGTGGAGGGTTCGCAGTTCAACGACATTGGCCTGATGTGCGACGCCGCAGCCGCGGGCATGGGCGTGGGCTTGGTGCGCCTGAAGCTGGGCGCGCCCTGGCTGGAGAACGGCGCGCTGGTGCGGCTGTACGACAACAATGTGCCCAGCCCCCACGCGCACTACCTGTGCTGGCGCACCGGCGCCATGGACCGCTGGGAAGTGGCGGCCTTTGCCGACTGGTTGAAAAAAGCGGTGGGCTAGGCGCCAGTTTCTTCACGCCACAGTGCCCGGCTTTCACCTAGAGTGCAGACTACGCCGCCAGAAAACCCCGCCATGAACGCCCCTGCCTCCGCCAGCACTACCGAATTGCTATCAAAACCAGAGCTGCTTGCGCAGATTCTGCGGGGGCTAGAGCCTCATTTGCCCAAGCATGCGCTGCTGTACCAGACGGAAGACACCACGCCCTACGAGTGCGACGGCCTGACCGCCTACCGCCAGCGTCCGCTCCTGGTGGCGCTGCCCGAGACCGAAGAGCAGGTAGCCACCGTGCTCAAGGTCTGCCACGGCCTGAATGTGCCGGTGGTGGCGCGCGGTGCTGGCACGGGCCTGTCAGGCGGGGCCATGCCACATGCGATGGGCGTGACGCTCTCGCTGGCCAAGTTCAACAAGATCCTCAAACTGGACAAGCGCAGCCGCACGGCCGTCGTGCAGTGCGGCGTGCGCAACCTGGCCATCAGCGAGGCGGCCGCGCCACTGGGCCTGTACTACGCGCCCGACCCCAGCAGCCAGATTGCCTGCACCATAGGCGGCAACGTGGCCGAGAACTCGGGCGGCGTGCACTGCCTGAAGTACGGCCTCACGCTGCACAACGTGCTCAAGGTACGTGGCTTCACCATGGAGGGCGCGCCCATTGAGTTTGGTGGCGACGCGCTGGATGCGCCAGGCTACGACCTGCTCAGCGTGGTGGTGGGCAGTGAGGGCATGCTGGCCGTGACCACCGAGGTGACGGTGAAGCTGGTGCCCAAGCCCATGCTTGCGCGCTGCATCATGGCCAGCTTTGACGACCTGCGCAAAGCGGGCGATGCCGTGGCCGCGGTGATTGCGGCCGGCATCATCCCCGCCGGGCTGGAGATGATGGATAAGCCCATGACCGCCGCTGTGGAAGACTTTGTGCACGCGGGCTACGACCTGAGCGCGGAGGCGATTCTGCTGTGTGAGAGCGATGGCACGCCTGAAGAGGTGGAAGAAGAGATTGGCCGCATGACCGAGGTGCTGCGCAGTGCAGGTGCCACGGCCATCTCGGTCAGCAACAGCGAGGCCGAGCGCCTGCGCTTCTGGAGCGGGCGCAAGAACGCCTTTCCCGCCAGCGGCCGCATCAGCCCTGACTACATGTGTATGGACAGCACCATTCCCCGGGCGCGGCTGGCCGACATCCTGCTGGCGATTGCCGAGATGGAGAAGAAATACCAGCTGCGCTGCGCCAACGTTTTCCACGCGGGCGACGGCAATCTGCACCCGCTGATCCTGTTTGATGCCAACGACCCCGACCAGTTGCACCGCTGCGAGCTGTTTGGCGCTGAGATTCTGGAAACCAGTGTGGCTATGGGCGGCACCGTGACGGGCGAGCACGGCGTGGGTGTGGAAAAGCTCAACAGCATGTGCGTGCAGTTCAGTGCGGAAGAGAACGCGCAGATGTTTGCAATCAAAACCGCGTTTGACCCCAAAGGACTGCTCAACCCCGGCAAGGTGATTCCCACGCTGCAGCGCTGTGCCGAGTATGGCCGCGAGTTGGTGCGCGGCGGCAAGATCAAGCACCCCGAGTTGCCGCGTTTTTAGCGCGGCATTTATGCGGTCGTGCCCCTCAAGCCACCCGACGCGAATTGAAAACCGGTTGTGCGTAGAGCTGCAGCAGCGCTTCGCGTGCGTTGACGCTCGCCAATCCCAGCGCGACCAACTCCGCCACTTGGGTGTCTATCCTGCCCACAAAGGCTTTGGCGTACGAGGTCTGCAGATCCCACGGTGACCCGGTCAGCAATGCATGGGCGATTCGATTGCTCTCCCAGTTGCGGAAGTTGCTCCAGATTTGCGCATCGATCTTGTCTACGACGTCCTGCACGACATCGTCGCAGGGGGCCTTGTCGTACCGCAGCTCTTCGCCAAAGGCAAGATGCACATGGCCCTTGTCTGTCGTCAGGCTTTCGCGGATTTGGGCCAGGTCTTCGCCCGGTTGCTTTTGGTAGTTGCCGTGTTCGCGCCGCAACAAGGTTTCACGCACCTTCTGGACCGCACAGGGCTCGAATTCATAGGAGATGGCAACCGGCACGATATGCAGCTTTTCATAATCGGCTTGGCTACGGGCACCGTGCAGCCCCAGCATCTTGATGATGGAGGGCTCGGTGTGGTCATTGCCGTCCTTGGTCCGCCCCGGGCTCTGTGACAACCAGACTGAATAGTGCCGCTCTTCGATTTGTCGCGCCACATAGGCCGCCACCAGGCGGGCATTGGCATAAATGTCGCGGTGGGGGCCGCTGCGCTTGATGCTGACGCCGTTAAGCAGCAGCATCAACTCCGTGACGCCGGGGGCGTTCATCAGGTTGTCACCGACGCAGACCTTGCAAGTTCCACGTCCACTCGACAACAGGTTCAGCGACACCAAAGCGGCGTCGGTAACGATGCAACGGTGGTTGGAGACAAACAGGAACTTGCGGTCCGTCGGCAGTTGGTCCAGGCCGGAAATGGTCAGACCCTGCGTGGTTTGGTCGAAAACGCGCCGCAAAGCAGGATTGACGTAGGCGGCCTGGAAATCCTCGGTGGCACCAAAAGCCCGCATCTGCGAGACCACATCCTCACGCGAAAGTTCGGGAAAGCTCCAGCGCAAGAGGGTGTCTGCCAGCGGTGTTGCAAGAAAGCGGTCCCGACAAGCCGCGAATTCCGAGGGACTGTCCAAGGTGCGTTGCATGGTGGAATTCAACGGATGGACCTGCCTGCCTGGGCGCTCATCACACCATCCCGCCGTTGACCGAGATCACCTGGCCGGTAATGTAGGCAGCAGAATCCGACGCAAGAAATCCGACCAACCCCGAAACATCTTCCGGCGTTCCTGCCCGCTTCATGGGCACCAGGTTGGCAATGGCCTTGCTGTCAAACACGTCACGCGTCATCGCCGAGCTGATGATGCCCGGTGCCACCACGTTGACGGTAATACCCCGCGTCGCCAGTTCCAGGGCGAGCGATTTGCTGGCCGCGTGCAACGCCCCTTTTGCGGCAGCGTAATTGGTCTGCCCGCGGTTGCCGGTAATCCCCGCAATCGAAGAAATATTGATGATGCGGCCCCAGCGACTGCGGATCATCGGCATCGACAGCGGCTGCGTGACATTGAAAAAGCCATGGAGCGATATGTCTATAACCTTGTGCCATTGCTGGCGCTGCATACCCGGAAACACTGCGTCGTCATGAATGCCCGCGTTATTGACCAGAACCTGAATGGGCCCGCTTTCAAGCAACCCCTCCAATGCCATTTGCGTAGCGTCACCATCGGCAACATCAAAACACACCGTCTGTGCCGAATGGCCCGCACGCAACAATTCGTCACACAGACTTTGCGCACCGACCAAGTTGGTGTTGGCGTGGACGATCACATGCATGCCATCTGCCGCGAGGCGGCGACAGATAGCGGCCCCGATGGCACCGCTGCCACCGGTTACAAGGGCACGTTTCATGGATGGCAACTCCGTGTGTGGTTCAGCACTAATTTCAAGCGACGCTGCTCACCTCGATGCAGAGCCCCAGCGTATCCAGATACTCCACCACCACAGAGCCGTTGCGGCCGTGCGCCAGAAGCTCCAGCAGCGGCAAGCAGCGGGCCACCGGAATCGTCAAACGCATGTGTTCAAACACGTCCTGCTGCATGTGCGTTGCGGGAGCGTTGCTCAATGACACTGCAAGACGGGTACGGCTTGCAGGCGTCTTGTGAGGGCTGAGGACCATGGCCACACCCATCGCATCCGGGATGGCGCGCAGGCTGCGGATCGGCGCGGGAAAAGCCGTGTCAAACGCCAGCAGCATGCATGGCTTGCCATTGCTCTGGATTTGCGTGGCAGCTTCTAGCAGACCCGCAGCAAATGTGGCGTCGTAGGTGTTCAGACTGGTACTGGGTTGCATGCAGCTTGTTGCGATGCTCCAATATCCGGAGGGCGCGTTGTGCACCGAATTGTGGAAGCGGGTCGGAGACATCGCACGGTCACTGGATGCCAGTGCTTCCAGGATCGCGTGGGTGTTGTCACAGTCCGCTTCTGTCGAAGAAAACACCGTAGCCATGGCGGCAACATCGGCATCTGCGTGGCGTGCGGCTTCCAACCCTATTGCCATGGACAGTTTGACCGGCACACCCACCCGGCGACGTTCGGCCGGCGGCAACTTTTCCGCTGTCGGCAATGCCGTGACCGCCGCAACATAAGGCGCTCGACCGGTGAGTACCTCACTGGCTTGCTCCCAACCAGACAGGCCCGGCCCCAGCAATCCGACACCGTCGAGGTAGAGGCTAATGGAGGTCATTTGCATTCATCAGGGGCCCGCATGAACCGAGCAGCCATGTCGTGTGCTTGTGCAATCTGCATTCCTGCCCTCCTCTGTTTAAATTGTGGACCGCGCCTATTGTAGGGGGCCACTCCCCGGCAGCCAATGCACAAGATCACGGTCCAGCCAGCCCTCCCACAGAGCTTTCCAGGTCGCCCAATTATGTTTACCAGGCAGCACGCTAATGCACTCGCTGGGCAACAAGTTGGAGATCAGCTTCTGCCCCTGCAGGAAGCGATCCTCGCTACCGGTACCGAAGTGCACGGGCATGATCCATATGTTCAGAGTGGACTGTCGGGCCAACCAATGCCACCAACTGCGCTCATCGGCGGTAGAGGGCTGCTGCTGACTCCAGGGGACGACACCACCGGCGGCGCGAATTTCGGCCAGCACATCGTGTGTGCCTGGATAGGGACTGAGCAAGTAGATGCCGGCGAGACGGCTTGCTCGTTGACCCGCATGTTCGGCCGCGTAAAGCAGCGCACTGAATGCTCCCAGCGAGATGCCAACCAGCCAGATCGAGTGATACCCAAGGGATTGCGCTGGTTGTATCACGGAGCTGTGCAACGCAGAAACCACAGTTTTTTCGAGCACATGCTGCCCGGTGACATCGGCAAGCCAGACATCCACCGGCAACTGGCGCCGCTGCACTGCGTCTACAAAACCGTGCTCGTAAAAGGCCTCGATGCTGGACAGCGCTGGGGGCAGCAACACCAGCAGCGTGTCACCGCGTTGGGATTGGACGTGGAGATCAGTGCGGATGCGCACCTACGCGCTCCCTGGTCAGTATGGCGGCAAAGACCAGTGCCAGAAAAGTTCCGGCCGCCACGGTGCTGCCAATAGCTGCCAGCACCGGAACATCGGAAAAGCCAAGCAGCCCAAAACTGCCCACCGCCGTCAAATTCGCGATCACCAATGAGACTTGCGTCTGCTGCCTGTCATGGGCCCCACCGCTCTGGGCGCCGCGGTCAAAGAACAACGCGTAATTGGTGCCTATGGCGACCACCAGCAGGAGGCCCACTATGTGCAGGATGGTGAGCGGAGTGCCATGCAGAAGCAGCCCTGCAACCACGCACACCACGGCACTGGCCAGCGGGGCTGCAACCCGTAGCGCCCGTGCCCACGAACGCAATGAGGCCAGCAGCAGCACGAAGATGAATAGCCCCCCCAATCCCGCCAGCCACAACACCTCGTGGCGATAGCCATCAAACAAGCTGCGGGATTCTTCAACCATGTCGATCACTGTCGCGTTATCCAGGCCCTGCATCCGCAGGGCACTGTGCACCACATCCAGCGGGATGCTCCCGACCGACGGACCATCCTGCATCGGATGCAGTGGCATCAGGACCAGGAAATCGGCTGAGCGCCTGATTAGCATTGAATCCACCATCATGGCTGCGGCGGTACCGTCCAGGTCCTTGCGAAGCAAGGGCGGGTGTTGCCGCGCGGTCTGCAGGTCTGCCAGAAAAGCGTCCAGGCGCTCCGCCCGCACCGGCAAGCCTTGCAACGCCTGCTGCAGTCTGGCGGTGGCCTGCATGGCGTCCGGCAATGCGGCCTGCCTTTCCTGTTGCAGGGCAATACTAGGAAGTACTGCGGCAGGCGAATTGAAACCGGCCATCACCTGTTTTTTGATAAGTTCCCGCAGCACCGCGCCAGCTCGTTCGGCCTGCTGCAAAGCGCGTTCCTGGTCCGGCGCCGTGAGCGCCATGATGTAGCGAGAATCGGTACCCCCCAGATCGCCTCGCAATTGTTCGTCCGCGCGTTGCTCCGATTTGGGAATTGGATTCAGGCCTGAGAGATCCCGGTTCCATACGTTGTCGTCGTAGCTGTAGATCGTGATGCATGCCAAGGCAGTCACCACGACCAACAACCACCGCAATCCGGCCGCGCGCCCAAGCATTTGGTCCAGACCAGCGGCGACTTGGTTCATGTCGCGCAAAGCCAGTTTTTGCGGGGTGAGTACCGGCAGCACATAGCGTGTGACCAACACGGCGGCCACCAAACCAGCGATGGAGTACAGCCCAAGCTGCGCAAGTCCGGGAAAGCTGGAATACAGCAGCGCAGCAAAACCCACAATCGAGGTCAACATCCCCAGCCAGATAGTGCGCCAGAAATTGCGAGAAGCATGGGTGGCCGCGCGCTGAACGAAGAAGTAGATGGAATAGTCCACGGCCTCACCAATCAGCGTGGTGCCAAAACCCAAGGTCAGGCCATGCACTTGGCCAAAACCCAGACTGACAGCTGCAACGCCAGCCGCCACACCAGAGAGTACCGGCAATATACCCAGCACCAACAACCGCACGGAGCGGTACACCACAAGCAACAAGCACACCACCAGAATGAAACTGGCAGTGGCCAGGCGCGAAACTTCCTTTTCGATGGTATTGCGCGAGGAAGCCGAAGAAACGCCCGCACCGCTCATCACCAGGCGGGCGTCGGCACTGCGCCCCGGCAACGCGGCAAATGATGAGCGCACCATCTCCACTGCCTGCGACTGTGCTTCGGTATCCGATCCGGCTGCCCGTGTTAGCGCCAGCAGCAACGCACGCTGGCCGTCGCGAGAAGCCCAAACGCCCTCAACACTCTGTGGCTGCCCGGTGCCGGAGAATTGTTCCACCAGTTGCAGTGTCTCGCCAGTCGGATCGCGTGCAAACAACCGTTTGATACCCATGCCGGCGTCGCCGGACAAGGCGTCTATCGAACTGCTGATAGCGGCATGCAGTCCATCCACCTCGAACCGCGCAGAGGTGACCGCCGGGCTCAACAGATAGCGGTTGTCAAAAAAATAAGTGCGGTCGCGCTCCAGCGTTTCTTCTTGCCCATTTTGGACGCCGACAAACAGGCTCGTTTTTTCAAGTTCTTGGGTCAACGCGCGTGACAGACTTGCGCGCTCCGCCGCGCTGCCACCTTCTATGCCCACCATGATGAGTCGCGCCACGGCGCCATCGCGCAACTGGTCGATGAGCAGTTGCTGACGCGCGTTGGGCGTCTTTGGCATGAACGCGGACAGATCTGTGACGAAACGCGTTTGCATGATGACCAGCAGGCAAGCCAACATAGCTGCAAGCCAAAGGGCCAACGGCCATACCTTGGACCTGTTCTTCATGGTGCTGAATCCCAAAAATCAAAGAAGTTGAACCAGTTGTAGGGCGCTGCCCGGCAGTGACGCTCCAGCGCCGCCACGTATTTTTCCAAGGTTGCACGCACTACAGCATCACGCTGACTGCGCGGGACCGATCCGAAGTCCGCCAGTGGTTCGAAATGCAACGCGTAGCGGTTGCCTCCTCCATACAGCCCAATCATGAAATAAACCGGATGACCTAGCATGGCTGCCAGCCGGAACGGACCCGTCGGAAAGCGTGCTGGTGCGCCCAGAAATGGCAGCGTGATGTACTGGTCCGGGCCAGAGGCCCGATCGGCCAACACACCAACCATGCTGCCAGCCTCCAGTTTGTGGTGGATGGTCAGCATGGAATCCATTTGACCCAGCCCAATGATGCCAGCGACAGCTTGCGGATTGACAGCAGCCAGAGTGCGGTTCAGCCGCCGTGCATTTTCTGGATACATCGCGACGCACGACCGGAAATTATTGCGGCGGCCATGGTCCAGCAAGACTTCAAAACTTCCCATATGGGCACCGAACAACAGCATGCCCAAGTTGTCAGCCTGACATTGAATGACGGGCTCCGCTCCAAACACCTGAATGTCAAACAGGTCCGTTTGGTTGTTGAGCAGAAAAAACCGGTCGTGGATGGTGCTGGCAAATGCCAGGATGTTTCGATACCGGTCTGCCCAGGTGACAGGGCGTTGCAGCGCCCGCTCCAAATATTGGCGCGATGCTTTGCGCGCAGCAGGCGCGGCCAGAAGGAAATACAAAGCAATGCCATACACCACCACGCGAGACAGTCGGCGGCCACAGAGCAGCGACAGGTAGCGCATCAGCTGCAGCAAAAAGAAACTGCCGCGCTCCTCATGCTGCAGCCACGCAGGTTGATCCTGCGCCTGCATGTCCGAATCAGGTGTACTCATGGCGCAGAGGCTTGCAGTAGTGCAAAGCGACCGCTGGCAACCTTGCGCGTCGCGCTACGAATTTCAAACCGCACCGTTGTAGCGCCGACTTCGAAATCCAGTTCCAGTGTGTCAGCGGGTGTGGCCGGACAGCTGAATTTGGCCTCAGTCAGTGCCTGGAGGGGTTGGCCTGCGCGGGCTTCAATTGCACCTTGAGCCCAGTCCAGCAATACCACGCCTGGAACAATAGGGTGCCCCGGGAAGTGGCCAGGAAATGCGGGGTGGTCCGGGAAACACGGCAATGCGACGACTGGCATTTCAGACGTTCCCGGCAAAGTGTGTTGCGAGAAGTTCGGCCAATGTTGCGGCGGCAATTTTTCCGTTTGCGTCGCGCGCCAGTACATTAACAAACACGATTGGACGCGGAAGGAACACAGGATCCACATGCTGGCGCAGGGCGTCCAAAATGGTGGCGCTCCTCAGCCCTGGGGCAACCACAAAAGCCACCAGACGGGGCGATTCGTGCTGCGACCTGCCTTCGTGCATGCAAAACACACCATCGGACACACCAGGCAGACCTTGTAGCAGCTGATTCAGAAAACCCAGTGAGTTGCGCTTTCCAACAATGTTAATCATGTCCGAGTTGCGGCCCAGCAGCCGAAAGCGCATGGGGCTGATCAAGTCCACCATATCGTTGAGCACTTGTGGTGCATCGAAATGGTCGGCACAGGCGCGGGTTACATCCTTGTTCACTTCCAGTGTGATGCCCGCATAGGTCTCCCAGTCCGTGCCTTTGGTGGGGCGCCGAGTTGCCAATGCGCCCGTCTCTGTAGATCCGTAGATTTCTACCATCGGTGCCTTCAATTGGGCTTCCACCTCCTGGGCCAACTCCAATGACAACGGCGCCGTAGCCGAGAGCACGGCGCCAACCCGCGGCATCTCGATTTGTGCATCCACCAGCTTGCGCAGATGAAACGGTGTAGAAACCAACAGGCGAGGCTCCGGCAGTTCCGCCAGTGCACTGGCCACATCTGCCGCAAAAAAAGGCTGCGCGGCGCAGAACTGCCCACCACCAAAAATCGGCAGCAGTACCGTCGCTTCCAATCCAAACATATGCTGCGGCGGTACCGTGCCCAGTACCGTGCAAGGTTGCCCCACCGTTTCCCACATACGCTGCGCCTCGGCAATGGCGCACTTGACCATACGGCCAAAGCGCATGGTATGGGCCTGCGGCTTGCCTGTTGATCCGGAGGTAAAGATGCGCGCAATGGGCTGATCAGAAGGGATCTGTGGCATGACGTCCGTTATCGTGGGCGCAGAATGGTCGGCCTCAGCAACCGCCACGTACGGCATCTGCATCGGCACGGATGCATCCTGCTCGCCCACGCAAATGGCATCGGGAAAATCGGCAAACAGCGCGGCCATGTTCTTCGGAGCCGTAGAGTTTTGCAACAGACTCACGACGCCGCGACTAATGGCTGCAAACAATGCCACCGCGAACCAGTAACGGTCTTTGCAGAGATTGAACACGTGTCCTGTATCGGGCAGGCGTGCGGCCAAGGCCTGCACATCGGCCAGAAATTCAGCCTGACTGACCATGCGCCCGTTACGCCAAGCCAAGGTTTTGGTGCCGTTGTAGCCGGGCAAAAGAGGCAAAGTTGTCATGGATTTGGTGGGAGTGTTCCGGACGCAGCCGAGGGCTTGATCATGACGCTGGCACGGCCACACAGCAGCAAACGACCACTGCAATGGAGCGCAAAGTTATACAGCAGACTGACATCATTACCGGAGATACGAGTGGCCTGAATACATAGTTCGGCTCCCAGATCATCCAGTCTCGGCGTCCACCATTGCACATTGCGCACGCTGGTCAAGTAGCCCACTTCCGGAGTCTCATCTGATGTTGCAAGCAGTGCGCCATGCACCGCCATGGATTGCGCCGCATATTCAATACCTGCAACGATGGGTAATCCCGTGGCATTGCGCAGTGGATGGTCTGGCGCCGTGTGGCCCGTCGCTACGCAGACGATTTCCGTGTTGTCCCATCGATCTACCGCATGCAGCAAACACATGTTGCCTTGGTGCGGAATGTGGGCTTGAATCCAGTCGCGCCCCACTTTCATGGTTGCGGCACAGCAGTGCGCCTAAGCCGGGGCAACACGATCATGCCAAGCTCCTGGAAAACAAAAGACTGCAATTGCTGCCGCCAAAGCCAAAGGAGTTGCTAAGTGCATGCGCAAGGTCCCACTCCCGGTTCTTCAACAGGTAATTGCAGTGCAAATTGGGGTCAAGATTCATGGTGCCCACGCCTCCGGGCATGAAGCCATGGCGCAGTGCCAGCATACAAATCACGGCTTCCACAGCCCCTGCAGCACCCAACGTATGACCAGTGTGTCCTTTGGTAGAGCTGCAGGGCGTAATGCTGCCAAACAACGAGGTCACACCCTTGTCTTCGGCCGCATCGTTGCTAGGGGTTGCTGTGCCATGCAGGTTGACGTAATCAATGGCCTGAGGTGGCAGACCAGCCATATCCAACGCAGCCTGCATCGCCATGCGTGCACCCAAGCCCTCGGGATGTGGTGCCGACATGTGGTGTGCATCGCTGGATTCACCGACGCCGCTGAGCACAATGTCACCGGTTTGAGCCCGGTCGGCGCGTTCAAGCAGTATGAATGCGGCCCCTTCGCCAATCGATATGCCGTCGCGTCCGGCGTCAAACGGCATGCACTTTCGGCTAGACAACAGCTGTAGCGAATTGAAGCCGTACAGCGTGGTCAGGCACAGGGAATCCACCCCGCCCACCACCGCCGCATCGATCAACCCACAATGGATCATCCGCTGGGCGATGCCAAACACCTTGGCACTGGACGAGCACGCGGTGGATACCACGTTGGCCGGACCTTGCAGATCCACGTAGTGGCGCACGAAGTCCGCCACAGAAAACATGTTGTGCGTCTGGCGGTAGTTGTGGTGCATCGGCAAAGCACCACTAACCGGATCACGCTCGCGATAGGCCAGTTCTGAACTCAGGATGCCTGAGGTGCTGCTACCCAGGAACACCCCAACGCGCTTTTTGCCGTATCGGCGTGCGACGGCTTGCACGCTGTCCACAAAACCGTCCTGCTCAAGGGCCAATTGCGCCAAGCGATTGTTGCGGCAGTCGAACCCTGTCAGGTCAGCACGCATGGACACTGCGTCCACACCTTCGACCTCACCCAGACAGGTGGGCAGGTCAACCGTTTCCCACCTGCGCTCCTGCAGTCCGGTGCGCTGCGAGCGCAATGCGCTCAGCGTGTCTGCAATGCCGCATCCCACAGCGGTGGTGACAGTGAATGCATTGATGAGTAGTGGCTGCACAAGGAATTCGCATGATGAAACGCGGAAATTCTACTTGACTCAGATCTGGACATGAATTCAAAGTGGGCAGCAATACCTTCGCCTCCACCAGCCGCCGCTTCAGTCCGGCCTACACCCGTGAATCAACGTAACAGGGTTTAGTCCGCGCTCCCGTATGGCGTCCAGCAGCCGGGGAAGCACGGCAACCACCATGGCTTCACCAGTGCGTGTGCGTGCCGCATTGCCGTCATGCATCAACAAAATGTCGCCTGCGGCCAACTGGCGGGTCAGGCGTTCCAGCACTTTTTGGGGATCGCGCTCCCGGGTGTCGAAGCCACGACGGGTCCAGCTCGCCAACTGCAGGCCGGCACCATGCAGCACCGGGGCCAGGAAAATATTTCGCAATCCGGCGACCGCTCGGTAGAAATGCGGGGCTTCGCCGGTAATGCGCTGCAACGTTTGCTGCCCACCCAAAACTTCGCTGCGCCACCCTGCAGGCCCCGACAGTGAGCACAGGGTCGGATGGCGGGCACCATGGTTTTCGATGCGATGCCCGGCAGCAACCATTTCCCGGCACAACTCCGGGTATGCATCGGCGTGAGCACCTATGCAAAAGAAGGTGGCCCTGACACCATACCTCGCAAGGATTTCCAACACCTGCGGAGTGACCTCGGGGTCTGGGCCGTCATCAATGGTAATAGCGACCTCGCTCCGCCCTATTGCAGAGGGCAACCGTACAAGATTAGCCCCCATCCAGGTGCTGCGTGGCCACAGACCGGTGACCATCATCAACAGATGACTCAACAGCAGCGTCGCCGCGGCCCAGCGCCATTGTTGCGGCCAAATTACCAGCAGCACCATCGCAGCGCAATGCAGTACCAATTGGCCCCACAGAAACGGGGTTGGGCGCCACGGACCTAGGGTGGCAGAACTCGCTGCCTTGGCTTTGGCGGGGGGGGGCGTGCTCACGGAGCGGTGCCTCTGGAGATCGTCATTTCGAGGCGGTCCCCATCGGTTTGCTCAAAACTGATGGTTTTGACGTTTGCATCTGCACCACCGAGCTGAACCTTGCGCACAACCTTGGCCACTGCCTTATTCACCGGGGTCAATGTCAACAACCATTTGCTCTGTGCGCCACTGAATTCAACGGCATAGTTCTTTTCCAGCGCAACCAAATCACCGCTCAAGGTGCCACGAATGCTTTCGACCATGGCGGCAACTTCCGGATGATCTTGCAGACGCAAGTTGAACGGGCGCTTCTCATACATGTTGATGGTCAACTTGTCACCCTCAAGCAGCATGGATTCAAAGCGTGGTTTCAATGTCCGCTTCTCCAGTCGATCCGGCGCCTCGAAAGACAGCTCGCCAGAAGATTCCAGCGGCTTGTCCAGAAAGTTAATGAATTTTTTCTCGACGAAATTGGCTTTGCCAGACTTTTGCTGAGCCAGCAAACCCATTAACTCCTGCAAGGACCAGTCGGCGGCGTATCCGCTGATACTGGTGAAGAGGCCCACCAATGCAATGCAAACGATGATTTGATGCGACCAGCGCTGACGCACAGACGATGACATGTCAGCTCCGCTCGTAAGCCCGGTACGCCTGAACGATTTGCGCGACGCTGTAGTGCTCACGGTCAGGCAACATGCGTACGCGCACCAAGTATTCAATAACAAACATCAAGCCCACGGTCACAGGTGTCAACAGGTTGGCAAAGAAGGACCATACGACCAGTGGTGCCCCCCAAAAAAGCCCCACGGACAAAAGTGCACTGACGACAAAATAAACAGTCCACACCAACGTGACTTTCCACGTATAACGCATGTAAACCGGGTCGGCCGGACTGGGCAGTAAGAGGCGGGTAACGCGTGAACACAGTGCGTCAGCGTCGCCGCGGCCCAGCGTGCTTCCAAAGGTGATGGCCAGCAAGGTCATGGCCCCAGCATGTTGCGCAAAGTACAGCCAATTGACATGGTTGCGCAACTCATCAAGGTACAAGATCACGCACAGCGCCACTATGGCCAGCGCCGTCAGGGCAATCCACCGCATGCGGGAATGCCACGCGGCCAGTATGGCCATGGCCGATAGCGGAGCGACTCCCACAGCCAGCATCAACGGATTGGGATGTTTCTCAATAGTTAGCAGGTGGCTGAATGCCAAGTACGTGGCACCGACACAAGCCACCGCCACCATTGCTACCAACCGAGTAAAACGGGTCACTTGGTGCGCTTGTCTGCGATATGCGCGCTCAGGCTGCGGAGCGATTTAAAGACGATGAAGTTGTCCTCGCCTTCCGCCTTCATCTGAAGACCATATTGTTTGGATACAACCAGTGCGATTTCCAAAATATCGATGGAATCCAGCCCCAAACCATCGCCATACAATTCGGCCTCAGCTTCAATGCTTTCCGGTGCTACCTCCAAGTTCAGTGCGGAGACGATCAACTGTGCAACCTCGCGCTCAAGGTCTGCATTTGTTGAAGGGGCGCTGGATGAGTTAGTCATGTTATAAAAGATAAAAGCAGTACCAACTTGCGAGTCTGCCGGAGTTGCTGCACAACCAAGGTTGTGCACGCACGAAGAATACTTGCTGGCGCCAATGCCACAAGGACGTCAATCTAGGCATTTTAATGCAATCAAAATTTCCTCTGTGCCCTCCTGCGCTTGCGCCCGCCAGTCAGACTGCCCAATCCACTTTGGATTGGCGCACGATTTTTCTGAATGATTTTTGGTTCAAATTCTTCGGCACCGGAGCCTTCATATCGCTTTTCTTTTGGGCGTACCTCCATTTGCTGAAGAACCCCGCATTCCCCGTGCAGACCGTACCTCTCACCATGGTGGACCAGTGGATTGGTTTTTCGCCACTGGCGTTGATTCCCTATCTATCGCTTTGGATTTATTGCTCATTTCCGGTAATGTTGATGCCTGCGCGCAAACGGCTGCTGAACTTTGGCGTGTGGGTGGGCGCCATGTGCCTGCTTGCTTTGACAATTTTCTATTGGTTGCCGAACGCCGTCCCCCCTGCCAAGATTGACTGGGACTTGTATCCTGGAGTTGCCTTTCTCAAAAGCGTTGACGCGGCGGGCAATGCCTGTCCGTCGCTCCATGTGGCAACGGCGGTGTATTCAAGTTTTTGGCTGTACTGGTTGATGGTGGAGATGCGCATGAATTGGCGCGCCCAGACTATTCAGATGCTGTGGGGAGCGGCCATCGTTTATTCCACGATGGCGACCAAACAGCATGTGTCGCTGGATGTGTTCGCCGGCACCGTGCTGGGCGCCGCATTTGCAATAGCCAGTCGACGGTTGGACCGTAAATTGCAGCCGTTGCAGGCGGCCAGCCAATGAGAAGTTTTTTTGCAGAACGATGAATCCTCCGTACTTCCCTGCAATAGCGAATTGGCACTCCCATATCCACAAGCACGCTGTCTCGACGGAAATGCATGATTGGCTGACCAACCCACAGTCACTGACAATGCGCTTGGCTGCACGGTGCGAGCTATTCCGCGTACAGCGTCTGCAGCAGCAGATTGCGCCCTGTCTGTATGACGAGTTCCATGCCATTGGCTTGGCCACACGGGCGAATGCGGTGGAGCGCAACGTATTGCTGCGCTGCGACGAGGCTCCCGTGGTCTATGCACACACGGTATTGCCGTTGTCTGCAACCGGCAGCCAATGGCCGTTGTTTGCTGCACTGGGGCACAAATCTTTGGGCAGTATCTTGTTTCAAGATCCCCAAGTGACGCGGGGCCGTCTGGAATACGCGCAACTGCGTACCACCCACCCGCTGATGCGACGGATTTTTGGCATGCAATTGGTGAAGGCAGAAACGACCAGCCTATTCGCCAGGCGCTCCTTGTTTACACGACGTGGTTCCAGCCTGTTGGTCACTGAGGTGTTTCTGCCCGCGTTGTCCGCGCTGCCTCCGGCGCGTCACAATAGCGCCGCGCTATGAAATACGAGATTCTCCACCCCTGAAATAGCTTTTCTGGCGGCCTTGCCATTTTGGACTCAACTACATGAATGTACGCCTCGCGACACCCGATCCGGTATTCCTGAACGAAGTCAAAGAACTGTTGCTGCACGCTGTTGATGCCCGGGAGCCGAAGGAAGGCCTGAGTCCGGATGAGCCGCTGTTTGGACCGGAGTCGCGACTGGATTTGGACTCGCTGGACGGTTTGCAATTGTCCGTGGCCATCCAGAAGCAGTACGGCATACGCATGGCCGATAGCAAAGACTTGCGCCGCGCGTTGGCGTCGTTGACCGTACTGGCGAACTACATCGCGGCTCACCGCAAATGAAGCAGGTGTATCTGGCGGGTCGTGCGCTGGCATCCGCGTTGGGCCTGAATCTGGAACAGACACTGGCCCATTTGAATGAGGCCACGACACACCCCGTAGCAACCTATTCGCTGAGGGACCACGGCAGCGTGCCCTATCGGCGCATTCTCGACTCCGCGCAAGGCGGCTGGGACGCACGGGCACGGGCATTGATCACCCAAGTGGCTGCCGACGCGGGCGCCTCGCAAGCCAGGCATGGCGCCTTGTTCATAGCCATGTCCTGTCAAGACGGAGACTCTGCCGAACAACCCCAGCGCGACATGAACTTCCACGCACTGTCGCACCGGATTGGGGAATGGTTGAATTGGGCTGGCCCGGTATTTCTGATCAGCAGTGCTTGTACTTCTAGCATGCAGGCCTTGCTGAGTGCCACCGAATGGCTGCGCGCAGGGAATGCAACAGAAGCCTTGGTGCTGGGGATTGAGTTGGACAATCAGCTTACTTTGCCCGGCTTCTTTGCATTGCAGTTGCTTAGTTCCAGCCATTGCAAACCATTTGCATTGCAGCGGGATGGGCTGGTGCTCGGTGAAGCGGTTGCAGCACTGCGTTTGTCCACGGTGGAACCCTCATCGTGGGTGTTGCGCGGTGGCGCCAATGTGGTGGATGGCACCCAGCCAACAGGCGCATCGGTCCAAGCGGTGGCGTTGATGTGCCATCGCGCGCTGGTGGCCAGCGGCAAGAATGCTGCCGATGTGGATCTCATCAAAGTACAAGCAGCCGGCAGTCCCGGCAACGATGCGGTGGAGGCCAGCGGGTTGCACATCGCTTTTACCCGCATGCCCGCATTGCTCTCCCTCAAGCCTCTGATCGGACACTGCATGGGGGCCTCTGGTTCCGCCGAAATTGCACTGCTCCTGGAATGCCTGGAACGCGGATATTGGCCGAGCTTCGACAACGCGCCCGACCCGACGCTGGATGTCCAACTGGCGTCACAGGCACCTTTGCGGCAAAACTGCGTGCTGGCGACTATTCTTGGTTTTGGGGGCAGCCACGCTGCCGTCGTGCTGGAGCGCAACCCGTCATGAAGGTGTACCGCATCCGCGCACGCTGCGCTGCTCTTCCTCCGGCAGATTGGCGTGAACAACTTGCCATTCGCCTGGGTGGTCGGCCGCGGCGCCTGGGAAGATGGACCGAACTGGGCGTGTACGGTGCACTGGAATGCGTTACCAACGGTGGGGAAAGCACATTGGCGACACAGGCCGCCCTGGTACTCTGTAGCCAACATGGGCCAGCAGGGGCCATGCATGAGGCCTTGGCGCAGGCGCGCGAAAGCCTGCCGCTACCTCTGGCGTTTTTACAAACGCAACCCAGCCAGTTGCTGGCCGCTCTGTCGGCCCAACTGCGATGGTGCGGTGACGCACGCTTTGTCACCAACCCGAACCCGCTCACCGTACTGGCATTGGCATTGGTTATCGCAGACAGTCATGCGGACGGCTTGCTGGTGGGTTGGGTCAACGAACTGGACATTGAAAGCAGCTACTGGCTACGGCTTGAGCCGAGCACCGCCCCAGACGGCAACCCCTTGGCTGATTGGCAAGGAGCCAGCAACCTCACAAAGCTGGTGCAGGAGGCCAGCCATTTGCGGCTGGGGCCGTTGGGCGTAGAGGTTATCATTGGTTCATAAGCCGCCAATGCCGATCAAAGTGCTGGCATAGAAGTGACTTCAGTGCATTCATCTCGACATAATCATTACAAAGAAGATGCAGGGAGAGGGGGCGTCGTTTCCAGAACCAAACGGATTCTGGTGATCGCCTATTCCCAAACCGGGCAGTTGACGCGGATAGCCGAGAGCATCCTGGCGCCACTGCGGCGGGATAACGGTATTGAAGTGCATGTGGAAGTACTTCGCCCGTGCAAGGCATATCCCTTTCCTTGGTCACCGTTCCGATTTTTCGATGCTTTCCCCGAGTCGGCCCATATGGTGGGGCCGGCACTGGAGCCCTTGACGCTACGGGGCGATGAGGATTTTGATCTGGTGATCCTGCCCTATCAGGTGTGGTTTTTGGCACCATCATTGCCCATCACCGCGTTTCTGCAGCACCCACTTGCGCAGCGTTTGCTCAAGGACAAGCCGGTAGTCACCGTAATTGCCTGTCGCAACATGTGGATGTTGGCGCAAGAAAAGATGAAACTGATGCTATCGGTCTGTGGTGCTCGTCTTATTGACAATGTGGTGCTAATCGACCCCGGTCCGACTTTGACGACCCTGGTAACCACACCTTGGTGGCTGCTGACTGGAAAGAAGCGCTTGTGGGGACTACCGCCAGCCGGCATTGACGACGCCAGCATTGCGCAAGCGGCGCGCTTTGGCTATGCGTTGCGCGATGGCCTCCGCGCCAGCGCCGAGTGCGAACCAGGGCCGATGTTGCACGGACTCCAAGCTTGTGAGGCCAACCCTGGTTTGCTGGTCAGCGAGCGTGCTGGCACCCGCAGCTTTTATTTGTGGGGCAAACTGCTGCGCGCTGCCGGCGAGCCTCAAGCCCCCTTGCGCAAACCCCTGTTGTTGCTCTACATCATCTTCCTGATACTGTTGATCCTGACCGTGGTTCCACTTAGCCTGCTATTGCAGGCTTTGTTGCGACCGTTCATTGGGCGACGGTTGGCGGCTGTGAAGCGGCGCTACGAAATGCCTTCGGGGTCGGGCCATGAGCGAATGAGAACGTATGGCTCTTGATGTTTATATAACGGCAACCGGATCGTATTTGCCGCTGGCGCCAGTGGGAAACGACGAAATCGAGCAGGTGCTGGGCATGGTCGGTGGCAAGCCGTCCAAAGCCCGCCGTCTCATATTGCGCAACAATGGCATTCGGCAGCGCCACTACGCTCTGGACAGAACAACCGGTCAAGCCGTTATGACCAATGCCCAGATGGCGGCGCGAGCCATCGAGAATCTGGGCCCCATAGGCAAGGTGGACACGTTGGCGGCAGCCACCTCCTGCCCAGATCAGCTGATGCCGGGGCACGGCGTTATGGTGCATGGTGAATTGGGTTGGCCCCACCTGGAGGTGGTGTCGCTGGCCGGCATTTGCGTTTCCGGCATTGCCGCCTTCAAACATGCCTGGCTGTCGATACGGGCGGGTGAAGCAAAACGCAGCGTGGCAGTCGCCTCGGAGCTAGCCTCGCTGGGCTTGCATGCGCGCAACTTCGACGCCGAGTACGAAAAGAACTCCCAGGACCTGGAAGGCCGCCCGGAGTTGGCTTTTGAAAAAGATTTTCTGCGTTGGATGCTGTCCGATGGCGCTGGCGCAGTGATGCTGGAAAACGCTCCGAGCGAAAAGTTGAGCCTGCGCGTGGAGTGGATTGAGTTGTCCTCGGCTGCGCATGAGTTGCCCGCCTGTATGTACTGCGGCGCAGACAAGAGCGAAAACGACGGTTTGATCGGATGGCAACAGTTCAATCATGAGGATCGCGCCACACGTTCCGTATTTTCAATCAAACAAGATGTGCGCCTGCTCAATGAACATGTAGTGCGCAGCACATTGACGCAGCCGCTGCGCGCACTGATCACCAAGCGCAATTTGCACCAGCGTCGTATCGACTGGTTTTTGCCGCACATGTCGTCGAACTACTTCGCCCGACCCATAGAACAAAGCTTGGCGGAGTTGGGCCTCGATATTCCGCGCGAGCGCTGGTTCACCAACCTGACAGAAAAAGGCAACACGGGGTCCGCATCTCCTTTCATCATGCTGGACGAATTGTTCCGTAGCGGCCGCCTGAAGCGCGGTGACACGCTGCTCCTTTTCGCGCCGGAAAGCGGGCGCTTTTCCAGCGGCTTTGTTTTCATGGAAGCAGTCTGATGAACGTCTCCGATGTACCGCAGGAAGGTAATCGTACGCTGGGCAATCACCGCAAGGCGCTCTATGCAAAGGACGCCAGTGGACGCATGGTCCTGGTGGCTTCACGTGGCTCGGAAGTCGATGAAACCGTCACCCTGCAAGCGGTTGAACGGCTGCAGACTTTCGCCGAAGATGCACGCAAACGCTGCCTGGCCGGGCAGACAGCCCCGCTGGAATTCTGGATGTGGGCGCAGCGCATGGATTTGCCATTGTTATCCCAAGTGACGGGCATCTGGCAATGGCGCATCCGCCGTCACCTGCGGCCTCACACCTTTGCCCGTCTTTCGCCGAAGCTGCTGGAGCGCTATGCCCAGGCGCTCGGTTTGCGTGTCGAACAACTACTACAACTGCCATGAGCGTACCTGCTCCCGTCTACCAGCACCATCACGCGGCCCACTGCGAGAGTGGGGTGGCGTCAAACATGCTCAGGCACTGCGGCGCAAATGTGTCGGAAGCCATGGCCTTTGGACTTTCCTCGGCTTTGTCGTTTGCCTACCTGCCGTTTGTGAAGCTCACCGGCTTTCCACTGATCGCCTACCGCATGCCACCAAAGTTCATCCTTAAGGGCTTACGCAAACCTTTGGATGTGCAGCTGCATTTCGAGACCTTCCGCAACGCTGAGAAGGGCCGACTTCGACTCGATGAGTTGCTGGACCAAGGCAAGGTGGTTGGATTGCAGACCTCGGTCTATTGGTTGCCCTATTTTCCGCAAGACATGCGCTTTCACTTCAATGCCCACAACCTCCTGGTTTACGGCAAAGAAGGGGACGAATATTTGATCAGTGATCCGGTCGCGGAAGATCCCCAGCGCTGCGCCAGTGCCGACTTGCAGCGCGCGCGCTTTGCCAAAGGGGTACTAGCCCCCAAGGGGCTGCTGTATTACCCGGATACGCCAGGACGCATGGATGTCACCCGTGACGCCGTGCGCCGGGCCATTGTCAAGACCACACGCATCATGCTGGGACCGATTCCCGTCATAGGGATACGCGGCATGCGCATGCTGGCCAACAAGATTGAGCGTCTGAGCGCAAACGAATACGGCATGAACTATATCGGCCACATCGTACGCATGCAGGAGGAGATTGGCACGGGTGGTGCGGGTTTTCGCTTTTTGTATGCCAGCTTTCTGCAAGAGGCTGCGGCCGTCTGCGCGCAACCAGAGCTGGAACAGCTGGCAGACCGCCTCAATGCGATTGGCGACGACTGGCGTGGCTTTGCACTACACGCCGTTCGCATGATCAAGGGCCGCGATCCCGTTGATTTTCCCGCGCTGGCCACCGCGCTGCGCACACTGGCAGACCAGGAAAAAGAGTTCTTTCGCGCACTGCGCAAAGCCGTCGCGTAATGTTGTCTATACGGGACCTGGGATTTCGCTATGCGACTGCCACGACGTCGGCCTTGCAACAGGTCACGTTCAGCGCAGCGCGTGGTGAAGTGCTGGGGTTGCTCGGACCCAACGGCGCTGGCAAGACCACGCTGATTGCGCAACTCGCCGGCATGCTGGCCGTGCAACAGGGCCAGATCGACATCGATGGCCTGCCCTTGCTGCAATTGCGTCGGTCACGCCCAACCGTCATCGCCATTGCGCCGCAGGAGTATGCGTTTTACCCCAGCTTGAGCGTTCGCGAAAATCTCGACTGTTTTGCCGGTGTTGGCGGACTGCGAAGCAGCGTCAAGAGGCAGCGGATCGACGAATGCATTGCCATCGCCCAACTGCAGAGCTACACCATAGTGCAGGCGCAGAGGCTGTCCGGTGGGCTCAAGCGCAGGCTGAACCTCGCCATCGCCCTGCTGCACAGCCCCGATCTCATCCTGTTTGATGAACCGACCGTGGGCGTTGATCCACAATCGCGCGCTTTTCTGCTGGACGCCGTCAAACAGTTGGCGCGCAAAGGCAAGGCGGTGATCTATACCTCGCATTACATGGAAGAAGTGCAGGCCATTGCCGACCGCATCGTGATACTCGATCAAGGACGCGTGTTGTGCCAAGGTACGCTGCAAGATTTGCTTGTGGGCCCGACCACTCTGTATGTCGAAGTTGACGAGGACACCGCACAGGAGCAGTTGGTGCAATTGCTTGCCAGTTTTGGACCGACCAACACACAAGGTCGCGGTGTGTTGCTTGCGGTAAGCGATCAGGAGCGATTGCCAGAGTTGCTGCGCAGCATTGCCGAAACCGGACGGAAGTTGCGCCAGATTCGCTACGGCCAGACTGACCTGGAACAGTTGTTCATGTCGCTGACCCACAGATCACTCCGGGACTGAACATGTTTCTTGCCCTTGCCAAAAAGGAATTGCTGGCGCTGTCGCGCGATCTGCACGGATTGGCGGCCCTGTTCCTGATGCCCATGGTGTTCATCATCGTCATGTCGATGGCCCTCAAAGACGTGTATTCGCCAAGGGTGCAGGCATTGCGCTATGCGGTGGTCAATCTCGATCACGGACCAAAGACCGAAAGCCTGCTCGCAGCATGGCGCAAAGAACACGGTGCGCCCATCGCATTGCAAGACAACTGGCAAGACGCGCTGCGCGCCGGTGAACTGAAATACGTGTTGCAGGTAGACGCCCACTTTGCCCAAGCGCTGGACGATGCGCCGGAAGGAGAAGAGGGGAAGAAAGTGCATCTCTTTGTCGAACCGGGGCTGGACCAAGGACTGTTTGAAAGTACCCAGGCCAGCCTGATGATGCACGTGGCGCAATTGCGCACAGAAAGCATGCTGGCGCAACTCAAGGTCGAGGGCGACCTTGCGCAGGCCAGTGAATCTCTGTTCACCAATACGCTGGTGACGGCGGAGCGTGCCGGCAAGAACGTGCGCCCCAGCTCCGTTCAGCAGAGCGTGCCAGGCTGGTTGGTGTTTGGAATGTTCTTTGTAGTCGCATCCATCGCAGGCCTGTTTGTCGAGGAACGCAGTTGCGGCGCGCTGGCACGCTTGCGCAGCCTGGGGGCGTCTCCCGCAACCCTGTTGGCCGCAAAAGTAGCCCCCTACATGTTGGTCAACGGGATCCAAGCCGCCTTGATGTTGTCAGTAGGCGTGTGGTTGATGCCCGTATTGGGTGGCGACGGATTATCACTGCAGGGCATTGGTTGGAGCGCATTGGTACTGGTGTTGATGTCCATCAGTGCCGCCGCCGTAAGTCTGGCTTTGGCCATTGCCTGTTTGGTGCGCACCCATGCCCAAGCCGCCACGCTGGGGCCCATCCTCAATGTCCTGATGGCGGCGCTGGGTGGCATCATGGTGCCCCTGTTTGTAATGCCAGAGGTGATGCAACAGATCGCCGTCTATTCGCCCATGAATTGGGGCCTGGAGGCGTTGCTTGATGTGCTCTTGCGTGGCGCAGACGTCACTGCGGTCCTTCCACGGGTGGGACGCTTGTGCGGATTTTCGGCGCTCATGTTGTCCGGCGCCTACTTGTTGTTCCGACGCTAAGTCCCTTGGGAACTGTTCAGAATCCCCTTCAAGCCTCCGCGGCTATTCCAACGCACAGGGCGTGGAATAGCCGCCCAACTTGAACCAGCCCGCCAAGCTGCGGAAGTTGTTCTGCTGCAAAGTCGACAGCCTGGAGAACTGCTGCTTGGCGCGTTGCAAGGTTGGAGCATCCAGCGGTTGACTGCGCTCGCTTCTGAGCACCACCATAAATGGTGCCAGCGACGTTACATGCCGCTGCATGTCTGCCCGCAACGGCGCTGCCGCCTCTGACAGCTCGGCCACACTAAAGGCCGCTTTCAGTGAGTTGTGATAGTCGTCAGTGAATTGCGCAGATTGCCCCAAGTCATTGGCAAAGAAATGCTGTGTGCTGCGCAACTTGAATCGCCCGAAGTCCACCAGATAGAACCGCCCTTGGGGTTTCAGCACCCGACGAATCTCCTGCATCGCCACCCTCAAAGCTGCCAAATCCGGCAAATGGTGCAGTGACATGGTGCAGGTCACACAATCCACACTGCTATCGGCAAGGTTACTCAGGCGCGTAATATCGCCCTGCTGCAACGCTACATTGCAAATCTCGGCGCGCTCCAGCGCGCCTTGCGCGTACTGCAGCATACTGGCGGAAGCATCAATGCCAACAAACTGCACATCAGGATTCAGGCGCGCCATCTGTATCAACTGATTGGCTGGTCCGCATGCCAAGTCCAGCACGCAGTCCCCCGGTTGCAGCAACGTGGTGATCTGCAACGCATTGTACAGATACAGAAAGGCAAGCACCCCATCCTGCTCCCCCGCCAGGGCAAAGGCTTTGGTCTGCGCCTCACTTTCCATCACCAGATTAGGCTCCGGCACCCGAGGCAGGCGCCCCCAGTACATGCGTTCTCGCAGCAAATGCATCAAGACAGTGGCGGACATGGTCTCTACGCTCCATTGAGCCTATGGGAACCGAATTTCCTAGCGATCAACATCGGCAGGCGCAAGACAAAGGCCACCATCAGGCGAAAGTGCATCCAGCTCAGCAACAGGTTGTCGCGGCGATAATTAAAATGCGAGACACCACCCTCATGGGCCTGCAAGTACTTCACGGGCGCCGGCAGATTGATGGGCACCACACCGCGCCAACACAAGCGCACCGCGGCCTCGGGATCGAAGTCAAAGCGTCGCATCCAGCGTTGTTCCCGCATTACTGCCCGCAGGGGTTCGACTGGATAGACGCGAAAACCGTACAGCGAATCGCCGATGCCAGCCCATAAAGTTTCCAGATTGGCCCACCAGTTGGATATCTTTCGCCCGCGCACACGCAGCGACGGTGCACTCGCATCAAACACCGGTACGCCCAGCACCATGGCCGACGGCGATGCCTGCGAGCACTGCATGAAGCTTGTGATCAGATCCGCCGGATGCTGCCCGTCCGAGTCCATGCACAGCACGTGGCTGAAACCCTGCAGCGAGGCTTCGTCCAACCCGTACAAGACTGCCGCACCCTTGCCCTGATTGCGGGGCAGCACAAACACCTTCAAACCGTCGTCTTTGGCGGCCATGTGTTGCAACACGGCGGCGGTGCCGTCGGTGCTTCCGTCCACCACCACCCACACCGGGTTCCAGTGCGCGCGTGCCTGGGCCACGGTCTCGTAGACCTTGGCACCGGAGTTGTAGCTGGGAATCAACACCAAATGACTGGAAGAAGGCACGGCGAAATGGGTGGGCATTGGTCAGCTTTTGCGCGGGAGCGGGGTAATTTCACTCTGGAAATAATCATGCAGCGTCTGCGTGAAAACCTTGGGATTGGTCGGCACATCAAACCGCTGGCCCAGACGAATGCGAAAGTACATGGGCATGTCAGGTCGCTTCAGCCAGGGCCAATTTTTGCCCAAAAACCCACTGTCCTGCTCAATGATGATGGTCTGAATAGGAACGCCGGATCGATACGAGACATAGGCCGCCCCGATCTGGAACTCGCCAAGCGGCATGGGGTCGCTACGTGTCCCTTCCGGGAACAGCAGCAACTGGCTGCCACCATGCAACTCTTCGACTGCCAGATTGATAGCTTCGAGAAACAAATCATTGCGGATGTACCCTGCCAGTCGCGCGCCGGCTCCCCACAAGGGATTACGCATCAACGAGGCTTTGAAAATACAAGTCACATTCGGCAGTCGCGACAAAACCATCAGGGCGTCCAGCAACCCCGGATGGTTGACCGCCAGAATGAGTGGCCCCGCACCGCGCAGTGCGTCCAGCGCGGTAATGTCAAAGCGCCCCAGACCAATGACGCGCAGCAGCCAGAGATAGGCGCGAAATCCCAGCGTCGCCATCCATCGTCCCACCCACCGGCCGAGCCGTTGTGGCAACACCCATCCCAGAGGCAATGCCAGCGCGGTCCACAGCAGACACCCTGCGCCCAGCGTCAACAGAGCGAAGCGAAGGCGCGCAGCGGAGTAGAGATGGCTAAATGACGGCATCAAATGAGTTAATCCACGGCGCGGAAGGCCAGCACGGCATTGCTACCGCCAAATGCGAAGGAGTTGCTCAAGGCAGCCCGTAGCGGAGCGCCCCGCAGCCCCGCACCCTTCACATGACGAACGCCCAGACAATCTGCGGCCACTTGCTCCAGATGGGCCGTCGGCGGAATGGCCTGTTTGTGCAACGCCAACACGGTAATCACGGCCTCTACAGCCCCCACAGCCCCCAGCGAATGCCCATGCATGGACTTGGTTGCACTCACAGCCAGTTGCTCCGCGTATGTACCGAATACCAACTTGAGGGCACTGATTTCAACCGGATCGCCTTCCTGCGTGGCAGTGCCATGGGCATTGACATAGTCAACCTGTTCCGGCGTGAGTTCGGCGTCGCGCAGTGCTGCCTCCATGGCCCGGGCTTGCCCCCGCGCATCGGGACGCACCAAATGAAGGTGGTCACAGCTTTGACCGAACCCAGCCAACTCACCGTAGATCCGGGCGCCGCGTCGCTCTGCATGGCCCCAGTCTTCCAACACCAGTGCAGCCGCCCCCTCGCCGAGCACCAGGCCCTTGCGTCCTTGCTGAAATGGCCGACACGCGCTGTGCACATCTTCAGTAACGCTGCTCACCACACGCATGGCTTCCCAGGCGCGCATGATCGTAAATGCCATCGGCGATTCGGAGCCGCCCGCCACAACCAATGTGGATTCGCCGCGCTGAACGCGGCGAAATGCCTCGCCGATTGAAACCGTAGACGAGGCACACGCTACAGAATAGGTCAGGCAGGCGCCTCCCAATCCCAGCGCCATGGCGATATGAGAGGCAGCGGCATTGTTCATCGCCATGGGAACCGACAGCGGCGAGACGCGCTGCTTGTCGTGCAGATAAATGTCGCGGTAACTCTTTTCGTAGGTCAACATGCCACCAGCGCCAGTGCCCCAAGAAACGCCGTAGTCATCGGCCCCTGCACCCTCGCGCGCCAGCCCCGCATCATCCCAGGCGGAAAGTGCCGCCGCGACACCGAGCTGGCTGAACCGATCGGTCACGTGGCTGATCGCCCGTCCAATCGTTTTTTCGGCATCGAAATGGCTGCAGATAACAGCGGGTTGCACCAGACGGGAAGGTGACGTGGGGTGCTCGTACAGCCGGACTGCAGATTCGCCCCCCAGGATGCGCTCAAAGAAGTCGTCAACGTCGCCACCAAACGGACTCACCATTCCCAAGCCAGTGACCGCTACTCTTCGACTACGCGCCTTGCTCATGGATTACTGCGGGCTCAATCTGTTGGTCGGTAATGCCGGCGCGGCCATAGTCAAAAATGAAATAAAAGTGCACAAAAGAATGGTGTGCCGCTGCGTCGGATTCTAATGCACGTGATTATCGGGAGCCTCGTAGCCGCGCGCTTCGGCGCGGCGTTCCGATACAATTCGGCAGCAATGTCCATCCGGCAAAGAGCATGTTAATTGAACAAATAAAGAAATATTTAGTGGAGACTGCGGGTACCGATCCGCAGGTATTTTCAAACCCGGATTTGAAAGTAGCAGACCTGAAGCTGGACTCCCTGGGTTTGGTGGAAATGCTTTTTGAAGTCGAAGACAAATATGGTTTTCAAATTCCAGACCCCATGGTTTTTCTACCCATGACGTTTGTCGAAATGGTGGCCGCCATTGAGGCCATGGTGCAGGAACAAACACAGGCCAAAGCCACCGCGACTTAAGCGACACCATGTGAATAAGGTTGTTGTCACCGGCTCTGGAATCATTTGTCCCCTGGGGGCTGACAAGGCCAGTACCTTCTCTGCCGCCCTGGAGGCCCGAAGCGGCATTGGCGGCTGCCCCGCAGATATCGCCCAATGGCTACCCCATGTCGTGGTGGCCCAATCCCGCACAGAACCGCAAACCTTGTTGGAGCGCGCCGACCAGGGACTGGACCGAGCAACCCAGTTCGCCATCGTGGCGACGGCCCAGGCAGTTGCGGAGGCCGGTTTTTCGGTTTCACCGAATGACTCGCACCGCGTCGGCGTGTTCGTTGGCATTGGCTTTGGGGGCGCGCAAACCAGTGACAGCCTGTACGCACGCTTCTACAAGACGCTGTCCGACCCTGAACTGAAGCACAAAGACCCCACTGTCATGCACCCGCTGACCGTGCCACGCATCATGGCCAATGCCGCTGCGGCCGCCATCACCATGCGCTATGGACTGCGCGGCCCCAGCAATACCTATGCGGTGGCCTGCGCCTCATCGGCTATCGCCATTGGCGAAGCCTATCGAGCGATACGCCATGGCTACCTGGATGCAGCCGTAGTGGTCGGTGCGGAGGCGATGCTCAACCCCGGAGTCATGATGGGTTGGAATGCATTGCGCGTCATGGCCAAACCGGATGCCAGCGACCCCGCACGGAGCTGCCGCCCGTTTTCTGCCGATCGCAACGGATTTGTGATCGGCGAAGGTGCAGCCGCGCTGGTGCTCGAAAACATCTCCCGCTGCAGACAACGGGGTGCATTGGTATTGGCAGAGTTGGTGGGTTATGGCTGCAGCAGCGATGCACAGCACCTGACGGCCCCCAGCGTGGACGGACAAGTCCACGCCATGCAGCAAGCGATGCAGGAGGCCGGCCTGGCACCAGAGCAAATTCAGTACATCAACGCCCACGGCACCGCGACCGACACGGGCGATGTCATCGAAACCCACTCCATCCATGCAGCCTTTGGCAGTGCGGCCCGACAGGTTGCCGTGAGTTCAACCAAGTCCATGCATGGCCATCTGATTGGCGCGGCCGGTGCGCTGGAGCTGGCACTGAGCATAGAAGCCATGAACAGCGGTTCCTTGCCCCCCACGGCACATTTGGACACCCCCGATCCGCGTTGCGACCTGGACTACATTCCGCTGCAAGCACGCCACGGCTGCCATGTCGAAGCGGTCATGTCAAATTCCTTTGCATTCGGGGGCAGCAACGCATCCTTGATCGCTCGTCGGTTTTCCGGGCAATGAGCCCCATTCCCGAGTTTCCGTTCACGCTGGATCGCTATGCGATTGAGCGCCTGCTGCCGCATCGGGGCCCCATCTTTGCTTGCAAGCAATTGATTGCACGCGCCCCTCGTGAATACACGGCGATCGCGAATTGGGCCCTGGACAACGCGCTGATCCAGGGGCATTTTCCTGGCTACCCGCTCGTACCGGGGGTGATGCTGATCGAATCGGTGACACAACTTGCAGGCGCGGGGTTATTGAGCGCAGATGCCTATGTGCAATCCTTGCCGGGCGATCGCATCGGTGTGCTGGCTTCAGTGCGGCGCTGCGCGTTCAAACGCCCGGTCCTGCCCGAGCAGGATGTCACCTTCGAAATTCGCTGTCGCCAGATCGGAGATGCGGCGGTTCAGATCAACGCCCAGGCACTGGTGGAAGGCTCCGAAGTGGCCCAATTGGAAACCCTGATGGTCTACGCGGACCGAACACTACTCCCTTCCTTCGTAGTGTGATTCACTGCTACGCTGAGGCAACAGTCGCCCGCGCCAGCATCCGACTCACCGCACGTGGGTCCATGCCGTACATGTCGGCAAACACTTCCACGGTTTTCCCACTCGCCTTGAACGCCTTTGCCAGCGCCTCGGTCTTGGCGGCTTGGGCGTTGGCTACTGCCATGGCTTCGTCGAGCAGCGCGTTGGCGGCTTCGTCGCGGCTGCGTACCAGTTCGCTGTAGGCCTGGGGTGTCAGGCCCGAGGCCTCAAAAGCCGCCACGATGCGCTGCACGAGCTTGGGGCGCAGGTCTTCCTTGGTGCGGGCGTGGCGGCGGCGAAACACTTCCAGCAAGGCGTGGTGCACATGCTCGGGGGCCATCGCTTCGACGGGCTTGCCTTGCAGGTCGTACCGGTCTTCGCCGGAGGCCACGGCCGTCAGGTAGCGGGTGGACCGCGCGTGGTGGGACAGCGCCGCCTTGAGGCTGTCTTTTTCAAAAACATCAGGGTGGGCATCCAGCAATTCCTGGAAAACGCCGCGCTTCATGGGCAGAAAGGTGGCGCCAAACATATGGGGGTAGAACGCCGCCATTTTTTCCAACACCGGCAAAACATCGGGTTTGGACGCGCGCTTGGGAGCAGCCACGGGGGCCTCGGCGGCAAGCGTTTCGGGTGCGGTTGGCAAAGTAGCGGTCATGCAAAATTTTAGAGAGACTGGGAAAAGTCCTCGATCATGCCAGCACAAAGCCCCGCACCGGGTCTTCCGCTCCACGCTGCAGCCAATTGGTCGCTGCGTACTGCGTGCTGACATCCGTCGCATGCAAGGTATAGGCATGCCGCGACACCGCCGAGCGATTGGGCGCGCTGTAGTGCGGCAGCAGCCCATGGAAGACCACCAGGGCGCCGGCTTTTACCTCCAGCGGAATTGCATTCACATTGCTGGCGGGCCAGGGAGTGGCATCCAGCTTGTGCATGGTGATGGCGTCCCCACGGCGTTCAAAGCGCTCGCGCAGTACGCCACGCGGGCCGCGGTGGCCGCCGGGTTCGGTCCATAGGCAGCCGTTGTCCAGCGTCGCGTCTTCCAGCGCAAACCAAAAGGTGGTGACGCTGATGGGCGTGGTGTCGAAAAACGTGGCGTCCTGGTGCCAGCCCACCTCGCCGCCGATTCCAGGCTGCTTGAAGATGTACATGGACTGCCAGACCTGCGGTTGGGTCAGGCCCACATCCGCGGCCACCTCGGCCAGGGCAACGCCGTGGCTGAAGGCCTCGAACACCGGGTCCTTGTCATGCAGCGCGTGGCCAATCTTGTTGATGGACAGGGCCTTGGCCTGGCGCAGCTCGCCATCCGGGCCAAACGCCTCTTCCTCAAAAAAACAGCTGATGCGGTTGGCCGAATCCAGAAAGTAGCGGTCCACCTGGCGCACCTGGTCGTTGGTGGTGAAGATGGTCTTGCTCTCGTTGGGGTCAAAGGCCTCGACGATGGCCTCGGCCCGGGCACGCACGGCGGCGATTTCGGCGGCCGACTTGAAGTTCGGCAGGATAAGGAAGCCGTCTTCCTGGTAACGGGTTTTCTGATCGGGTGTCAGCATGGGGCTATGCAAAGTTGGGCGGTGGCCATAGCGTTTCAGTATAGACAGCCAGGGCACAAACCGGAGCAATTCGGATACGCTTGTCAGCAGGAGAAGATAACCCGTGAACCTTGCCCCCCTGATCCAGCTCACCCGTGGCGGCACGCCCGAATGCCTGCACTTCGGCGCAGTCGCCGTGGTGAACCGCAGCGGCCAACTCAAGGCCTTTGCGGGTGACCCGCACCTGGTCACCTTCACCCGCTCCACGCTGAAGGCGCTGCAGGCTCTGCCCTTTGTGGAGGCCGGTGGACCCGCGCAGTTTGGCTTTACCCAGGCCGAGAACGCGCTGCTGTGTGCCAGCCACAACGGCGAGGCCATGCATGTGGAGGGCGCGAACAGCATGCTGGCCAAGGCCGGCCACACCTACAAAACCTTGCGCTGCGGCTGCCATGTGCCGCTGCTGTTCAGCTACTTTGACAAGGGCGCGCCTGAGGGCGCCACCTACACAGAAGCGCACAACAACTGCAGCGGCAAACACGCGGGCTTTGTGGCCTATTGCGTGCAGCACGGCCTGCCGCTGGACGACTACACCGCGGCTGACCACCCGCTGCAGCAGGCCATTGCCCGCGATGTGGCACGCGCCGTGGGCATGGACGTGCAGGACATGCCGCGCGGCATTGATGGTTGCTCAGCGCCCAACTTCGCCATGCCGCTCTCCAACCTGGCCCGCGGCTACGCGCGCCTGGCCAGTGGCGCGCAAGACGCCGAGTTTGGCGCCAGCTTTGCACTGCTGAGCGAGGCGATGACGGCCCACCCCGAGATGGTGAGCGGCACGGGCCGCAACGACCTGGACTTCATGCGTGTGGGCCGGGGCGACTGGGTCAGCAAGGTGGGGGCCGATGGCGTGCAGGTGGTGGGCAGCAAGCGCCGCGGCGAGGCCTTTGCGCTCAAGATCATCGACGGCAACAAACCCGCGCTGTTTGCGGCCAGCGTGGAGATACTGAACCAGCTGGGCTGGCTGGACGATGCCCAACGCGCCGCGCTGCAGCCATGGCGCGCGGCCGAGATTCGCAACGCACGCGGCATGCTGGTGGGCGAGCGGCTCCCTGTGTTCCAACTGGAAACCCCATGAACCACAAGATCAGCTTGATTGGCGCGCCCACCGACATTGGCGCGGGCACGCGTGGCGCCAGCATGGGGCCCGAAGCCCTGCGCGTGGCCAACATCACCAGCGTGCTGCAGGCCCACGGGCTGGAGGTGCTGGACAAGGGCAACCTCAGCGGCCCCAGCAACCCCTGGCTACCACCCGTGAACGGCTACCGCCACCTGGCGGAGGTGACGGCGTGGAACCGCAGCCTGCACGACGCCGTGTATGCCGAGCTGCAGGCCGGGCGCCTGCCCATTGTGCTGGGTGGGGACCATTGCCTGGGCATAGGCTCCATCAGCGCCGTGGCGCGCCACTGCCGCGACGTGGGCAAGAAGCTGCGCGTGCTGTGGCTGGATGCGCATGCCGACTTCAACACCAACACGCTCACGCCCAGCGGCAACATCCACGGCATGCCCGTGGCCTGCCTGTGTGGCTTTGGTCCGCAAGAACTGATCGAGATTGGCGGTCAGGTGCCGGCCATCAGTCCCAAATGGGTGCGGCAGATCGGTATCCGCAGTGTGGACGAGGGTGAGAAGCGTTTTGTGCACGAGCAGGACCTGGAAGTCTTCGACATGCGCTACATCGATGAGATGGGCATGCGTGCGGCCATGGAGCTGGCGCTGGCCCTGATCGACAGCAACACACATCTGCATGTGAGCTTTGACGTGGATTTTCTGGACCCCGACATTGCACCCGGCGTGGGCACCACGGTGCGTGGCGGCCCCACCTACCGCGAGGCGCAGCTCTGCATGGAAATGATTGCTGACACCGGCCGCATGGCCAGCCTGGATGTGTTTGAGCTGAACCCCGCGCTGGACGAACGCAACCGCACGGCCGAGGTGGCGGTGGACCTGATCGAATCGCTCTTTGGCAAAAGCACCTTGATGCGCAAATAGGCCTGCGGCCTACAGCGGGATGCTGCGCGTCTCGCCATGGCGCATCAGCCACACCCGGTCTTGCGGCAGTCCACGCTGCGCCAGCGCTGCGGCCAAATCTTTGGGCGGCTGGTCAAACGCCTCCTGCGTCAGCATAAAGGTCCCCCAGTGCACGCCCATGGCCTGCTTGGCCTCCAAGTCCAGCATCAGCTGCACCGCATCGTCGGGGTTCACGTGCATGGGCTTCATGAAGTCGCGTGGCAGGTAGGCGCCTATGGGCAGTGCCACAAAGTCCATGGCGCCTATGCGTTGGCGTATGGTTTTGAAGTCATTGCTGTAGCCCGTGTCGCCGGGGAAGAGAAACCGCCACGGCGACTGCGTGGGCCGCAACCACTCCAGGCAATAGCCACCCCAGCGAGAGGCATTGGTGTCCCACGGTGTGCGCCGGCTCCAGTGCTGCGACGGCGTGAAGTGCACCCGCAGCCGGTGCGGCAGGTCAAAGGTCTGCCACCAGTCCAGCTCGGTCACATTGGCGATGCCGCGCCTGTCAAACCAGGCCTTCAGCCCCAGGGGCACGATGAATTCCGGCGTTTGCCCGGCAGCCAGCAGGCGGCGGATCGTGGCGTCGCAGAGATGGTCATAGTGGTTGTGCGAAATCAGCACCACATCAATGCGCGGCAATTGCTCCGGCGTCAACGGCGCGGGTACCCGGCGGGCCGCACCCACCTTGCCCATGGGGCCGGCAAAGTCAGCCAGTGTAGGGTCCATCAGCACGTTCAAACCCGCCACCTGCAGCAAGACACTGACATGGCCCAGCCACGTCACGGCAGGCACCTCCGGCTGCTGCAACAAGCGGCCATGGTCCACCGGCACCGACCACTCCCGCGCAAACGCGGCGTATCCGCCCGCAGGCTCGGATTGGGGTTTGAAGTCTCCCCGCAGCGAACGCCAGACCATTTCATACCAGGGGAAATTGCCAATCACCACCGCAGGGTCGGTATTGCCAAAGCGGGGTGGGGACGCAGCGGGAGTATTCATGGGCCGCATGATGCCGCAACCGAGCGCATGCGCCACTTTAGGGCGGTGATTCAGGACGGTGGGCAGGGGTTTTGGGGTACAGTCATTTGACCCCTCGCTCCTTTGTGCCGCCACCCCTTTTTGTGCCAGCCACGCTGTGACCGACGATCTGCCCACCTCCATGTCCACCGGAACCCCGGAACCGCTGCCTGTGCGTGCCTGGAGCGGCGCCCTGTTTGAGGAAGACGCCGATAGCCTCTGGAAACTCGCGCTGGAAGGCTCGGGCGCTGGCGCCTGGGACTGGAACCTGGTCACCGGCGAGCAGATCCACTCGCGCCGCTGGCAAGAAATGCTGGGTTACGAGGTGGGCGAGATTCCCCGCACCAACCAGGCTTTTGTGAGCCGCCTGCACCCGGACGACCTGGCCCGGGTAACCCAGACCTTCACCGCCTACCTGGCCGGCCAGGCCGAGGACTACACCGCCGACCTGCGCCTGCGCTGCAAAGACGGCAGCTGGATCTGGGTGCACACGCGCGGCATGGTGGTCAACTACGCCGAAGACGGCAAGCCCCTGCGCATGATTGGCACGCATGTGGACATTACCCAGCGCAAGCTGGCCGAGGCCACGCTGCGCGAGAGCGAGGAACGCTGGAAGCTGGCGCTGGAAAGTGCGGGCGACGGCGTGTGGGACTGGCACATCCAGGAGGGCAAGGAGTTTCTGTCCAAGCGCCTGATCGAGATGTACGGCTTCACCGAAGACGAGCTGCGCAGTCACCCCGACGAACTGGACAACCGCACCCACCCCGATGACCTGGCCCAGCTGGCACAGGACCGCCAGGCTCACTTTGACGGCCTGACCCCTACCTACACCAATGAACACCGCGTGCTCTGCAAGGACGGTAGTTGGAAATGGGTGCTCACGCGCGGCATGGTCATCAGCCGCGATGCCGCGGGCCACCCGCTGCGAATGATTGGCACGCACACCGACATCACCGCGCGCAAGAACGCCGAAGCACTGGTGCGCCAGCACGCCTACTTTGACCCGCTGACCGGCCTGCCCAACCGGCGCATGCTGCGCGACCGGCTGGAGCAGGAGATCAAGCGCAGTCGACGCGATAACCTGCAGCTGGCCATCCTTTTCATCGACCTGGACCATTTCAAGGCCGTGAACGACACCCTGGGCCACGACAACGGTGACCTGCTGCTGGCAGAGGCCGCACAGCGCCTGCGCCAATGCGTGCGTGAGAGCGACACCGTGGCCCGCATGGGCGGTGACGAGTTCACCATCCTCATCACCGAGCTGACCGACACCGGGGGCTTGGAACCCCTGCTGGAGAAGCTGCTGCAGAGCATGACGCAGGTCTTTCAGCTGGGCACCGAGCAAATGTTTGTCTCCGCCAGCATCGGCATCACGCTGTACCCGCTGGACGGCACCGAGGTGGAGGCGCTGTACAAAAACGCCGACCAGGCGCTCTATGTGGCCAAGGGCGCGGGGCGCAACCGCTACAGTTTTTTCACCCCGGCGCTGCAGGAGGCTGCGCTGACGCGCGCACGCCTGGCCACCGACCTGCGCTTTGCGCTGGGTGCACGGCAGTTCCACCTGTTGTACCAGCCCATCGTGGAGCTGGCCACGGGCGCAGTGCACAAAGCCGAGGCGCTGATCCGCTGGCAGCACCCCGAGCGTGGCGTGGTAAGCCCGGCCGCCTTTATCCCCATTGCCGAGACCAGTGGCCTGATTGTGGAGATTGGTGACTGGGTGTTTGCCCAGGCGGCCCGCCAGGTGCAGCAGTGGCGCCAGAGCGTGCACCCGCAGTTCCAGATCAGCATCAACAGCTCACCCGTGCAGTTTCAGCATGCGCGCACGCAGAACGAAACCTGGGTGCAGCGCCTGCAGGCCCAGGGCCTGCCGGGCGAATGCCTGACCGTGGAGATCACGGAGGGCGTGTTGCTGGACAGCAATGCCGGCGTCACCGCCAAGTTGCTGGAATGGCGCGATGCGGGCATCCAGGTGGCGTTGGACGACTTTGGCACGGGCTACTCCTCGCTGTCGTACCTGCAGAAGTTCGACATCGACTTCATCAAGATCGACCAGTCCTTTGTGCGTGACCTGCACGCACAGTCCACCAATTTCACCCTGTGCAAGGCCATGGTCGCCATGGCCCATGCGCTGGGTCTGCAGGTGGTGGCCGAGGGCGTGGAGACGGCCCTGCAGCGCGACCTGCTGCTGCAGGCCGGCTGCGACTATGCGCAGGGCTACTGGTTTGCCCGGCCCATGCCCGCCGAGGCGCTGGCCGAGTGGGTGGCTGCACGCGCATGAGCCCGCCGCCTCTTCAGTGCATGCTGGCCAATAACGCGGCGTTGCCCCCCGCGGCCGTGGTGTTCACGGTCACGGTCTGTTCGGCACAGAAGCGGTACAGGTAGTGCGGCCCACCCGCCTTGGGGCCGGTGCCACTCAGGCCTTCGCCCCCAAAGGGCTGCACACCCACCACGGCGCCAATCATGTTGCGGTTGATGTAGATATTGCCCACATGGGCCGCTGCCGCCAGCGCCTGGGCCCGGCTGTCGATTCGGGTCTGGATGCCCAGCGTCAGGCCATAGCCCAGCGCGTTGATCTGGTGGATCACCTCCGCGGGGTCACTGTCCCAGCGCACCACCTGCAGCACGGGGCCGAAGATTTCGGCTTTCACCTGGGCAATGGTTTCCACTTCAAAGGCATGTGGCGCAATCAGATTTGCTATTGAATTAGTAGCTGCTAGCGCATATTCTGCGGGGGCCAACAGCACTTTTGACTCAGATTTCAGGCGGGTGATATGGCGCTGAATATTGTCAAACGCCTCGCGGTCAATCACCGGGCCCAGGTCGGTGGCCAGGTCGGCGGGGTTGCCAGCCAGCAGCAGTTCGGCCGCGCCCTGCAGCATCTCGATCACCCCATCGGCAATGGCCGAGTGCACCACCAGCAGGCGCAGCGCGGAGCAGCGCTGGCCGGCGGAGCGGAAGGCGCTTTGCACCACGGCGTCCACCACCTGCTCGGGCAGCGCGCTGCTGTCCACCAGCATGGCGTTGATGCCGCCAGTCTCGGCAATCAGCGGAACGATGGGGCCGTCTTTGGCGGCCAGCGCGCGCTGGATGATTTTGGCCACCTGGGTGGAGCCGGTGAACACCACGCCCGCCACGCCAGGCTGCGCCACCAGGGCCGCGCCCACAGTCTCACCCGCGCCGTGCAGCAGCTGCAGGGCATCGGCCGGCACGCCAGCAGCCACCAGCAGGTCTACCGCGGCTTTGGCCACACCCGGCGTTTGCTCCGCCGGCTTGGCCAGCACCGTGTTGCCCGTGGCCAAGGCGGCGGCCACCTGGCCCATGAAGATGGCCAGCGGGAAGTTCCAGGGACTGATGCAGACCCACACGCCACGCGCGGTCAGGCGCAGGGTGTTGGTTTCGCCGGTCACGCCGTACTGGTAGCCCGCTTGCGCATTCGCCACCACCGGGCATGCGATGGGCTGCATGATGCGCTGCGCCTCGTCGGCGTAGTAGCGCAGGAAGTCCACGGCCTCGCGCACTTCACTCACGGCGTCGCCCCAGGTCTTGAAGGCTTCTTTGACCAGCAGTGCGCAAAACCGCGGCATAGCGTCCTGCAGTGCATCCGCCGCACGTCGCAGCACCACGGCACGTTCTTCCACGGGCACCTTGCTCCACTTTTGATAGCTGCTTGCGCAGGCGACATAAGCGCTGGGGAGGGTTTTGACATCGGCCTCGGGCACCACGGGCACGGGGGTGCTGTGCAACGCGGCCAGCAGCGGGTCGCGGTGGGCGGGCACGGTCAGGTCCAGCCCCGTGCTGTTGGCGCGCGCACCGGCATGACTGCCAAACAGGTCGGCCGGCAGCGGCAGGCTGGGCTGGGGCTCCAGGCGCAGCGGCGAGATCAGCAGCTCCTGCATGCCCACCGATTCATCGGCCAGCTGGTGCACAAAACTGGAGTTGGCGCCGTTCTCCAGCAGGCGGCGTACCAGATAGGCCAGCAGGTCGCGGTGCGCGCCGACCGGGGCGTAGATGCGGCAGCTGATCAGCGGGTTCTTCAGCACCTCGCGGTACACGCCTTCGCCCATGCCGTGCAGGCGCTGCAGCTCAAAGGCCGCGCCGCTCTTGGCACCCATTTGCAGGATGGCCGCAATGGTGGCCGCGTTGTGCGTGGCGAACTGGGGAAAGATGGCGTCCGGCACGGCCAGCAGCGCACGCGCGCAGGCCAGGTAGGACACATCGGTGTGGTGTTTGTGGGTGAACACCGGGTAGTGCGGCAGGCCCAGCTCCTGGGCGCGCTTGATTTCGGCATCCCAGTACGCGCCCTTGACCAGGCGGCACATGAGCTTGACCTGGTGCTTGCGCGCCAGCGCGGTGACGTGCTCAATGAGCTCCAGTGCCCGCGTCTGGTAGGCCTGCATGGCCAGGCCCAGGCCAGTCCAGGCTGGGCAGTGCGCGGCCACACGCACCAGCAGGGCGTCGAGCACCTCCAGCGAAAGCTCCAGCCGGTCCACCTCCTCAGCGTCGATGGTGAGGTTGATGTTGGCGTCGGCCGCGGCCATGCACAGCGTCCACACGCGCGGCACCAGCACCAACAGCACCTGCTCGCGGTGCGCGTCTTCGTAGCGCGGGAACAGGGCGCTCAGTTTGATGGAAATACCGTCATTCTTGGCCAAAGCCACCGTCTTGCTTGCGCGAGCAGCTATGAATTCAATAGCATTCGCATAACTTTTCAGGTAGCGCAGCGCGTCCTTGTCGGTGCGTGCGCCCTCGCCCAGCATGTCGTAGCTAAAGCGCACATTGGATTTTTTGCGCGCCGCGTCGGCCTCCTTCATGGCCTCGGGCATGGTTTGGCCCAGCACAAACTGGCGGCCCAGCAGTTGCACGGCGCGCAGCGTAGCAGCCACCACCGTTTTGGCCCCCAGCTTGGCCATGATGCCGGGCTCCTGCTGCGCGTCGGGCAAAAAGTGTTTGGACAGGGCGATGGCCGTGCTGGACAGGCGCGAGAGCACCTTGTCGCCGCTGGCCTCGAAGTCGGCGCGGCCCAGCTGGTCGGTGGTGAGCGCAATGGCGGTCTCGGCGTCGGGCACGCGCAACAGTGCCTCGGCCAGGCGCATCAGGGCCAGGCCTTCGGCACTGGAGATGGGGTATTCCTTGAGCAAGCTCTCCATCGCCCAGAAGGGCGGCGGGTTGTCGCGCACGGCCTGCACCCAGGGGGCGGCCACGCGGGCGGCATCGGCCCAGTCCAGCGCAGCCTCCAGCGACTGCAGGCGCTGGGACACGGTGGCGCCCTCGGGGCGGTAAGGATTGGGCAGGCGGGACACGGCGGGCATGGGGAATTCCTAAAACTTGATCGAATGCGCTATGGTTACGCTTATTTGCCTGAATTAATCACCATATTTTCTTCACCTTACCGATAAAAACTCAGCATGAGCCTCCCGCCAGAACTGGACCGCATTGACCTCAAGATCCTGGCCTGCCTGCAGCAGGACGGTCGCCTGTCCAACCTCAAGCTGGCCGAGCTGGTGGCGCTGTCGCCGACCGCCGTGCTGGCGCGTGTGCAGCGCCTGACCAAGGACGGCTACATCCTGGGCTACGAGGCACGACTGAACCCACTCAAGCTGGGCGCCGGAATGATGGTGTTTGTGGAAGTGCTGCTGGACAAGACCACGCCCAACATGTTTGACGCCTTCAAGGCCGCGGTGCAGGTGTACCCCGAGATCATGGAGTGCCACATGGTGGCGGGTGGCTTTGACTACCTGCTCAAGACCCGCATGGCCGACATGGCGGCCTACCGCCTGTTTGCCGGCACCGTGCTGTGGCAGCTGCCCGGCGTGCGCGAAACGCGCACCTACGCGGTGATGGAAGAGGTGAAGAACTCCACCCACCTGGCACTGGGCTAGAGCGCTTTGCCGGGCCACTTTGCAAACGCGCACGGCACGCTCACAATGGATTCCTTCCACCGCCACCGGAGCCCCCATGAAACTCCCAATCTTGGCCTGCGCCACCCTGCTGGTATCGCTGACCGCCCACGCCCAGAGCATGAAGCCCGGCTTGTGGGAAATCACCAACCAGATGCAGGGCGCCCCCGGCAGCAAGGCCGATGCGGCCATGGCCCAGATGCAAAAGCAGATGGCAAGCATGTCGCCCGAGCAGCGCAAGATGGTGGAAGACATGATGGCAAAAAAAGGCATGCAGATGAGCCCAACGCCGGGCGGTGGCATGGCCGTGAAGATATGCCTGACACCCGAGATGGCGGCGCGCAACGAGGTGGCCCCCGCCCAGCAGGGCCACTGCACCCACACGCCCAGCCCACGCACGGGCAACACCCAGAAGTTCGCATTCACCTGCACCACACCTCCCAGCCATGGCGAGGGCCAGGTCACCTACACAAGCCCCGAGGCCTACGCCATGAAAATGACCACGACCACCACAGTCAAAGGCAAGGAAGAAACCATGGACATGCAGGCCCAGGGCAAATGGCTGGGCAGCGATTGCGGCAGCGTGAAGCCCTTGCTTGAACAGTCACCGCGGAAATAGAGTGCGCAACTTATCTCCAATCGCAACAAGAACCAAGGGTATACCCTTATTCAGGGGAAAATGACAAGATGATCAATCGTCGCCAATTCTCTTTCGCTGCCGGCGCAGCGAGTCTGGTCGGGTTTCCGGCCGTACACGCCCAGTCCGACAAAATCATCCTTGGCCAGTCGGCCGCCTTTACAGGGCCTGCGGCCCAGCTCGGCATTCAGTTTCATGCGGGCGCCAAGCTTTATTTTGATCAGATCAACGCCACAGGTGGCATTGCTGGGCGCAGCATTGAAATTCGCAAGCTCGACGACGGCTATGAGCCAGCCCGCTGCGAAGAAAACACCCGCAAGCTGCTAGAGGATGACGTTACCGCGCTGTTCGGCTATATAGGCACCCCCACCAGCATCGTGGCATTGCCATTGGCCACGAAGGCCAAGGTCCCTTTCATTGCGCCATTCACCGGCGCCATGGCATTGCGCACCCCCTTCAATCGCTATGCCTTTCACATACGCGCTTCTTACAACGACGAAACAGCCCTGATCGTCAAGCAGCTGCACAACGTGGGGCTTACCAAAGTCGCGGTGTTCTACCAAAACGACGCCTACGGAAAAGCCGGCCTGGACGGCATGACGGCCGCCTTGACTAGCTTGAACCTGAAGCCGGTGGCCATCGCGACGGTAGAGCGTAATTCAGTGGATGTCGCCAAAGCGGTTGAGACCATTAACGCGGCCATGCCCGAAGCCGTCGTACAAATCAGTGCCTACAAATCTTGCGCAGCGTACATACGAGCAGCACGCAAGGCAGGCTACGGTGGTGGTTTTTACAACGTGTCCTTTGTAGGCACGCAAGCGCTGGCCGATGAATTGGGCAAGGAAGGGGCTGGCGTCGTGGTATCGCAGGTAGTCCCATCGCCCTATACCGGCAGCAAAGCCATTTCGCGGGAATTTTCAGAGGCAACCCGCAAAACAAACGGTGCCGTACAAGCCAACTTTTCCAGTATGGAGGGCTATATCGCCGCCAAGGTATTGGCTGAGGGCTTAAAACGTAGCGGCGCCAAAGGAGGTGCCGACGCCCTGATTGCCGCGCTAGAAAGCATCAACGGCCAGCCTGTGGGCGGCTTCAACGTGAATTTCTCACGCGCAGAGCATACCGGGTCAAGTTTTGTGGAAATGTCCATGCTCACCGGCGACGGGCGCGTGCGCACCTAAGTCGCGGCTGGGTAGCTGCGGCCGCCAAAGATCGCGGTGCCCACGCGCACCAGCGTGCTGCCGCTGGCTACGGCAGCGTCCATGTCGGCGCTCATGCCCATGGACAGTGTGTCCAGCGCCAGCCCTGCGGTGTTTAAGGCATTAAACAGGCCTCTAGCCCTCGCAAACACTGCGCTGGCAGCTACGAAATCAGGAGCGGGCTCTGGAATACACATGAGGCCACGCAGCTGCAGCCGCGGCAGCGCAGCGACCGCCTGGGCCAGCGCCAGGGCTTCGTCGGGCACCACGCCCGACTTGGTGGGGCCGCCATCCACATTCACCTGCACGCACACCTGCAGTGGTGGCAGGTGGGCCGGGCGTTGCTCGCTCAGGCGCTGGGCGATCTTCAGCCGGTCCACGGTATGCACCCACTGGAAGTGCTCGGCCACCAGGCGCGTCTTATTGCTCTGGATGGGGCCTATGCAGTGCCATTCCACAGCCAGGTGTTCCAGCGCGGCCATCTTCTCCACCGCCTCCTGGATGTAGTTCTCGCCAAAGGCGCGCTGGCCGGCGTCAAACGCGGCCTGCACGGCCTCGGGCCCAAAGGTCTTGGAGACCGCCAGCAACTGCACCGCGTCCGCCGAGCGGCCCGCTGCGGTGCAGGCCTGGGCGATGCGGCTGCGAACAGCGTAGAGATTGTCGGCAATCATCGTCATAATCTCCCAAGCGTACCAAACCCTTCCCAGCCCATCTCAGCGAAAGAGGATTCCGTGGACATTACCCAGCTGCTGGCGTTCAGCGTCAAAAACAAGGCTTCCGACTTGCACCTTTCCGCAGGTCTGCCCCCCATGATCCGTGTGCACGGCGATGTGCGACGCATCAACGTGGAGCCGCTGGACCACAAGCAGGTCCACGCCATGGTGTACGACATCATGAACGACACCCAGCGCAAGATGTACGAAGAGTTTCTGGAGATCGACTTCTCGTTCGAGATCGACGGCCTGGCGCGCTTCCGCGTTAACGCCTTCAACCACAACCGCGGCGCCGGCGCCGTGTTCCGGACGATTCCGTCCAAGATCCTCTCGCTGGAACAACTCAACGCGCCGAAGATTTTTGCCGACCTGGCCCTGAAGCCGCGCGGCATGGTGCTGGTGACGGGCCCCACGGGTTCGGGCAAGTCCACCACGCTGGCGGCCATGGTCAACTTTTTGAACGAAACCGAGTTCGGCCACATTCTGACGGTAGAAGACCCGATTGAGTTCGTGCACGAGTCCAAAAAATGCCTGGTCAACCAGCGCGAAGTGGGACCACACACGCTGAGCTTTGCGGCCGCGCTGAAGTCGGCGCTGCGGGAAGATCCAGACGCGATTCTGGTGGGCGAAATGCGTGACCTGGAAACCATCCGCCTGGCCATGACGGCCGCGGAAACCGGGCACTTGGTATTTGGCACACTGCACACGTCGAGTGCCGCCAAGACCATCGACCGGATCATTGACGTGTTCCCCGCCGAAGAAAAAGAAATGGTGCGGGCCATGCTGTCCGAATCGCTGCAAGCCGTGATTTCGCAAACCCTGTGCAAGACCAAGGACGGACAGGGCCGCGTGGCCGCGCACGAGATCATGCTGGGCACCAGCGCTATCCGCAACCTGATCCGCGAGGCTAAGGTGGCGCAGATGTACTCCAGTATCCAGACCGGCAACAGCGTGGGCATGCAGACGCTGGACCAGAACCTCACGGACTTGGTCAAGCGCAACATCATCAGCCCCGCCGAAGCCCGTACCAAGGCCAAGATCCCCGAGAACTTCCCCGGCTAGATATGGCACACCCCCCGGCTTGCCCACTGCGTGTGGCCGCTTTCCCCCTTGCAGGGGGCAACACCAGCAGTCCGGCGAAGCCGGTCCTGCGGTGTTCCTGGAATTTGGGAACCCTGCGTTCCTCGGTAACTATTTAGAAAGTGAGGTGTTCTTATGGAACGCGATCAAGCCACGAAATTTATCAACGACCTGCTCAAGCTGATGGTCAGCCGCAATGGCAGCGACTTGTTCATCACTGGGGACTTCCCGCCAGCCATCAAGGTGGACGGCAAGGTGACCAAGGTCTCGCCCCAGCCGCTGAACGCCGCCCACACGCTGGCCCTGGCGCGTTCCATCATGAACGACAAGCAGGTGGCCGAGTTTGAGCGCACCAAGGAAAGCAACTTCGCCATCGCGCCGGCCAACATCGGCCGCTTCCGCGTCAACGCCTTCATCCAGCAGGGCAAGGTGGGCATGGTGCTGCGGGTGATTCCACAGGTGTTGCCCACGATTGACGGGCTGGGCGTGCCCCAGGTGCTGAAGGAAATTGTGATGGCCAAGCGCGGCCTGACCATCATGGTGGGCGCCACCGGCTCGGGCAAATCCACCACGCTGGCCGCCATGGTGGACTGGCGCAACGACAAGTCGTTTGGCCACATCATCACCATCGAAGACCCGGTGGAGTTTGTCCACATGCACAAGAACTGCGTGGTCACCCAGCGCGAAGTGGGCCTGGACACCGACAGCTGGGAAGCCGCGCTGAAGAACACCCTGCGCCAGGCGCCCGATGTGATCCTGATGGGCGAAATCCGCGACCGCGAGACCATGGAGCACGCCGTGGCGTTTGCCGAAACCGGCCACCTGTGCCTGGCCACGCTGCACGCCAACAGCGCCAACCAGGCGCTGGACCGCATCATCAACTTCTTCCCCGAAGAGCGCCGCAGCCAGCTGCTGATGGACTTGTCGCTGAACCTGAAGGCGCTGGTGTCGCAGCGCCTGATCCCCAAGCAGGACGGCAAGGGCCGCGTGGCTGCGGTGGAAGTGCTGATTAACTCGCCGCTGATTTCCGACCTGATCTTCAAGGGCGAAGTGTCTGAGGTCAAAGAGATCATGAAGAAGAGCCGCCAGGCCGGCATGCAGACCTTCGACCAGGCGCTGTTTGACCTGTACGAAGCCAACGCCATCACCTACGAAGACGCGCTGCGCAACGCCGACTCGCTGAACGACCTGCGCCTGCAGATCAAGCTCAACAGCGCACGCGGCAAGTCCACCGACCTGTCCGCTGGCACTGAAAATTTCGCAATTATGTGATGTGGCCCCCACGCTCCGCCGCTGCGCGGGTCGCTGCCCCCCAAGGGGGCTAATTTTGCTTGGGGCGGCCCCGGCGCAAAATTGCCTTTCCAACCGATTAGAACTATGCCCTCCATCAACGCCAAAACCTACGAAGCATCCCCCGCCTACTCCGTCGCCTTTCTGGGCCTGGGTGTCATGGGTTACCCCATGGCCGGCCACTTGGCCAGCGCTGGCCACCAGGTCACGGTGTACAACCGCACCGCTACCAAATCCATAGCATGGTGCACAGACTTTGCGGGGGCTAGCAGCCAAAATGGTGCCCATAGTCATTCCGAAACTCCGCGCCAGGCCGCGCAGAACGCCGATATCGTGTTCTGCTGCGTGGGCAATGACGACGACCTGCGCAGCGTGACGCTGGGCGCCGACGGAGCCTTTGCCGGCATGAAGCCCGGCGCCATCTTTGTGGACCACACCACCGCATCGGCCGACATTGCACGTGAGCTCAGCGCCGCAGCCCGGGCCAAGGGTCTGCAGTTCATCGATGCCCCCGTATCCGGTGGCCAGGCCGGTGCGCAAAACGGCCTGCTCACCGTGATGTGCGGTGGCGATGCCGAGGCGTTTGAATCGGTGAAGCCCGTGGCCATGGCTTTCTCACGCGCATTCACGCTGCTGGGCGACAGCGGCGCTGGTCAGCTCGCCAAGATGGTGAACCAGATCTGCATTGCCGGCCTGGTGCAGGGTCTGAGTGAAGCCGTGGCCTTTGGCCAGCGTGCCGGGCTGGACATGAACCAGGTGCTGGACGTGATCGGCAAGGGTGCCGCGCAGAGCTGGCAGATGGACAACCGCGGCAAAACCATGGTGGCCGACAAGTTTGACTTCGGTTTTGCGGTGGACTGGATGCGCAAGGACCTGGGCCTGGTGCTGGATGAGGCCAAGCGCAACGGCGCACGCCTGCCGGTGACCGCCCTGGTGGATCAGTTCTACGCCGATGTACAGCAGATGGGCGGCCAGCGCTGGGACACTTCCAGTCTGATCAAACGCCTGAAGTAAATAGTGACCCGGCGCTGAAACCTAGCTCACCCCAATAACAAACGGCCCCGAGGGGCCGTTTGTATTTACTTGGCGGGTTCCGCCGGCTTTTGCGGCAGGGTGCGCGCCAGCTCGTCTTCCGAGATGATTTCCAGAATCCGCACCACGCGCTGCACACCCGAGGTGCTTCTGATGATGGTGGTCGAACGATCGGCTTCGCGCTCGGTCACGCGGCCCATCACGTAGGTGGTGCCCCGTTCGGTCACGATCTTGAAGGCATTGGCAAACAGGTCTTTGGCGTCGACCAAAGCGGCCTTCACGCGGCCGGTCACCAGCGCGTCGGACGAACGCTGCGTCAACGTGGCGTTGCCCAGTACGGCCAGCTCGTTGACGATGTTCTGCACGTTGTCCACGCGGGAGACGATTTGCTCCACCAACTGCTTGTCTTGCGCGGTCGGTACTTCACCGGTCAACAGCACCTGGCGGTTGTAGCTGGTCACGTTGACGTGGGCGCGATCGCCCAGGCTCTCGCGCAGGCGGCTGGCAGCGCGTTGCTCAATGCCTTCGTCTTCCAGCTGCGAGCCCGAGGTGCGGCGGTCGGTGGCCACCAAGCTACCGCCCACCAGGGCGCCGCCCACCAGCAGCGGGAAGCAGGCCGACAGGCCCGCCAACGTGCCAGTCAGTGCAGCAGCCAAGGCCAAACGTTTCAAAATACGATTCTTCATGGGGTGGGTTCCTGTTCGCCCAACAGCTGGGCATCAACCGCATCGCAAATGCAATGCAGCGTCAAAAGATGAACTTCCTGGATGCGGGCGGTGCGCTCATGCGGCACGCAGATGTGCACATCGGTGTCGCGCAGCAGCTGCGCCATTTTCCCGCCATTGCGGCCTGTCAGGCCCACTACCACCATCTCGCGCGCATGCGCAGCTTCGATGGCGGCCAACACGTTGGCCGAGTTGCCACTGGTAGAGATGGCCAGCAGCACGTCGCCTGGCGCCCCCAGGGCACGCACCTGGCGCGAGAAGATCACGTTGAAGTCGTAATCGTTGGCAATGGCGGTGATGATGGAAGTGTCGGTGGTCAGCGCAATGGCGCCCAACTCGGGGCGTTCACGCTCGAAGCGGCCCACAAACTCAGCAGCAAAATGCTGCGCATCAGCGGCAGAGCCACCATTGCCGCAGGCCAACACCTTGCCACCGCTGGTCACGCAAGCCAGCATGGCTTGCACGGCCGCAGCAATCGGTTTGCTCAAGGCTTGCGCCGACTGGTATTTCAGGTCTGCGCTGTCAATGAAGTGTTGTTGAATTCGTTGTTCCAGCATGGCCCGGATGATACCGCGGCCCCCAAAGGCCCTTTTGGCTGGGGCGTCAAGGCCTGTATCAAGATGCGTCAAAGGCCGCCTGCAGCCACTGCACCGTGTCGCCGTCCAATACCACCACATCAAACCGGCATGGTGGCAAGGTACGCAGGCGCAACAGGTAGTGCTGGGCCGCGAAGATGATGCGCCGCTGTTTGGTGGCACTCACGCTGGCGGCACCGCCGCCGTGCGTAGTGGAAGCGCGTTTGCGTACCTCGACAAACACCAGTGTGCCATCGGGGGCGCGCATGATCAGGTCGATTTCTCCACCACCGCGTCCGGGGGTTCGATAATTGCGCTCGACCAGTCGCAAGCCCTGGGCCTGCAAATGCCGCAGCGCCGTGGCTTCTCCCGCGTCCCCCAGTTGTTTGGTAGTGGCGCCTGGCCTTGGTCGTGTTGGAAAGAAACCCATATGAGTGCGTCTTTTATCTCTGCCCTGTCCGCAGCCAAAGAGGCCGCCGGTGCGCAGCATTATCCGCAGGGCGCGTTGTACCTGGTGGCCACCCCCATTGGTAACCTGGCCGACATCAGCCTGCGCGCCCTGCATGTGCTCGCGCTGGCCGACACCATTGCCTGCGAAGACACGCGCCATACCCAGCAACTGCTGCGCGCCTATGGCATCGACAAGTCGGCGGGCCAGCTGCTGGCCGTGCACCAGCACAACGAGGCCCAGGCGGCCGAGGTGGTGGTAGACCGCTTGCGCCAGAACCAGCGCGTGGCCTATGTGAGTGATGCGGGCACGCCCGGCATCAGCGACCCCGGTGCGCGTCTGGTGACCCAGGTGCGGGCCGCGGGCCTGCGCAGCATCCCCCTGCCCGGTGCCAGCAGTGTGACCACGGCCTTGTGCGCGGCAGGTTTGGCCGAAGGTGGGGATGGGCACAGTGGTTTTGTGTTCCGGGGGTTTCTGTCCTCCAAAGCGACTGAGCGTGCGCATGAGGTGCAGGTGCTGTCCGAAGAGCGCCGTGCGGTAGTGTTACTGGAAGCCCCGCATCGCATTGAGGCGTTGGCATTGGCGCTGGCACCGCTGGCATCGCGCCTGGTCACCGTGGGGCGTGAACTCACCAAGCAGTTTGAAGAGATTGCCACCGTAGCCGCAAGCGACTTGGCGACTTGGCTCGCAGCGGATGCCAACCGGTTGCGCGGGGAGTTCGCGCTGGTGATTCATCCCGCACCGGCCAGTGCTGCGCAGGCGCCCGACGACCGGGTGCTCAAGCTGCTATTGGAAGAGTTGCCACTGAAAACCGCAGTCAAACTGGCTGCGGACATCACCGGCGAGGCCCGCAACGCGCTGTACGAGCGGGCCTTGGCCCTGAAGCAGGGCTAGCGCTTCAAGCCTGCTGCCAGGCCTGAACGTAAGCGCGACCGCGCACCAGCACGTCGGCCGCCGAGGTGCCCGGCGCAAACAGCTGGCTGCCAATGCCAAAGCCGGTAGCGCCAGCCTTCTTCCAGGGCCCCATGCTTTCAGGGGTGATGCCCCCGACAGGCCACAGATCGGTCCCGGCGGGCAGCACTGACTTCAGCGCCTTGATGCCGCCATGGCCCACCATTTCGGCAGGGAACAGCTTGAGCGCGTGGGCGCCCGCCTGCAATGCGGCAAACGCCTCCGTGGGCGTGGCCACACCGGGAGCACACAGCATGCCCAGCTCCACCGCACGGCGAATCACCGCCACATCGCAGTTGGGCGAGACCATGAGGCGGCCGCCGGCGGCGTGCACGGCCTCCACGTCGGCCACGGTCAGCATAGTGCCACCGCCAACGATAGCGTCGGCCGGCAGGGTACGTGCCAGCGTGGCAATGCACTCCAGCGCGCCGGGGCGGTTCAGCGGCACTTCCAGCGTGCGAAAGCCGCTTTCGACCAACGCCTCACCCACGGCCTGCGCCTCGGTGGGCACTAGCCCGCGCAAGATGGCCACCAAGGGGGTGTGGCGCGCACGCGCCAACAGTTCCAGGGAATCGCTCATAGTGGTTTCCAGTTCAAGTGAATGTGGTGGACTGCCGCCACAAAGGCGGCCTTGGCATCAAGGATGTCGAACGACAAGCCCAGATGCTGGGCCGCGGTTTGGTAGTGGGCCGCCAACTGCGGTGAACCCAGCAGCTTGAACGTGCCCTGCGGGCCCGTGCCTGCACTGCCCTGCAGCACGTCTTTGAGTTCAGTGCCAATGAGCAAACCGCTCAAGTAGGCGGTGGTGCTGGAGGCGGGCATGTCCTTGCAGACCACACGCGCCCGGACGCTGAAAATCTGGTGGCTCAGCGCATGGTGGCCTGCGGCCTTCACGCCTTCTGCAAAAGCTGTCTCGTCCCACACGGGCGTCGCGCCACCGGCGGCCGCAGCCACCGTGCCATGTTTGCTGAGCAGGTCAAACAATTCACCGGTCATGTAGGTGCGTAGCTGTACCACGCGGCCTTCGTTCAACTCCACCCACTTGCTGTGCGTACCCGGCAACACAAACCAGCCACTGCGGTGGCCCAAGGCCCAGGCGCCCAGCAGCTGGGTTTCTTCGCCGCGCATCACGTCGGGCACGCCCTGCGCATTGCGCACGCGGTAGCCGGGGATGATGATGGCCGACACGCCTGGCGCGGCGTCAGGCACCCGCATGGCATGGGTGGCCAGGTCTTGCACGGGCACGCTGCTGTCGACATAGGGCACCTCGTGCCAGCCCAACGCGCTACCCACCATGCCGGCCAGCACCACGCCCGTGCCCTGCACGTCCAGTGCCTGCAAAGCCGCGTCCAGCGCGGCTGGAAAGCGGCCTTTGCAGGCCAGGGCACCATCGGAATCGGAAATTTCACGCACGCACTGGCCATCACCGGCAATGGCGTAAACACGGCGGTGGGTAGTCCCCCAGTCCATACCGACAATCGAAACAACAGGGTTGGCAGCCATATTTTTAAAGTTCACAGTAGATGTTCAGGCGAATTTAAACATATGATGATTAAACCCGATTTTGCCGCAGTACACCGCCGCCTCACCCCATGAAACCCTCTGCAACGCCCTCCCACGCCACCTACGCCGGGCGCAATCTGCATGGCCAGGTAGTGAACGAGTTGGGCCGCCGGGTCGTCGGCGGCGTCTATGCCGCCGGAGCCTTGTTGCCCAATGAAGACCAGCTGTGCGCCGAACTGGCAGTGAGCCGCACCGCGCTGCGCGAAGCCATCAAGGTGTTGGCGGCCAAAGGCTTGCTGGAGCCCCGCCCGCGCATTGGCACCCGGGTGCGCCCCACCGAGCAGTGGAACCTGCTGGACCCCGACATCCTGGCCTGGCGCTGTGCCACGGGCGCGGATGCAGAGTTTTTGCAGCACCTGACCGAGCTGCGCGAGATCATCGAGCCATCCGCCGCCGCGCTGGCCGCCACCAGCCACAAGGCCGAACAGCTGGCCGATATTGCGCGCGCGTTGGACGCCATGCAAGAGGCCCACCACATCAGCGAATGGGTACAGGCCGACCTGGCCTTCCACACCGCCGTGCTCAAGGCCACCAACAACCCGCTGCTGATGCCCTTGGCCGCCATCATTGGCAGCGCGTTGGAGTCGCTCTTGGCCGTGAGCGCCCGCACTTCCGAGAATTTCAAGCAGGCCCTGCCCGACCACCAAAAGGTGTTTGAAGCCATCCAGGCTCGCGACGCCCAGAGTGCGCTGCACCGCATGGCCGGCCTGCTGTCAGACACTCGGTCGCTGATGAAACGGGCGGTGATTTCACCGCCTGTGTGATTTGCTAGGGATTCGTTTATTTGTATGATGATTTAGGCATTCCCATTACAATTTGCAAGCAACTTCCCACCCTCCTATGCAAACCCCATCCCTTTCCACATTTGCGACCTACCCCAGCCTGGCTGGGCGCACGGTCTTTGTCACGGGCGGTAGCTCCGGCATTGGCGCGGACATCGTGATCGCCTACGCCCGCCAGGGTGCCCAAGTGGCCTTCACGGGCCGCAACGCCGAGTCGGCCGCACAGGTCATCGAAGCGGCGTCCGCGTTCGGCCCCGCCCCGCTGTTTTTGCAAAGCGATGCCGCCGACGTGGCGGCCCTGAAAGCCGCCATCGCCACCACGGCCGAGCGCTTTGGTGACATCAGCGTGCTGGTGAACAACGTGGCCAACGACCAGCGCCACGATCTGGCCGATGTAACGCCCGACGACTTTGACTGGCGCGTGGCCATCAACCTGCGCCCGGCCTTCTTTGCGGCGCAGTCCGTGGTCGAGGGCATGAAGCGTCTGGGCGGCGGTGCCATCGTGAACCTGGGATCCATCAGCTGGATGATCAAGGGCGCAGGCTACCCCGTATACGCCACCTGCAAGTCGGCTACCGTGGGCCTCTCGCGCAGCCTGGCGCGCGATCTGGGCAAGCTCAATATCCGCGTGAATACCCTGACGCCCGGCTGGATCATGACGGAGAAGCAGCTCACCATGTGGGTGGACGAAGCCGGTGAAAAAGCCATGGACGAGAACCAGTGCCTGCCCGGCCGCATTGTGGGCAGTGACGTGGCCAATATGGCTCTCTTCCTGTCGGCCGACGACAGCCGCATGGTGACAGCGCAAGACTTTGTGGTGGACGCCGGATGGACCTGAGCACGCCGACTATCCGCACCGTCTGGCCCGCCAACCTGCTGCTGGGCGAAGGCCCGATGTGGCATGCCGCCAGCCAACGTTTCTATTTTGTGGATGTGCATGGCAAGGCGTTGCATAGCTGGGACCCGCAAAGCGATACACGCCAAAGCTGGGCCATGCCCGAGCGCATTGGCTGGTTGATTCCGCGTACCGATGGCGACGGCTTCATGGCCGGCCTGCAATCGGGCTTTGTGCGCCTGTGGCTGGAACCCAGCTTGCGCATAGAACCCGTTGGCACGCCCCACCCCGGTGAACCGCTGGTGCGCCTGAACGACGGCAAGGCCGACTGCCTTGGCCGCATCTGGGCCGGATCCATGCGCAACGATGAGCCCGGGTTGCGCCAGGGCCGTTTGGCCCAGCTTGCGCCGTCGGGAGAGATCAGCGTGGTCGAAAGTGGCATCTACATTGCCAACGGACCGGCTATTGCGCACGACGGCAGCTGGATGCTGCACACCGACTCGTTCTTGAACACCGTCTACCGCTACGACCTCTCGCCCCAAGGCGTGCTGTCTGGCAAAACCGTGTGGAACAAGTTTGGCGGCGAAGAAGGTACACCCGACGGCATGACGCTGGACCGCGATGGCAATGTGTGGGTGGCGTTTTGGGGTGGCAGTTGCATACGACAATTTGCTCCCCAAGGCACCTTGCTGCGCACCATTGGGTTGCCAGCAACACAAATCACCAGCATGGCGTTTGGTGGCAAGAACCTGGACCAGTTGCTGGTGACCAGTGCCCGTGTGGGCCTGGACGATGCCACGCTAGAGCGTTACCCACTGGCAGGCAGCATCTTTGTACTGGAACCCGGTGTGCAAGGCGTGCTGCCCTGCACCTTTGGTTAGCGCGAACTACTCGCCGGCGCGCAAGCGTCGGCGGCTGTCGCGCGCGTTGGGCAACCAACCACGCCACAGCCAGCGGGCCAACAGCAGCAGACCGCGAATCCATTCGTCAATCGCATAGGCCATCCAGATGCCTGGCAGCCCGAACAGCCGGCCGAGCCAGAACGACCCCACCCCCAGTACCAACACCAGCGATGCCACGCTGGACGCAGCGGGGTACAGCGCATCGCCGGTTGCGCGCAGGGCGCCATTCAAGATCAGGTTGAACACGCGGCCGGTTTCCAGCAACAACGACAACCACAGCAGCGTTTGTGCCGCATGGATCACAGCCGGATCTTTGGTGAAGATGCGCATCAGCCAGGGCGCTCCCAGCGCCGCCAGCAAGGCCAGCGAGCCGGACGCCAGCAAGCCATTGCGCACGGCCTTGCGTACCAGCCCATTGGCCACGCGCAAGTCACCCGCCCCCACCAACCGGCCCACCATGATTTCGCAGGCCCAGCCAATCGCCATACTGGTGAGCAACACATATTTCAGGAGTTGCAAGGTGTAGGAGTGGGTGGCCAACGCGGTCACCCCCAGGCGTGCGGTCGCCGCAATGGACACCATGAAGGCGCCGCGGTAGGCCACCTCCACGCCCGCACCGGGTAGCCCCACACGCAGCACGGGCCACAGGTCTTTCCAGCCGGCCGACCACCAGTCTCGCCACCGGGGCACCAATTGCATACGGATGCGCCAGAACCACAAATGCATAACCAACCCTAGCGCGCGGCTGATCAGCATGGCAATGGCGTAGCCCTCCAGCCCCATGCCATCCCACTCGCCCCAATCGCGCATCAGCAGCGCGGCCAACAACAAATGGCTGCTGTGCATGACGACCATGACCTTAAGCGAATCCCTGGAGTGCAAGTGCGCGCGCAGCACCGAGGCCATGCTGAGGTTGTAGGCCTCCAGCATCAGCGCGGGCGCAAACCACTGTAGATAGGGTGCCGCCAACACCACGATCTGGTCCGGCGCGTTGAGCCAGTCCAGCACCAGGTCGTTGCCCGCCACCACAATGCACACCACCAAGGCCCCGGCCCACGTACTCGCGCCCAGCGCGAGCAAGGCCGCGCGACGTGCCGACGCATGCTGCTGGCCGCCCAGGTACTGCGTGACCACAACCCCCAGGCCAATGGCCAGCACGCGAAACACCACCAACAGGGTTTCCAGAATCTGGTTCACCAGGCCGAAGGCGCCGGCTGCGGCGTCCGAGGTGTGTGAGGCCAGCCACAGGCCGCCCATGGCCACACTCATGCCCAGTAAAAATTCGCCCAGCAAGGGGCCTGCGATCATGTTGAGGCGGGGGCGGTCGGGCACAGTCATAGCCATGGACCTTACCGCAAAGCGACCATCCTGCCTGGTTCAGCCCATGCGGTAGTAGGCACCACCCCAGGGTGCGAGTTGCAGCGTGTTGCCTGCGCGGGGCACAACGGCCAGACCGCTGCCGACTACTGCATTGGCGCCCACATAGGCAGCGGGAATGTCCCACTGCGCAACCGTGTCGCTAAAGTTGAAGACACACAGCAGCTGCGCACCGTCCAAGGCGCGCACAAAAGCCAGCACCTGTGGATGGGCCGGCAGCACGGTCAGCGTACCGCTCACCAGCGCAGGCTGGGTTTTGCGCCAACGCAGCAGCGCGCGGTAGAAGTGCAGCAAGGAACCCGTATCACGCTCCTGCACATCCACTGCCAGCGCGCGGTGTGGCTCGATCACCGGCAACCACGGGGCAGCCGGCTGGGCCACGCTGGAGAAGCCCAGATCGGCCGAGTCCTTGGCCCATGGGTGGGCGGTACGGCAACCGTCGCGGCCCTTGAACTCCGGCCACATGGTGATGCCGTAGGGGTCTTGCAAATCTTCGAACGCAATGTCGGCTTCGGGCAGGCCCAGCTCGTCACCCTGGTAAATGCAGGGCGAACCGCGCAAGCTCATTTGCAGTGCAGCGCCCAGGCGCAACAGATCGGGGTGGGCGGGCTCGTCAGCGCTGCCCCAGCGGCTGGCTACGCGCACCACGTCGTGGTTGGACAGTGCCCAGCAAGGCCAGCCCCCAGGTGCCACTTCTTCAAAGCGCTGCACAAAGCCGCGGAAGTGCGCCGCGCTGTGCGCGGTGCCCAGCAGGTCAAAGCAGTAGGCCATGTGCAGCTTGTCGCCACCACTGGTGTACTCGGCTACGCGGGCTAGGCCGTCGTCGTCGCCAATTTCGCCCACCATGGTGGTGTTGGGGTACTGGTCCAGCAGCGCGCGCAGTCGGCGCAGGAACACCAGGTTCTCGGGCTGGCTCTTGTCGTGTTGGTGCCACTGCCAGCCATAGGGGTTGACGGCATTGACGGCAGGGTCTTCACCATCGGGGCGACCACGCGGCGGGTTGCTGCGCAGCTGGGCGTCGTGGAAGTAGAAGTTGGCGGTGTCCAGGCGGTAGCCGTCCACGCCCAGGTCCAGCCAGAACTTGACCGTGTCCAACAGCGCCGCCTGCACCTGCGGGCTGTGGAAGTTCAGGTCCGGCTGGCTGGTCAGAAAGTTGTGCATGTAGTACTGGCAGCGGCGCGTGTCCCACTGCCAGGCACTACCGCCAAAGATGGAGAGCCAATTGTTGGGCGGCGTGCCATCACTTTGGGCGTCGGCCCACACGTACCAGTCAGCCTTGGGGTTGGTGAGGCTGGAGCGGCTCTCGACAAACCAGGGGTGCTGGTCCGAGCTGTGCGACAGCACCTGGTCGATCATGACCTTCAGGCCCAGCGCATGGGCACGGTCCACGAGCTTGCGGAAATCGGCCACGGTACCAAACATGGGGTCTACGTCGCAGTAGTCGCTCACGTCGTAGCCGAAGTCCTTCATCGGGCTCTTGAAGAAGGGCGAGAGCCAGATGCCGTCGGCGCCCAGGGCGGCCACGTAGTCCAGCTTGGCCGTGATGCCGTCCAGGTCACCAATGCCATCGCCGTTGCTGTCGGCAAAACTGCGGGGATAAATTTGATAAATGACGCCGCCGCGCCACCAATTGTCATTCGATGCTTTGGTCATACAAAAAACGAGAAGTAAAGAAAATTATTTAACGGAACCGGACAATAGGCCGCGCACAAAGAAGCGCTGCAGCGAGAAGAATACGGCTACCGGCACGGCGATGGACACAAAGGCGCTGGCCGTCAGGATTTCCCAGCTCTCGCCGCGGGAGCCCAGCAAGTCATTGAGTTTGATGGTCAGCACGATCTGGTCAGGCGCCTTGCCCAGGAACACCAGTGCGATCAGGAAGTCATTCCACACCCACAGGAACTGGAAGATGGCAAAACTGGCCAGCGCGGGGATCGACAGCGGCAACACGATGCCAATGAAGATCTGGAAGTGCGAGGCACCGTCCATGCGCGCGCTCTCGATGATGTCGCGCGGCAGCGAAGCAATGTAATTGCGCAGCAGGTAGATGGCCAATGGCAGACCAAAGGCTGAGTGCGCCAACCACACCCCCATGTACGATTTACTCTCCACACCCAGCGCCTCGCCCAACTGGTTGTACAGGCGCAGCAGCGGGATCAGCGACATTTGCAGCGGGACCACCAGCAAGCCCACCACCACCACGAACAGCCATTTGCGCCCCGGGAACTCCATCCAGCTGAAGGCATAGGCCGCAAAGGCTGCGATCAGGATAGGAATGAAGGTGGCCGGAATCGTGACCTTGAAGGTATTGAGGAAAGCCTGGCCCACGCCCTCGGACGCCACCACTTTTTCATAGTTCTGTGTCAGAAACACGGGGGGCGATTCGGCCACATAGAACACGCGTACACCGCGGTCCTTGTCGTAGTTCTGGCTTAGCTCCAGGCGGTAGCTGCCATCGGCCTGCACGGTCAGCGTGCCATCGGGTTGGCCGTCTTCTTCGTCAAACACCTGGCCGTCCGCCACCTCTGCCGCCGTGCCCACGGCAAACTCGCCGGGGTTACCCGACTTGAGGGAGAACTTCTTGATCTTGATACCCGACTGTTCAGGGAACAGGCGGCCGCTGATCACGAAGCGATCGCCTTCTTTGACCAGGCTTTGTGTGCCAGCCGTGCGGCGCATGTCGGCGCGGGTTTGGGTGGACAGGGCTGTCCACCAACCACTGGACACCAGCTGCTGTTTGTCGCGGAAACTGGAGACCAGCAAACCAAAGGTGGGTAGCACCCACAGCACCACGATAGCCAGCAACAAGAGCTGCGCGGCGATGGAGGGAAAGCTGAAGTATTTTTTCATCGCTGGGCCTCCTCGGTCCGGAACCGGCGGATATTGAACGCCATGACGGGCACTACCGCAAACATGAGCACCATGGCCAGCGTGGAGCTGCGGCCATAGTCGCCACCGCCTCGGAACATCCAGTCATACATCAAGTTGGCCAGCACGCTGGTGTCCCACTGGCCACCGGTCATGGCCATCACGATGTCAAACACCTTGAGCACGGTGATGGTGATGGTGGTCCACACCACGAGGATGGTGGACATGACCTGGGGCACCATGATTTCAAAGAATATCTGCAGCTCGCTGGCACCGTCGATACGGGCAGCTTCAATGGTTTCGTTGGGCACCCCGCGCAGCGCAGCCGACAAGATCACCATGGCAAAGCCGGTCTGGATCCAGATGAGGATGGCCATGAGGAAGAAGTTGTTCCAGAACGGCACGGTAACCCAGGCCTGCGGCTGGCCGCCCAGCCCCACGACGATGGCGTTCAGGATGCCGATCTGGTCAGACTCTGGCCCGCGGAAGTCGTAGACAAACTTCCAAATCACACTGGCGCCCACAAAACTGATGGCCATGGGCATGAACACCATGGACTTGGCAAAGCCACCCCACCACACGCGGTCCGCCAGCACGGCCACGATCAAACCCAAGCCCGTGGCGGCCGCAGGCACCACCACCAGCCACAGGAAGTTGTTGCGGATGGTGAGCAGGAAATTCTGGTCTACCAATACCCATTGGTAGTTGGCCAAACCGACGAACTGTTCGCCGGTGGCATCGAAAAAGCTGAGACGAAAAGTCTCGAACAGCGGATACAGCAGGTAAGTGCCGAGCAGCAGCAACGCCGGGGCCAAAAACAGCCAGGGCCGTATGCTGGAACGCACCCGCTCGCGCTGGTGCTTTTGCCCGAGCGGCAGGTGCACAATTTTGTCCAACAGAAAGTTGGAGCCAGCGAAGTACAGCAGGCAAAACGCAATGCTGACCACCACGGCGGTTATGGTCTGGAGGATTTGATCGGTCATGGGATCAACTCTTTTGCGTATCGTGAAAGGGTTTCAAAAGGGCCGGCAGCGCGGAGCTGCCGGCCTGAAGACGCGCCACCAGGGCCACGTCAGAGGAGATGCTTACTTGATCGCGTCCCAGCTCTTCTGGATTTCGTCTGCCACCTGCTGGGCCGTTTGACCACCCGAGTAGTTGACCATGCCCTTCCAGAAGCTGCCAGCACCCACGGCGCCAGGCATCAGGTCGGAGCCGTCAAAGCGGAAGGTGGTTGCATTGAGCAGAATCTCGCCTTGCTTCTTCTGGGCCTTGGTCTTGTACTTGTCCAGGTTCACACCCTTGTGCGGTGTCAGGAAGCCGGGGCCGTCCGCCATCCAGATTTCATGCGCTTGTGGGCTTTGCATGTAGTCCATGAAGGCGTGGGCGCCCTTGCTGTCCTTGGTGATGGTCAGGATCGTGCCGCCACCCAGAACCGGGTTACCGAGCTTCTTGCTGGCAAACGAGGGGAAGTAGAAGAAGTCTGCATCGTCCGCCTTGCCTTCAGGGAAGAACGCAGGGATGAAGGATGCCTGGCGGTGCATGTAGCACTTGGGAGGCGAACCGAACAGACCCTTGGGGCTGTCCTTGAAGCTCACAGTGGCCACGGCCTTGGCGCCGCCATCCACATAGGCGTCGTTCTTGGCAAACCAGCCGTAGGCTTCGATGGCCTCGACCACGCGCTTGTCGTTGAACTTGACCTTGTTGCTCACCCAGCCGTCATACACCTCAGGGGTTTGCGTGCGCAGCATGAAGTCTTCCACCCAGTCGGTGGCGGGCCAGCCGGTTGCCGCATCCGAACCCAGGCCGATACACCAGGCTTTGCCACCGTCAGAAGCGATCTTCTTGGTCAGGGACTGCAGATCTTCCATGGTCTTGGGCACTTTGTAGCCCTTTTCCTTGAAATTCTCAGGGATGTACCAGACCAGGCTCTTCACGTTCACGTTGTAGAACAGGCCGTAGAACTCTTTCTTGCCAGCCTTGTTGGCGTAGGTGCCCAGGTCTGCCCAGGAGGTGCCGGCAGCGTAGTTCTTCTTCACCCATTCTTTGGACTTGTCGCCCAGGGGAACCAGGCCACCGATGGCAGCCATGTTGGCGGCCAGACCGGGCTGGGGGAACACCGAGATGTTGGACGGCGAACCGGCCTTGATGTCGATCACGATTTGCTGCTCGGAGCTTTGGGAGCAGGAGTGCTTCACGGTGGCACCGGTGGCTTTTTCAAAGCCATCGATCACCTTCTGGAACGACACCTCTTCGGCGCCCGTCCAGGGGCAGGTGATGGTGACTACTTCACCCTTCAGATTGGGGCCTTTGTAGTCGGCAGCGGCCATGGCCGGGCTGACCAGCGAGCCCAGTACCAGGGCAGACGCTCCGGCAATTACGGTTTTCTTGAACATCGTCTCTTCTCCTCTTGGTGCGCCACGGCCCATCCGCGGTGCTTTAAAAATTCAGGGGTGGCACGGCGTCAGTCGACGCGCCGGCCCTCGGCGTTGAAGCGGTACAGGTGCTCGGGCGCAAAGCCCAGCTCAATGGTCTTGCCCGGCTCCAGTGCCAGCGTGCCGTCCATGCGTGCGGTGATGTCGCCATGCGCGCCGGCGGTCACGTAGGCAAAGGTCTCATTCCCCAGCTGCTCGGAGTGCTTGAGCGTGCCCTGGATGGGGCCGCCGACCTGCACCTTCAAGTGCTCGGGGCGCAGGCCCACGGTGGCCACGTTGTGGCGCGCGGCAAATTCGCCGCCAATCAGGTTCATCTGCGGCGAGCCAATGAAGCTGGCCACAAACAGGCTGGCAGGCTTGTTGTAAAGCTCCAGCGGGCGGCCAACCTGCTCGACCCGCCCCTTGTTGAGCACCACGATCTTGTCGGCCAGCGTCATGGCCTCGACCTGGTCGTGTGTCACGTACACCATGGTGGCACCCAGGCGGCGGTGCAGTGTAGCCAGCTCCACGCGCATCTTGGTGCGCAGGGCAGCGTCCAGATTGGACAAGGGTTCATCAAACAAAAACACCTTGGGGTCACGCACGATGGCACGGCCAATGGCCACGCGCTGTCGCTGGCCGCCCGACAGGGCTTTGGGCAGGCGGTCCAGGTATTCGGTGAGCTGCAGGATCTCGGAGGCTTCGCGCACCCGGCGCTCAATCTCGGCCTTGGGCGTTTTGGCAATCTTCAGGGCGAAGGCCATGTTGTCGTACACGGTCTTGTGGGGGTAGAGCGCATAACTCTGGAACACCATGGCCACGCCGCGCTCGGACGGGCCGAGTTCATTGACGCGTACGCCACCGATGTTCAGGTCGCCGCCAGAGATCTCTTCCAGACCCGCAATCATGCGCAACAGGGTGGTCTTGCCGCAGCCCGAGGGGCCCACAAACACGGTGAACTCGCCCGGCTCGATATCCAAATCGATGCCGTGGATGACATCCGCTTTCCCGTAGTTTTTAACGATTCCGCGTAAACGGACATCGGACTGACTCATATGCATGCTCCTTGCGGTTGACCTGCGGCGCCTCGCCACGCAGCAGAATGTAACCAGATTACAAGGGCATTAGCTCAGGGAAAACCCTTGAAATTTTCGTTTCCACTCTGTTTCCAAAACCGATTTTGTCCAATGAGGTACTCAAAGCACCTTTTGATACAAATTTCCTAGGAGAAGTAATCGAGTTACTAGCTGGTTACCTGTTTTCGGTAACCCAGAGAGGCAAGGCCCAGTCCAGCAGCTCGGCCAGACGGCTCACAACCCACTGCGCTTCTGCGGGCGTTACGACGGCGGCTTCGCCCAGCAAACCCTGGTGGCAGCGCGTCAGCACATCCCCTTCGGCCAGCCCCAGGCCGAACTCCATGTCGCGCGCCGTGGTGGTCAGCAGGTTGGCCAGGTCTTCGCACAGCTCGTAGCGCTGGGCCACCTCATGCCACGGGGTGTGCAGGCGGTTGCGGCGGCTGTCGGTGTAGAGCGCGAGGAAGCTCTGCGGGATCTCGATTTGGTAGTCGTCAGACATGGGCGTTGGCAGGAGAAATCAGCACAAATAAGGCTCTAGCCCGCGTATCCATTGCGCTAGAAGCTCCTATTTTTATAGCATTTAACCGAGCGGCGGCAGCAACCCTGCGGCACGCAGCTTGTCTTTCTTGCTGGGCCGCAGACCCTTGATACCGCCACCCGCGGTGTCGCCCCGCGCGTCGCTGGCGCGCGGCGCGGGCTCAAAGCCTGCCACCTGCTCGCGCGGCACCAGCTTGCGGTGGCGCTTCTCGATGAGGCGGAAATGCGCCTCCATGTCTGCGGTGATGAAGCTCACCGCCAGCCCACTGGCACCCGCGCGCGCGGTGCGGCCAATGCGGTGGGTGTAGTCGGTGGCCGAGCGCGGCAAGTCAAAGTTCACCACCACCGGCAGGTCGCTGATGTCGATGCCGCGTGCGGCCACATCCGTGGCCACCACCACCTGGAGGGTCGAGGCCTTGAAGTCCATCAGCACCTGGGTGCGTTTGCCCTGGCTCAGCTGGGCATGGAAGGGTTCGGCCAGCAGACCGGCGCGGCGCAGCTTGTCGGCCACCATCTCGGCGGCGTATTTGGTCGCCACAAACACCAGCACCCGGCTCCAGCCCTGGTCGGCAATCAGGTGGCGCAGCAGTTGGGTGCGTTGGCTGGCATCCACCTGGATGGCGCGCTGGGCGATGTCGGGCAGCTCGCCCTCTTCGGCCACCACATTCACCTCCACCGGGCTGTGCAGGTTGGCCTGCGCCATGGCGCGCACTGCGGCAGGAAAGGTGGCCGAATACAACAGGCTTTGGTGGCGCACTGGCAGCAGGCCGCGAATGCGATCGAGCTCCTGCGCGAAGCCCAGGTCCAGCAGGCGGTCGGCCTCGTCCAGCACCAGGGTCTGCACGCCGCCCAGGGTCAACGCGCGGTGGTCCACCACGTCCAGCAAGCGGCCCGGCGTGGCCACCACGATGTCGGTACCACCCCGCAGGCCCATAAGCTGCGGATTGATGGAGACACCACCAAACAGCACCGTCACGCGCGCCGCCTGGCCGGCATGCTGGGCCAGGGTGCGCAGCGTGTCACCCACTTGGGTAGCCAGCTCGCGCGTGGGCACCACCACCAATGCGGTGGCTTGGCGGGGCTTGTGCGTCGAGCGGTTGGCCAACTGCGCCAAGAGCACCATGGCGTAGGCGGCGGTTTTGCCGGAGCCGGTTTGCGCGCAGGCCAGCACGTCTTGCCCGCCCAGGGCCACGGACACGGTCTGGGCCTGCACGGGGGTGGGCAACACAAAGCCCTGCAGCACCATGGCATGCGCCAGTGCGGGGGAAATACCGAGGTCAGAAAAAGGCATGGCGTGGAGAGCCCGGTGGGCAGTAGGCAAAGGAAAGAAGAAAGAGACGGGTCAGGAGCGGGCCGGGCAGCACAGGGCTCAGCCGGCGTAGCCCATCACGGCAACGCAGTGGCAGCCGGTGCCCAGCGCCACAAAGCCATGCCAGATGGCATGTGCGTAGCGGATGCGCGAATCGAGCACGAAAAACACCACGCCCAGCGTGTAGGCCAGGCCACCGGCCACCAGCCAAGCCAAACCTTGCAGCGGCACGCGCTCTACCAGGGGCACGGCAGCAATCAGCACCAGCCAGCCCATGGAAAGGTACAGGCCAGTAGACATCCATGGATGCTCGAGCTTGTCGGTGGACTTGAGGATGACGCCGACGACGGCCAATGCCCATACCAGGCCAAACAGGGTCCAGCCCCAGGCGCCGTACAACGCGCCCAGCGCGAACGGGGTGTAGCTGCCGGCAATAAACAGGAAGATGGCGCAGTAATCCAGCTTGAGGAACACCCGCTTGGCGCGCCCGTTGGGCAGTGCGTGGTACAGCGTAGAGGTGAAGTAGAGCACCACCATCGTCACGGCAAACACGACGGCCCCAACCTGACTGGCCGTGCCGAGATCGCGCGCGGCCGCAATCAGAAAGGGCGCAGCACCGATGGCAGCCAGCAGCGCCAGCCCGTGGCTGACACTGTTGGCGATTTCTTCACCCAGGCTTTGGAGTCGTGCGGTCATACCCCGATTGTCGCAGCTTGGGCTCACAAGAGCGGGCGCAGCTCCCGCGCCGCGTCCTGCAGCACGGGCAACAGCTCGCGCGCCATGTCATCCAGCGTCAGCCGGTGCGGTGCCGCCACCACATTGAGCGCCCCCACGGTGTCGCCATGCAGGTTGCGCAGCGGTACCGCCAGCGCTTGCACGCCCAACTCATGCTCCTCACTGGCCAGGCAGTAGTCCTGGCGACGCGCCTGCTCGACCAGCGCGCGCAGCACCTTGGGCTCGGTCACCGTGTGGGCCGTCAGGCGGCGCAGGGTGTGGGCCTTGAGCCAGGCATTGAGCGCGGGCTTGGGCAGCGCGGCCAGCAGCACCCGCCCGGTGGACGTGGCATGCGCTGGAAGGCGTGCACCCAGGTGCAAGCCATAGGCCAACACTTGGGCTTTGCCCGAAGGTGAGCTGCGCCAGTCGTTGCCGCTGCGTGCCACGATCACCACCTCATCCGCATCCAGCACCACGGCCGAGAACGACTCCTGCGTCTGCGCCGCCAGACGGTTCAGCGTGGGCTGCAACACGCGTGGCAGCCGGGCCGACGACAGGTAGCTCCCCGAGAAGCGCAGCACCTTGCTGGAGAGCCAGTAGTAGCTGCCATCTGTCTCCAGGTAGCCCAGGTAAGCCAGCGTGAGCAGGTGGCGCCGCGCCGCAGCACGCGTGATGCCGGCACGCTGGGCGGCCAGCGTGGCGTTGAGGCGCTGGCGCTCGGTGTCAAAGCTTTCCAGCACGGCCATGCCCTTGGCCATGCCGGCGATCAGATCGGCCGGAGCGATGGTGGCGGGGTGCAGAGGGGAGGCAGAAGGCATGGTGCGGTCTTTGGGTATGTCGGTTTTGCGCGATTATCGCGCAATCACTCCAATCACCGCGCAACAGCATAGCAACTCGGATGCACAAACAAGGCGGCCTGCCTAAGCTAGGCACACATTTAAAAACACGGAGTTTTCATGCGCACCCAAGTCGCCATCATTGGCGCCGGCCCCTCGGGCCTGCTGCTCGGAGCCCTGCTGCATAAGGCCGGCATTGCGAACGTCATCATCGAACGCCAAAGCCCGGACTACGTGCTGGGCCGCATCCGCGCCGGCATTCTGGAGCAAACCACGGTGGACGCGATGGTGGAAGCCGGTGTGGGCGCAGGCGTCGGCCGCGAAGGCATCGTGCACCAGCACCTGGACCTGGTGTTCAAGAACCAGCACCACGCCATCGACCTGCACCGGTTGACTGGCGGCAAAGTGGTGACCGCCTACGGCCAGACCGAAGTGACACGCGATCTGATGGAGGCGCGCGCCGCCTCCGGGCAGACTACGGTCTACCAGGCCGACCAGGTCAGCGTGCATGACTTCGAGGGCCAGCATCCCCAGGTGCGCTTTGAGGTGAATGGCCAGTCCCAGGTGCTGGATTGCGACTTCATCGCCGGTTGCGATGGCTTCCACGGCGTGTGCCGAGCCAGCGTGCCGAAGAACGCCATCCGGGAGTTCGAGAAGGTCTACCCCTTCGGCTGGCTGGGGGTGCTGAGCGACACACCGCCGGTATCGCCACACGCCATCATCTACGCCAACAGCGAACGTGGTTTTGCACTCTGCTCCATGCGCAGCATGACGCGCAGCCGCTACTACGTGCAGTGCCCGCTGACAGACCCCGTGGAGGCCTGGAGCGATGCGCGCTTCTGGACCGAACTTAAAAGCCGGCTGGACCCCGCCACAGCCGAGCGCCTGGTGACCGGCCCGTCCATCGAGAAAAGCATAGCCCCGCTGCGCAGCTTTGTAGCTGAACCCATGCGCTTTGGCCGCCTGTTTTTGGCTGGGGATGCCGCCCACATCGTGCCGCCCACGGGCGCCAAGGGCCTGAACCTTGCCGCCAGCGACGTGCGCATGCTGTCGCAGGCGCTGGGGGAGTTCTATACCGAGAAGTCGGAAGCCGGCATTGACGGCTACTCGGAGCGGGCACTGCGTCGCGTCTGGCGCGCCGAGCGCTTCTCGTGGTGGATGACCTCGCTGCTGCACCGCTTTCCCGACACCGAAGGCTTCGGCCAACGCGTGCAGGAGGCTGAGCTGGAGTACCTGGTGCAGTCCCAGGCCGCGTCTACCGCGCTGGCGGAAAACTACGTGGGTTTACCGCTGCAGGGCTGAACTTTACGGAGGCTTTACACAGCCGACAGCGGGCAGCGGCAAACAGGATTCAAAGTCGGGGTACCTCCCCGTCCCACCCCTATGCCACTGCTGCCCATGACCCTTGCCCGCTCTCCCCTGCTCATTTTTGGCGCCCTGTTGCCCCTGGCCCTGCTGGGGTGCTCGGGCAAGACCGAAGCCCCCACGGCCCAGGCCGCCACCGCACCAGTGCCTGCCGCATCGGCCAGCGCCGCGACAGGGGCACCTGCCACCGTCAGCACCGTCAAAGCTTTGAGCCGCGACCTATCGGTCACGCTGAAGGCCACAGGAACAGTCGCCCCGCTGACCACGGTGGACGTCAGATCCCAGGTCACCAGCACGGTGACCCAGGTGCATTTCAAGGAAGGGCAGTTCGTCAAGGCGGGGCAGGTGCTATTCACGCTGGACGCCCGTACCGATGAGGCCAACGTGGCCAAGGCCCGCGCACAGCTGGCCAAAGACAACGCCAGCCTGGCCGACGCCAAGCGCCAGTTCGAGCGCGCCCAGCAGCTGTTCACGCAAAACTTTATCTCGCAAGGCGCAGTGGACACCGCGCAGGCACAGGTGGAAGCCGTGACCGCCACCGTGGCGGCCGACCAGGCGGCGATAGACGCTACGCGCGTGGCGCTGTCGTACTCGCGCATCACTGCACCCAACGCGGGGCGCGCAGGCGCTGTGAACGTGTATCCCGGCAGCGCAGTGCAGGCCAACGTGACCACACTGGTCACGATTACCCAGCTGGACCCGATTGGCGTGCAGTTCAGCATTCCGCAGCGCAACCTGGGCGATGCCCTGCAGGCACTGCAAGGCGGTGGTGCCAGCGTGACCGCCACGCTGGCCGACGGCGGTGGCACCTTCAGGGGACGCCTGCAGTTTGTAGACAGCCTGGTGGACGCCAGCTCGGGCGCCGTCAAGGCCAAGGCGGTGTTTGACAACAAGGACACCAAGCTCTGGCCCGGTGCGTTCGTAGAAATTTCGCAAACCGTATCCACCCTCCAGGGCGCGGTGGTGGTGCCGCAGGCGGCCATCATCCAGGGTGCACGCGGCACCATCGTGTATGTGGTGGAAGACGGCAAGGCCGTGCTGCGCCCGGTGAAGCTGGTCTACGCAGAGGCGGGTGATGCGGCGGTGACCGGCATCCAGGCGGGCGACAGCGTGGTGCTGGACGGCAAACAAAACCTGCGCCCCAACACCCCGGTGGTGGAGCGCAGCAAGGACGCCAAAGACCCACCCGGCGCGCCCAAAGACAAGGACAGCAAGGCCGTGGCCCAGGACAACACCAAGCCCGCCACACCATGAACTTCTCTGAACTGTTTATCCGCCGTCCGGTGATGACGGTGCTGCTGAACCTGGCTATCGTGCTGGCCGGGGTGATTGGCTTTCGCAGCATCCCCGTGTCCGCACTGCCCAGCTATGACACGCCCGTCATCAACGTCTCCGCATCCCTGCCCGGGGCCAGCCCGGAAACCATGGCCACCTCGGTGGCGCTGCCGCTGGAAAAACAATTCCAGACCGTACCTGGTCTAAAAACCATCAGTTCCACCAGCACGCTGGGCAGCACATCGTTGACGCTGGAGTTTGAAGAGTCGCGCAACATCGACGCCGCGGCGGTGGATGTGCAAGCCGCGCTGCTGCGTGCGCAGCGTGCCCTGCCGCAGGACATGACCAACCCGCCGTCCTACCGCAAGGTCAACCCGGCGGACGCGCCGGTCCTGCTGATTGCGCTGCAGTCGCCCTCACTCTCACCTGCCGAGCTGCAGGACTATGCCGAGCACCTGATCTCGCCCACGCTGTCCACTGTGGACGGCGTGGCCCAGGTCAGCGTCTTCGGTGCCAAGCGCTATGCGGTGCGCGTGCGGGTGCAACCCGAGGCCCTGGCCACACGCAACATCAGCCTGGACGAAATCAGCGCCGCGCTCAAGGCCGCCAACGTGAACACACCCGTGGGCACACTGGAAGGCCCCAAGCAAACCCTGGTGCTGCAGGCCAACAAGCAGCTGCGCACTGCCGCCGAATTTGCCGACCTCATCGTCAGCACGCGCGGCGGCACGCCGGTACGCCTGCGCGACGTGGCCGTGGTGGAAGACAGCCTGGAAACACTCAAGAGCTGGGCCACGTTGAATGGGGAGAACTCCATCACCCTGGCTGTGCAGCGCCAGCCTGGTGCCAACACCGTGCGCGTGGTCGACTCCATTCGCAACGCGCTGCCCGCACTGCAAAGCCAGATGCCGCAATCGGTCAGCATGACGCCGATCAACGACCGGTCCGTCTCCGTGCGCGAGGCGCTGCACGACGTGACCCTGACCCTGATCGGCACCATCGCGCTGGTGGTGCTGGTCATATTCCTGTTCCTGCGCCGCTTTGTGGCCACGGCCATTCCGGCTTTGTCGCTGCCAGTGTCGCTGGTGGGTGCGGTGGCCTTGCTGTGGGGCTTGTCGTACAGCCTGGACAACATCTCCCTGCTGGGTCTGACGCTGGCCGTGGGCCTGGTGGTGGACGATGCCATCGTGGTGCTGGAGAACATCATCCGCCACGTGGAGCATGGTGAAAACTCCTTCCAGGCCGCGCTGCGCGGCGCGCGCGAGGTGGGCTTCACCATCATCTCGATCTCCACCTCGCTGATTGCGGTGTTCATCCCCATCTTCTTCATGCCCGGAGTGATTGGCCTGCTGTTCCACGAGTTTGCCGTGGTGGTGGGCTTGTCCATCGTGGTGTCGGCCTTTGTGTCGCTCACGCTGGTGCCTATGCTGGCCAGCCGCTTTCTCAGTGATGAGGCCCACATGAAGCCGCCCGGTGCCGTGGTGCGCAGTTTCGAGCGCGGCTTCAACGCCCTGCTGGCTGGCTACACCCGGCTGCTGGACAAGGCGCTGTCCCACCGGGCCCTGATCGTGGGTCTGGCCATTGCCACCTTTGTGGCGACCGCGTGGTTGCTGGTCATCATCCCCAAGGGCTTCTTCCCCGAGGAAGACATCGGCCAGATCCAGGTGACCACCGAGGCCAGCGAAGACACCTCTTTCCCCGAGATGGTTCGGCTGCAAGAGCGGGCCGCCGAGATCATCCGCAAAGACAGCAATGTCGCCGCGGTGAGCTCCTTCAACGGCGGCAGCGGTGCGCAAAACACCGGCCGCATGTTTGTGACGCTGAAGCCCACGGCAGAGCGTCAGCCCATGAAGAAAGTGGTGGAAGGCCTGCGCAAGCAGCTGCGCTCAGTGGCCGGCATCAACGTCTTCATGCGGCCCACCCAAAATCTGCAACTGGGCGGGCGCCAGAGCAAGGCGCAGTTCCAGTACATCCTGCAAAGCGTGCGCGCCGACGAGCTCAACACCTGGGCCACCAAGCTGCAAGAAAAGCTGCGCGCGGACCCGGTGTTCCGCGACGTGACCAGCGACGCGCAGCTGCGCGGCCTGCAGGCCCAGCTCAAGATCGACCGGGACCGGGCCAACGCACTGGGTGTGTCCATCGACGCCATCCGCTCTGCCTTGTTCAGCGCGTTTGGGGAGCGCCAGGTGTCCACCATCTACCTGCCCACCGACAGCTACCAGGTCATCATGGAAGTGGCGCCCGAAGCCAAGCAGGACGAGCATGCGCTGAACGGCATTTACGTGCGCTCGTCCACCGGTGCGCTGGTGCCCATGTCCAGCTTCACCACGGTGGAGCGTGCCGTGGGCCCCTCGTCCATCAACCATGTGGGCCAGCTGCAGGCCGTGACCGTGTCCTTCAACCTGGCCCCCGGCACGGCGCTGGGCGATGCCACGGCCAAGATCGATGCGGCGCGTGCAGCCATCCAGATGCCTGTGTCCATCATCAGCACCTATGGCGGTGATGCTGCCGTGTTCAAGAGCTCGCAGGGCAGCCAGACCATTCTGGTGGTTGCGGCGCTGCTGGTGATTTATGTGCTGCTAGGCGTGCTGTACGAGAGCTACATCCACCCCATCACCATCCTGGCGGGCCTGCCGTCTGCCGCGGTGGGGGCGCTGGCCACGCTGATGTTGTTCGGGCAAGACCTGACGCTGATCGCCACCATCGGCATCGTGCTGTTGATCGGCATCGTGAAGAAGAACGCCATCATGATGATCGACTTCGCGCTGGACGCGCAGCGCCACCAAGGCATGACGCCAGCACAGGCGATCCGCGAGGCCTGCATCCTGCGCTTCCGCCCCATCATGATGACCACCATGGCTGCGTTGATGGGCGCCCTGCCCATCGCACTGGGCCTGGGTGCGGGCGCCGAGTTGCGCCAGCCGCTGGGCCTGGCGGTGGTGGGTGGGCTGGTGTTCTCGCAGGCCATCACGCTGTTCATCACCCCGGTGATTTACCTGATGCTGGAGCGTTTCAGCGGCACCGGCCCGGTGCTGACAGCTGAAGCGTAATCTGCCAACCAGAAGTACCTTTGTTACATGTCTATTGATGGAAATAAGGTTTTTATGTAACATCGGTACATTCACTGTTTGTACCGATCATGGCGACGCCCTCCTCCATCCACGCGAGCTACTTCATCCAGCGCATTGAACATGCGCTGGACGGACTGCCCGAGTCTGAGCGGCGTGTCATGGCGCTGGCGTGCAGCGACCCGAAGGCATTTCTGGAGATGTCGGCCGAGCAGGCCTCGCTGCTGGCCAAGGTCAGCAAACCCACCGTGGTGCGAGCATGCCGGCGTGTGGGGTACGAGGGGCTCACCGAGTTCAAGCGGCATCTGGTGCTGTACCTGGGCTCGTCGTCGCACGACCTGCCCTATGTGAACTACTCGCTGAAGCACCAGGACGACATCGAGAACCTGGGCGCCAACCTCAGCACCAACCTGATTTCCGCGATTGACGCGTTCCGCAAGTCGGCCGGCTTTGGGCCCATCCAGCAGGCGGCGCAGGCCATCAATGCGACACTGGACCGGCACGGCCACGTGCTGTTGATGGGCGTAGGCAATTCGGGCATTGTGGCTACCGACGCCCAGCACAAGTTCTACCACCTGGGGGTGAACTGCACGGTTTGCCAGGACACCGACCAGCAAGTCATCACCGCCACCATGGCGCAGCCACAGGACTGCCTGATTGCCTTCTCCACCTCGGGCCGCACGGCGGACCTGGTACACGCGGCGCAGATTGCCAGGCGAGGCAAAGTGAAGATCGTCGCAGTGACCAAAACGGGTTCCTCGCTGGCCCAGGTGGCCGATGTGGTGATTCCGGTGGAGCACGATGAAGACAGCAACCTTGCGCTGCCCATGGTCTCACGCGTGCTGCAGCTGCTGGTGGTCGATATCCTGGTGATGGCTGTGGCCACCAAGCGCAGCCCCCACCTGGCACCCCAGCTCAAGGCGCTGGAGAAGAACATCAAACACAAGCGGGAACATGTGTAGGTCCCCGACCATTCACCCTTCAGTCACAACTCTTTTTCAATTGGAAACTATGTCCACCACTTTCGAAACCCGCCCCTGGGGCTCCTTCACCGTGCTGGACGAAGCGCCCGGCTACAAGGTCAAACGCATTACCGTGACGCCAGGCCAAACCCTGTCGCTGCAACTGCACCACCAGCGCGCCGAGCGCTGGGTGGTGGCCGCAGGCAAGGCCGAAGTCACGGTAGGAGAAGAAGTGGCGGAGCTGAAGATTGGCGAGACGGTCTACATCCCCGTGGGCGTGAAGCACCGCCTGGCCAACCAGGCCCTGGAGACTCTGGAGCTGATCGAGCTGCAGATGGGCCCGTATCTGGGAGAAGACGATATTGTTCGGTTTGAAGACCGTTACGGTCGGGCCTAAACCTGAGATGGTGGTGCGGCTGGCGGGGATCGAACCCACGACCCTTGGCTTCGGAGGCCAATACTCTATCCACTGAGCTACAGCCGCGTCCAGAAGAAGGCGCATTGTAGGTGTTTTCACAGAGGGCCCCCGTTATAATCCCGAGCTGTTTCAAAGCACCCGCTATTTTTGAGGACACCCATGAGCGACAACAGCCACGCCACCGCGCACGATGAGGCCCACACCGGCCCCATCAAGACCCCCAAGCAACTGCTGTTGGCGGCATTTTTCTCGTTCGTGATTCCCATTTTCGTGATCATCGGTCTGGTGTACTACGTCACCTCCGACTACAAACCCGCTGCGGGCACCGTGAGCGTGGAAAAGTCCACCGCTGAGCGCATCCAAAAGGTCGGCATGGTCGAAATTCGCGATGCCAACCGCGAAATGAAGACCGGTGAACAGGTTTTCAAAGCCCAATGCTCCGCCTGCCACGCCACGGGCGCTGCTGGTTCTCCCAAGTTTGGTGATGCGTCCGCGTGGGGCCCTCGCATCAAGACCGGCTTCGAAGCCTTGCTGAACTCCGCCCTCAAGGGCAAGGGCGCCATGGGCGCACAGGGTGGTGGCGACTTTGACAACCTCGAAGTGGCGCGCGCTGTGGTCTACATGGCCAATGCCGGTGGCGCCAAGTTCGACGAGCCCAAGAAGCCTGCGGCACCCGAAGCTGCCAAGTAAGTACACGCGATAGGCCTGCGGGCCTTGCGACAAAAAAGCCGACCCTGTGGTCGGCTTTTTTGTGGTCATTTGGGCCTCTAGTCCCCGTGATATATGCGCCAGCAGCTACAAAAAATATAGCAATCAGTGGCCTGTGTGGTGCGCCAACGGGCTGGTGACGTAGGCAAACCGAGCCGGCAGCTCCGCCCGGCTCACGTCTTCCAGCGTCCACAGCCCCGACTCCAGCGCGCGCGCGGCGTTCTCCATGTCCTGCGTGTGCACCAAGCCCAGGCCCAGTGCGGTGCGCAGGTACAGCCAGCCCTGCTCGTCCAGCAGCGCGCCCAACACCTGCACAGGCACCCCGGAGTGGGCCGCCACGTCCAAGCTGTCGGCCACGCGCCAGACCCAGGGCGTCGCTTCCAGCTCCACATACACGCGCTGCGGCCCGTTCTGGAAGAACCACTGGCCTGCGGCGTCGGCCGCGTAGTTGCGCTGAATGAAGTCGATCAGCTTTTCGTGCTGCAACAGGCTGCCCTTGGCGCCGGGTCGGCCGCTGCTGAAGGCGCCCGAAGCCTGGGCGCCGTCGTCGCGCATGTACCAGTTGCCGCGCGCGTCCAGCCCCAGCCAGCCGTAGCAGTGCGGCACGTTGGGCCACTTGGCCATGGCTTGTTTGACGATGTCGTCCACGGCGCGTCCCGGTTGCTACTGCAGCTGTTGCGCCAGCCAGCCGCCCACGGCGTCGGGCATGGTGCGCACATGGCCGGGAATGCGCCCGTGCGGAAAGCCCACGTGGCCGCCGTGCGCGGGCTGCCACAGGGTCACGTGCTGGCCCACATCGGCCTGCGAGGGCAGGCACCAGGCGGGCACAAAGGGGTCGTTGCGCGCGTTCACCACCAGCGCGGGAATGCGGATGCGGTGCAAGTGTGGCTTGGCCGACGCCCGGCCCCAATAGTCTTCGGTGCTCTTGAAGCCGTGCAGCGGCGCGGTGAACACGTTGTCGAACTCGTACAGGTCGCGCGCGGCCTTTAGCGCCTGGCCGTCGAACAGGCCGGGGTGCTGCTCCAGCTTGCGCAGCGCCTTGGGCACCATGGTGTTGAGAAACATGCGGGTGTAGACCAGCCGGTTGAAGCCGCGCCCGATGGCGTAGCCACCAGCCGCCAGATCAATGGGCGAGCAGACCGCCGCCACGCTGTTGGCCACCTGGGCCGCGCTGTCACCCATCTCCTGCGCCCAGCGCAGCAGGGCATTACCACCCAGCGAAACGCCGACCGCCATGACGGGGCCGCGGTGCTGCGCGCGAAATCTGGCCAGGATCCAGCCGATCTCCTCATAGTCGCCCGAGTGGTAGGCACGGGGCCCGTGGTTCAGTTCACCACCACAGCCGCGGAAGTGCGGCACCGCGTAGGCAAAGCCACGTTCGCGCGCAAAGTCAGCAAAGGCCTCGGCGTAATGGCTGCGCGAGCTGCCTTCCAAGCCATGGAAAAGCACCAACAAGGGACGCTCCGGTGCCGCCAGAGCGCTGCCCCGCGTCGAGGCCTCATCCTCCAACCAATCCACGTCGACGAAGTCGCCATCGGGTGCGGCCCAGCGTTCGCGGCGGTACTGCGGGTGCGGCCCGAACACCCGACGCGAGTACAGCGCGGGCCAAATAGTTTGCAGGTTGCCGCCGGGCAACCAGCGGGGCGCTACATAATTCATAGCTGCTTGCGCATATTCCATGGGGGATAGAGGCCTTTTTCTATCTCAATGCAGCACCTGAGGTGGATGCTGGGTCTCGGTCACGTCGCCGGGGGTGCCCGGGCTGGCGTGGTGCACCACCAGGCGCCAGCCTTGCGGGGTCTTGTGGTACACGTTGGTGGCCAGCACATGGGCCTGGGCCGGGCCGTCAGCGGTCATCACCTCCACCTTTTCCAGCACATGGTGCACCGCGCTGGCCATGGAGTCGACACGGCGGATGTGCTCGGCCTGGACATGGATGGCGCCACCGTGGGCAAACAGCGCGTCAAACGCAGCCCGTATGCCCCCCGCACCGATGATGCGCGGACCACCAGGGTGGATGCACACAATGTCGTCTTCGTCGGCCCAGCAGGCCATGAGTTTTTCGATGTCGCCTGCTTGCAGGGCTTCGTAGAACGCGGCTTCCACGTCGTCCGGGGTTCCGCCCATGGCGGCGTGGAGTTTGGCTTTGTGTCGGGGCATGGGGCGATTCTCCCCCAACTCAGGTGGCCAACCAGGCACGGACCACGTCTTGCACCGTGGCCTCGCTGGTACGGCGCGCCAGCTCGGGGGGCGCAATGTGCACACCGGGTGGCATCTCGCGCAGGGCCACATCCACCAACGCAGCCAGGTCGGCGGCGCGCGGCGGCATCTCGTTGCTGGGCACCATATAGGCAAAGATGGAGAGCATGCGGTGCGCCAGCCACTCCAGCACATTCGCATGTGTCGGGGTTTGGGGCGCGGCGGCGGGGCGCACCAACAGCAGGCGCTCAAACCCCATGGTGGCCACGGCGTGTTCATCCAGATTCGCCAATCCGGCCTTCAGTGCCTGCGGCAGGCGCCCCTGGTCATGCGGCACCACCACGGCCAGGGTATGCACACCGCAGCGCAACATCCAGGCTGCCAGTGCCGGCAGCTGCGCGGGTTGCGGGGTCCACAGCGCACGCTCACGGTCGTTGTACAGGCTGGGCGCATCAAACACGATCACGCCTACCGATGCGGGCTGCAGCGGCCACGCGCTGGGGTCGTCGGATGCCACGGTCACCATCTGCACCCGGTCCAGCGCGGGGGTGATGTCCTCTTGCGACAGCACCCGCAGTTGGCGGTAATGGTGGCTACCCGCCAGACGCCGCAGCACCTCGGTGCCCAGCGTGCCCGCCGCACCGGCCATCAGCGCTACCGGCAAGGCTGCAGGCGGTGTGGGGCCGCGCTGGGCGGCGTGCAGAACATCGAGTGGGTTCATGGTGCGGCAGGAGAGGAAGGGGCTTTAGAGGGCGCTCTATAGTACGTGCTGTTGTATTAGCAGGAGGTTCACATGCGGTTGTCTTCTTTTCGGGCTTGGGCGTGGTTGGCAGCGGGTGCGGCAGCCGTGCTGCTAAGCGGTTGTGGCTACAACGACTTTCAGCGGCTGGACGAGCAGACCAAGTCCGCGTGGAGCGAGGTGTTAAACCAGTACCAGCGCCGTGCCGACCTGGTGCCCAATATTGTGGCCACCGTCAAGGGCGAGGCCGCCTTTGAACAGGACACGCTGACCAAGGTGGTCGAGGCCCGCGCCAAGGCCACGTCCATCCAGGTGACACCAGAGACACTCAACAACCCCGCGGCTATGGCCAAGTTCCAGGCCGCGCAAGGCGAACTGGGCGGCGCGCTGAGCCGCCTGATGGTCGTGAGCGAGCAGTACCCTAACCTGAAAGCCAACCAGGGCTTTAGCGACTTGCGCGTGCAACTGGAAGGCACCGAGAACCGCATTACTGTGGCACGCAACCGCTACATCCAGGCGGTGCAGGAGTACAACGTGCTGATTCGCAGCTTCCCCAGCAACCTGACGGCGATGGCAATGAGCTACCAGGCCAAGCCCAGCTTCACCGTGCAAAACGAAGCCACCATCAGCACACCGCCGGTGGTGGACTTCAACAAGAAGTAAGCCAGCATGCAACAACTCCTGGGCGGATGGTCGGGGTTGCGACTCTGGGTTGCGGTGTTGGCACTGCTGGTCTGCGCGCCTGCCCTGTGGGCGCAGGATGTGCAGCCGGTGCCGGCGCTCAGCAGCCACGTGATCGACACCACAGCCACATTAAGCGCGGCGCAACAGCAGGCGCTGGACGCCAAACTCGCAGCCTTTGAAGCCAGCAGCGGCGCACAGGTGGTTGTATTGGTGGTGCCTAGCACCGCGCCAGAGGACATTGCCAGTTACGCCAACCGCGTGGGCAATGCCTGGAAGATTGGCCGCAGAGACATTGGCGACGGGTTGATCCTGCTCGTGGCCAAAAACGACCGCAAGCTGCGCATCGAAGTGGCCAAGACGTTGGAAGGCGCCATCCCCGACCTGATGGCCAAGCGTGTGATCGACCAGGCCATTGCGCCACGCTTCAAGGAGGGCGATTTTGCCGGCGGCATCGATGCCGGGCTGGAGCAGATCATGGGGTTGATACGCGGCGAGGCCTTGCCCGCGCCAGCGGCCACAACCAGTAGCGGCGGAGGTGGTGGCCGTCAGGCCGGATTCCAGTGGATGGACTTGGCGGTGTTTCTGTTCTTCGCGGTGGCGATTGGGGGCAGCATGGCCCGCAAGATTTTGGGCAACAAACTGGGCTCTCTGGTCATCGGCGGTGTAGCCGGCACGGTGGCCATGGTGGTGACCTCTAGCATCGTGCTGGCGGTACTGGCAGGCTTTGTTGCCGTGGTGCTGACATTGTTGAGCAGCTTGAACGGCGCCAACCGCGGCGGTGGATCCTGGGGCGGTGGTGGCAGCAGTGGCCGTGGCGGCTGGGGTTCCGGCTCCAGTGGTGGTGGCGGGTTCAGCTCCGGCGGGGGTGGCAATTTTGGGGGCGGTGGTGCCTCTGGGGGCTGGTGATGATTCAACGACTGCAACGCCTCTTCAAACACCGCTGGATGGAAGACGCCGGCCACGTACTGCCAGCCGATGCGCTGCAGCGCCTGCAAGCCCGCGTGGCTGCCAGTGAGCAGCAACACTCGGGCGAAATCCGCATCTGCGTGGAGGCGGGCTTGCCCAACAGCTATCTGCTGCGGCCCGACACCACGGCTGCCCTGCTGCGCCAACGCGCTTTGGCGCAGTTCGGCCGCCTGCGGGTGTGGGACACCGAGCACAACAACGGCGTGCTGATTTACCTGTGCCTGGCCGAGCGCGCCATCGAACTGGTGGCTGACCGGGGTGTGGACCGCGTGGTGCCCGCCGAACAATGGCAAGGCGTGGTGCAGCAGCTGGCCACCGCACTGCGCGCAGGCCAGTACGAGCAAGGCTTGGCCCAGTCTGTCGATGCCGTGTGCGCCGTGCTAACCCAGCATTTCGCGCTACAGCCCGGGCAGCACAACCCCAACGAACTGCCGGACACGCCTAGCCTGTCTTAAGCCCTGAAACGACAAAACCGCCCGAAGGCGGTTTTGCGAGGGCAAGCGCAGGGCGCTTACTTCTTGTGCAGGAATCGGCGCGCAGCCGCAATCTCAGCCGCCATGATGGCGATCTCAGACTGGATTTTCGCAATGTCGATCTCGCTCTTGGCGTTCTTCAGCGCCTCTTCGGCAGCAGCCTTGGCGGCGTTGGCCTTCTCTTCGTCCAGGTCCTTGCCGCGGATGGCCGTGTCAGACAACACGGTCACGCAGTTGGGCTGCACTTCAAGAATGCCACCGGCCACGAACACAAACTCTTCGCTGCCATCGGCTTTCTGAATGCGCACCGAGCCAGGCTTGATGCGCGTGATCAGGGGCGTGTGGCGGGGCTTGATGCCCAGCTCGCCAGCCTCACCGGGAAGCGCCACGAAGACGGCTTCACCGGAGAAGATGGACTCTTCTGCACTGACCACATCAACGTGGATGGTGTTCATTTTTTAGACCTTCTTGGCTTTTTCGAAGGCTTCGTCGATGGTGCCGACCATGTAGAACGCTTGCTCTGGCAGGTGATCGCATTCGCCGCCCACGATCATCTTGAAACCACGGATGGTTTCAGACAAAGGAACGTACTTGCCGGGAGAGCCGGTGAACACTTCAGCCACGTGGAAAGGCTGGCTCAGGAAACGCTGGATCTTGCGGGCACGTGCCACAGCCAGTTTGTCTTCTGGGGCCAAGTCATCCATACCCATGATGGCGATGATGTCGCGCAGTTCGCGGTAGCGTTGCAGCGTGCCCTGCACCGCACGGGCAGTGTTGTAGTGGTCTTCACCCACCACCAGCGGATCCAGCTGACGGCTGGTGGAGTCCAGTGGATCCACAGCAGGGTAGATACCCAGCGAAGCGATGTCACGGGACAGCACCACGGTGGAGTCCAAGTGGGCAAAGGTCGTGGCGGGAGAAGGATCGGTCAAGTCATCCGCTGGCACGTACACGGCCTGGATGGACGTGATGGAACCCACCTTGGTCGACGTAATACGTTCTTGCAAACGGCCCATTTCTTCGGCCAGCGTAGGCTGGTAGCCCACGGCGGACGGCATACGACCCAGCAGCGCAGACACTTCGGTACCGGCCAATGTGTAGCGGTAGATGTTGTCCACGAAGAACAACACGTCTTTGCCTTCGTCACGGAACGATTCCGCAATGGTCAGACCGGTCAGGGCCACGCGCAGGCGGTTGCCTGGGGGTTCGTTCATCTGACCGTACACCATCGCCACTTTGGACTCAGGCAGATCTTCGAGGTTCACCACACCGGAATCGGCCATCTCGTGGTAGAAGTCGTTCCCTTCACGGGTACGCTCACCCACACCAGCGAACACGGACAAGCCGCTGTGCGCCTTGGCGATGTTGTTGATGAGTTCCATCATGTTCACGGTCTTGCCCACACCGGCACCACCGAACAGACCCACCTTGCCGCCCTTGGCGAACGGGCAGACCAAGTCAATCACCTTGATGCCGGTTTCCAGCAGCTCTTGCGAAGGGCTCAGTTCGTCGTAGGACGGGGCCTTGCGGTGAATGGAGGCAGTGTGCTCTTGGCTCACGGGGCCACGTTCGTCGATGGGCGCACCCAACACGTCCATGATGCGGCCCAGAGTGGCCTTGCCCACGGGCACGGTGATTTGTGCACCGGTGTTGTACACCACCAGACCGCGACGCAGGCCGTCAGACGAACCCAGCGCAATGGTACGCACCACGCCGTCGCCTAGCTGCTGCTGCACTTCGAGAGTCAGCGGGGAGCCTTCCATCTTGAGCGCGTCGTACACACGGGGCATGCGGTCACGTGGAAATTCCACGTCCACCACAGCGCCGATACATTGAACAATTTTTCCTTGGGCTTGCATTTTTCGCTCCAATAATTTTGAATTCGCTTAGCCGCTGATGGCAGCTGCACCGGACACGATTTCAGACAGCTCTTTGGTAATCGCAGCCTGACGGGTCTTGTTGTAAACGAGCTTGAGCTCGGCAATGACGTTACCGGCATTGTCTGTGGCGGCCTTCATGGCCACCATGCGTGCAGCGTGCTCGGACGCCATGTTTTCGGCCAGGGCCTGGAACACCAGAGCCTCTACATAACGCACGAGCAACTCGTCAATAACGGTTTGCGCGTCCGGCTCGTAGATGTAATCCCAAGCGTGGTGGCTGCCTTCGGCCTTGCTGTCCGCAGCCATCTGGTCCGCAGACAGTGGCAGCAGTTGCTCAACCACAGGGTCCTGCTTCATGGTGCTGACAAACTTGTTGTAGCAGACGTACACCGCGCTGACTTCACCGGCCACATACGCGTCGATCAGCACCTTGACGGGCCCAATGAGCTTGTCCAGGTGAGGACGATCGCCCAGGTGGGTTACGTGGGACACGACTTTCGCGCCCACGCGGTTCAAGAAGCCCAGACCCTTGCTGCCGATGGCAACCGCCTGTGCGGTCTTGCCGGCAGCCTGCGTATCACGCAGCTTGCCGGTGACCTGACGCAACAGGTTGGTATTGAGACCACCACACAGGCCCTTGTCCGTGGTCACCACAATCAGACCCACCGCTTTCGCGTCGTTGGTCTTCATGAAGCTGTGCACGTACTCAGGGTTGGCCTGTCCCAGATTGGTCGCAATGTCCCGGATCTTCGTGCTGTAAGGCCGGGCAGCGCGCATACGCTCCTGCGCCTTGCGCATTTTGGAGACCGAGATCATTTCCATGGCCTTGGTGATCTTCTTGGTGTTTTCCACCGATTTGATCTTGGTGCGTAGTTCCTTACCTGCTGCCATCAATGGCTCCTTGTGATCAGGGGGAAATCAAGCAAAAGTTTTCTTGAACGCGGCCACAGCAGCAGTCAATTCAGCCTCTGCATCCTTGTCCAATGCCTTGGTGTCTTCCACCTTGGCCAACAGGGCTGCGTGCTTGTCCTTGAGGTAGGCATGAAGGCCGTGCTCGAAAGCCAGGATCTTCTTGACTTCCACGTCGTCCATGAAGCCCTTGTTCACTGCGAACAGCGAAGCGCTCATGATGCTGATGGACTGGGGGCTGTATTGCTTTTGCTTGAGCAACTCGGTCACGCGGGCACCGCGGTCCAGCTGCTTGCGGGTGGCTTCGTCCAGGTCGGAAGCGAACTGCGCGAACGCAGCCAATTCACGGTACTGAGCCAAGTCGTTACGGATACCGCCGGACTGGCCCTTGACCACTTTGGTCTGCGCAGCAGAACCCACGCGGGACACCGAGATACCGGCGTTGATCGCGGGGCGCACGCCAGCGTTGAACAACGAGGTTTCCAGGAAGATCTGGCCATCGGTGATCGAGATCACGTTGGTAGGCACGAAAGCGGACACGTCGCCGGCTTGGGTTTCAATGATAGGCAGAGCGGTCAAAGAACCGGTCTTGCCCTTCACAGCGCCCTTGGTGAAGGCTTCCACATACTCGGCGTTCACGCGGGCTGCGCGCTCCAGCAAGCGGCTGTGGAGATAGAACACGTCGCCAGGGTAGGCTTCGCGGCCGGGTGGACGGCGCAGCAGCAAGGAAACCTGGCGGTAAGCCACGGCTTGCTTGGACAAATCGTCATACACGATCAGGGCGTCTTCGCCGCGGTCGCGGAAGTACTCGCCCATGGTGCAGCCGGAGTACGCAGACACGTACTGCATGGCAGCCGATTCAGAGGCGGAGGCAGCCACCACAATGGTGTATTCCATGGCGCCAGCTTGTTCCAGCGCGCGCACCACGTTCTTGATCGAAGAGGCCTTTTGGCCGATCGCAACGTAGACGCAGGTCATGTTCTGACCCTTCTGGTTGATGATGGCGTCGATGGCCACGGCGGTTTTGCCGGTCTGGCGGTCGCCGATGATCAATTCGCGCTGGCCGCGGCCCACGGGAACCATGGAGTCGATGGACTTCAGGCCGGTCTGCATGGGCTGATCCACGGATTTACGGGCGATCACACCAGGTGCCACCTTTTCAATCACGTCGGTCATCTTGGCGTTGATGGGGCCTTTGCCGTCGATGGGCTGACCCAGGGCATTGACCACACGGCCTTTGAGCTCGGGGCCCACGGGCACTTCCAGAATGCGGCCGGTGCACTTGACCGTATCGCCTTCGGAGATGTGCTCGTACTCACCCAAGATCACGGAACCGACCGAGTCGCGCTCGAGGTTCAAAGCCAGACCGTAGGTGGGCAGGCCGTCGCTACCTGCGGGGAATTCCAGCATTTCGCCTTGCATCACGTCAGACAGACCGTGGATGCGGCAGATACCGTCCGTCACCGACACCACGGTGCCTTGGTTACGGATGTCAGCGCTGGCGGACAAGCCGTCAATGCGGCTCTTGATCAATTCAGAAATTTCTGCGGGATTGAGTTGCATGACTCTTTCCTTCTTTCTTTAGTTGGGCTTCACAGCAGGCGGCTTGCGCCTCAGGCTGTCAAAGCCGCTTTCATTTGTTCCAGACGGGCCTTGACGGAGGTGTCAAGAACTTCGTCACCCACCACCACGCGAATACCGCCGATCAGATCGGCGTCGAGCGCAACGGACACATTGAGCTTGCGACCAAAACGCTTTTCGAGCGAAGCTGCCACGTCCGTCAACGCTTGCGCATCGATTGGAAAGGCGCTGTACACCACAGCATCGGAAAGTCCGCTTTGTGCGTTCTTCAGCGCGCGGAACTGGGCTGCAATTTCAGGCAGGGCTTCCAGGCGTCCGTTGTCTATCACGGTGCGCAGAAAGTTCTTGCCTTGCTCAGACAGCGCAGCCTTGATCACGCCAGCGATCAGGTCATAGACCTGTGCGTCGGTGGTTTTGGGGTTGCTGGCGAACTGCTGCAATTGACCGTTTTCGGCAATCGCAGCCAGCTCGTCCAACCACCCGGCTGCACCGTTCAAGTCCGCTTTCGCGGCCTGGAACAGGGCTTCGGCGTAGGGCCTGGCAATGGTGGCAAGTTCAGCCATAGTATTCCCTTACAGCTCAGTCTTCAGGCGAGACAGCAAGTCGGCATGCACACCGGCATTGACTTCCTTGCGCAGGATCTGCTCAGCGCCTTTGACGGCGAGCGCAGCGACCTGTTCGCGCAAAGCCTCACGGGCTTTCACGGACTGCTGCTCAGCCTCTGCCTTGGCAGCCGCAATGATGCGGTTGCCTTCTTCGGTGGCGCGGCCCTTGGCATCTTCCACAATGGTCTGCGCACGGCGCTCGGCGTCAGCCAAGAGACCTGCAGTTTCATTTTTGGAAGAAGCCAGTTCGGCTTCCACGCGCTTGTTGGCAGATGCCAGTTCGGCCTTGGCCTTGTCGGCGGCGGCAAGGCCGTCGGCGATCTTCTGTGCCCGCTCGTCCAGCGCTTTCGTGATCGGGGGCCACACGAATTTCATCGTGAACCACACCAGGATCGCAAAAACGATAGCCTGCAGGAACAGGGTTGCGTTGATGTTCACGGTTTGATTCCTTCTCTAACGTGAAGGGCCGTTGATTACTTCAGAACGAAGGGGTTGGCGAATGCGAACAGCAGAGCGATAGCAACACCGATCAGGAACGCAGCGTCAATCAGACCAGCCAAGATGAACATCTTGGTTTGCAGTTCGTTCATCAGCTCGGGTTGACGTGCAGAAGATTCCAGGAACTTGCCACCCATCAGCGCGATGCCGATGGAAGCGCCGATAGCGCCCAGACCAACGATGATGCCGCAAGCCAATGCCACGAGGCCGAGAATGTTTTCCATGAGAAGCTCCTAAAAGTTAGTGGAAAAAGAAAAACGAAAACAAGAAAACGAAAACAGTTACATCAATGTGCGTCGTGCGCTTGACCTGTGTAGATCAGCGTCAACATCATAAAGATGAAGGCTTGCAAGGTGATCACCAGAATGTGGAACAGGGTCCACACGGTTCCGGCGATGACGTGGCCGATGGCCAAGCCAACACCTGTTGCTGACAAGGCCCAGCCGCCACCCATCAGGGCAATCAGCATGAACACCAGCTCACCTGCAAACATGTTGCCAAACAACCGCATGCCGTGGGACACAGTCTTGGCAAGGTACTCAATCATCTGCATCAGGAAGTTGACCGGGTACAGCGCCCAGTGGTCACCAAACGGTGCAGCAATCAGTTCGTGCGCCCAGCCGCCCAGACCCTTGATCTTGATGTTGTAGAACACGCAGATCAGCAGAACCGAGCAAGACAGGCCCAGAGTAGTGGACAGGTCGGCGGTAGGAACCACGCGCATGTAATCCTTGAAACCCAGTGCGGGGCCAGCGCTGTGCCAGACCGAGGGAATCAGATCCACGGGCAGCATGTCCATGGCGTTCATCAGGAAAATCCAGACAAACACGGTCAGCGCCAGGGGACCAATGACCTTGCGGCTCTTGGCGTTGTGGATCACGCCCTTGGCTTGGTTATCCACCATTTCGGTCAGGATTTCGACGGCAGCCTGGAAACGTCCGGGGACACCGGAAGTGGCCTTGCGCGCCGCATTCCACAGCACGAAGCAGCCGATCGCGCCAAGCAAGAGCGAGAACACCAGCGAGTCAAAGTTGAACAGGCTGAAATCGACGATGCTGTTTTGCTCGACGTTTTCAAAATTGAAGTTTTTCTGCAAATGATGCAGATGGTGCTGGATGTACTCTCCAGCAGACGGGGCATGTGTTCCAGCGTGTTCAGCAGCCATATGTCACCAAATATCAATTCGAAACATTGAGATTCCGGCGCTTGGGATACAGCCACGCGGCCACCCAGTACACCTTCATCGTCAACACGAAACCAGCCACCAAGGCCAGCCAACTGAGTGATGAAACCACTTTGGGCGCCGCAAACAGCATTGCGATCGTCAAAATAACTTTCACCGACTCCCAAACCACAAATCCCAACATGACAGCACCCGGCTGCATGACGGCACGTTGGCGCTGCATGCCCCGAACCAGCAAGGCTGCGGGGAACACGACCGACAAGGCTCCATAGCCTGCGGACCAACCTACCGTGGAACCCCATCCCCAGCCGGCCACTGCAAGAATCAGCAAACCGACTACCGCTTGGCACACAATGACCCACCAAGGGGACATTGCGGGATGGGTGCTGCGCCACTGGGCGGCCTCTTCGGCCGTCAGGGGCTTGAACTCTGCGTCAAAGACTCCATCTGGATTCTCTGCGTCAGGGGACTGGGATACCAAAGGCGTGATTGTCGACATCGAGAATTACGCCCAGGTTACAGCCACTGTTCAATGCACAGCCCACGATTATACGTAGAAACCCGTCCCTGCCTAGAACTTCCCGTTTTCCGTTTCTTGCCCCCAGGCGACACAGGGACAACCCCCAGCGATAATTACCCCATGAGCACCCCCACCCCGCCCCCTGGCGCCGAAGGCAATCCCCGCGCCGAATCGCTGATCGAGTACCCCTCGCAATTCCCCATCAAGGTTATGGGCCACAAGGTGGACGGACTGGTACATGCCATCACAGTCATCGCCAAACAGTTCGACCCGGCGTTTGACGCGTCCACCATCGAGCTGCGCGAAAGCAAGGGCGGCAACTACCTGGGCGTGACCATCACTATCACAGCCACGAGCCGCGAACAGCTCGACGAGCTGTACCGCACGCTGTCGACCCACCCCATGGTCAAAGTGGTGCTCTGACCCGTGACCATCGACATCTCGCAGCTCGGGCGGCAGGACTACCTGCCCACCTACGCGGCGATGCAGGCATTTACCAATGAAAGAGCCGTCGGGCCCACGTCCACCGTGCGCGACCAGCTATGGATTTGTGAGCATTCACCGGTCTTCACGCAGGGCCTGGCGGGCAAGCCGGAGCACGTTTTTCTGCCGGGCGACATCCCGGTGGTGCAGACCAACCGCGGCGGCCAGGTGACCTACCATGGCCCCGGCCAGGTAGTTGGCTACCCGCTCATCGACCTCAAGCGCGCGGGCTACTTCGTCAAGGAGTACGTCTACCGCATCGAAGAAGCAGTCATCAAGACGCTGGCGCACTTCGGCGTGACCGGCCACCGCGTGGCGGGCGCGCCCGGCATTTATGTGCGGCTGGACGATCCCACGGGCCACGCCCCGTTGGCGCAGCGCCCCCAGAACGGAGCGGCTGGCAACGCCGACCCCGACTTCACCGGCCTGGGCAAGATTGCCGCCCTGGGCATCAAGGTCAGCCGCAACTGCACCTACCACGGCGTGGCGCTGAACGTGGCCATGGACCTGGAACCCTTCTCGCGTATCAACCCCTGCGGCTACGCCCGGCTGCAAACTGTGGACCTTTCTACAATCGGGGTCTCTGTTGGCTGGACTGATGCCGCCGACGTGTTGGGCCACAAGCTCGCAACCTACCTCGCGCCCTGACCGCGCGCCGCCCTATGAGCCATAGCGAAGACACCACTATCCAGACCCCCACCAACGCCACGGTGCGTGAGGTGCAATCGCTGGACGCCTACAAGGCCACCGACAAGCAAAAGGCCGCCGCCAAGCTGTCGCGCATTCCGGTCAAGGTGGTGCAGGGCGAAGTGCTCAAGAAACCCGACTGGATCCGCGTCAAGGCCGGCAGCCCCAGCACACGTTTTTATGAAATCAAGGACACGCTGCGCGCCAACAAGCTGGTGACGGTGTGCGAGGAAGCCAGCTGCCCCAATATCGGCGAATGTTTTGGCAAGGGCACGGCCACCTTCATGATCATGGGCGACAAGTGCACGCGCCGCTGCCCCTTCTGCGACGTGGGCCACGGCCGCCCCGACCCGCTGGACGTGAACGAGCCCGACAACCTGGCCAAGACGATTGCCCAGCTCAAGCTCAACTACGTGGTGATTACCAGCGTGGACCGCGACGACCTGCGCGATGGCGGAGCCGGCCACTTTGTGGACTGCATCCGCAAGACACGCGAGCTGTCGCCCAAGACGCAGATCGAGGTATTGGTGCCCGACTTCCGCGGCCGCGACGACCGCGCGTTGGAAATTCTCAAGGCGGCTCCGCCCGATGTGATGAACCACAACCTGGAAACCATTCCCCGCCTCTACAAGGAAGCGCGCCCGGGATCGGACTACCAGTTCAGCCTGAACCTGCTCAAGAAGTTCAAGGCCCTGTTCCCCGATGTGCCGACCAAGAGCGGCTTGATGGTCGGCCTGGGTGAGACCGACGAAGAGATTCTGGAAACCATGCGCGACATGCGCGCCCACAACATCGAGATGCTGACCATCGGCCAATACCTGGCGCCGTCCACCAGCCACCTGCCGGTGCGCCGCTATGTGCACCCAGACACCTTCAAGATGTTCGAGGCCGAGGCCTACAAGATGGGCTTCAAGCACGCCGCGGTGGGTGCCATGGTCCGCAGCTCGTACCACGCTGATGTGCAGGCCGGGCATGCGCTGGGCACCGCCTAAGTAGAACAAAACACTATCAATTCAGGAGCTGCTTGCGCAGATCCTATAAGTGCTAGAGCCCTTATTTGCTTATCAATGTCAAACCCCAGCGGCCTCTGGTTCACCCCTCGCTCTTTGGAGCAACAATCGGACAGCGGCGCCTGGTCGCGCGGGCTGGCGTTGTTTCGCAAACAACAGGTCCTGAGCCTGGACATTGATCCGGATGGGGACCATTGGGTGTTGCTGGGGGAAGTGCAAGGCAGCTTGCCCGAACCCTACGAAGTGTCTGCCGAGCTGGGCATCGCGGCGGATGGCAAGTTGTTGTTTTGGGAAAGTGACTGTGAATGCCCGGTAGGTACCGACTGCAAACATGGTGTCGCACTCATGCTAAAAGCCGCGCACCAGGGGCTACGCATTCTGGCGGAGTCCGGCAACACGCCCGGACAAGATGACCCCACACCACCCACGCCTGGAGACATAGAAGCACGCCGCCAAGCCGCCCTGGCCCGCGCCACCGATCTGGCTCGCATCGAAGCCGAAAGCCGGCTGCTGCAATGGCTCAGTGAGATGGATGTGGCCAGGGGCGCAGCCCCGCTTTTTGCCCATGCATTGCCGCGCGGCAGTGCGGATCGACCTGCCCGGCCTGACCAATATGTCTACCTGCTGCGCGTGATCAACGCCCAGAGTACCAAATCCGAGTTGCTGCTTGAGGTGGTGGTGTCCTACCCCAAGGCCACAGGCGGCTGGGCCCGGCCCAAAAAGGTGAACACAGCACCCTATGCCGGCCAAGCCCTCTATGACCGCGCCAGCCCGCAAGACCGCGAGCTGCTGGACCTGATTGCCGCCATGCCGGGGCGGGGGCAATTGCGCTACTACGGCCACAGCTTCAGCTCCGAGGCCTTGCTGCGGGGGCACATTGGCGTGCTGGCGTTGCAACTGGCGGCGCAGACAGGCCGCCTGTTCCAGACCAACCCGCGGGGTGATGTGGAAGCGCCCCTGCAATGGGGACCACCCCAAACCCTGCAATGGACATGGGCAGAAGTCCCCGCCCCCCACAGCAACGAACCCAACTGGGTTTTGCGCGCCCAACTGCCCGACCACCAGGCCACGCTATGCCTGAACCAGCCTCCGCTCTACCTGAATACCGACACAGGCCAATGCGGTACGGTCACGGCCGAAGGGATAGGTTCGGACCAGCTGAACGTGTTGCTCAAGGCCCCGCCGCTCAAGCCTGCCGCGCTGCAAAAGTTCCAACCCGAGCTGATGCAACGCCTGGGCCGTATCCCGCTGCCGCCAGTGCTGCAAAGTTTGGAATCCCTGCAAGACATTGTGCCGACGGCCTGCCTGCAGCTGCGCCCCAACCCGCCACAGGATGTACCTTACCGGGGACTGATCGAAGCGCAGCTGCGCTTTGACTACGCTGGGCACCGCGGCTGGTGGGCCGGTCAGGGCAACGCCGTGCGGGTGGAAGATGCCAGTGGGCAGTACTTGCTGCACCGCGACGCGGAAGCCGAGTTTGACGCCATCTCCCGGCTCATGGCCTTGGGGCTTATGGGGGCCGAAGGCGGCATGTTTGGCATTCCCGGCCACCTCCCACAGAACGACTGGCTGGAATGGTCGCAAACCGACTACGCCCCGCTGCGCGCGCTGGGCTTTGACGTTGCAGTGGACACCCGGTTGCAAGGCTGGGTCAGCCAGGCCGAAGCGCTACATGTGGATTTGCAGACGCAGGGCGCGGAGGAAGCCACGTCGCCCTGGTTTGATCTGTCGCTGGGCATGGAGATTGACGGCCAGCGCCACAACATATTGCCGTTTCTGCCCGAGCTGATCGCCGCAACCGGCTCTGGTGCGCCGGCCCCGGAAACGGGCCTACATACCTTGCCGCCCTTTGTGTTTTTGCGCAAACCCGATGGCAGTGGCTTTATTCGCCTGCCCACTGAGGCACTCAAACCCTGGATGGCCGCGCTACTGGAGCTGGTCGGCGAGCGCAAAAGCGACTTTGCCGCCGACAGCCTGCGCCTTTCGCGCCTGGACGCCATGCGCGCCACCGCCGCGCTGGGCGAAGGCGCGGTGTGGGACGGTGCCCAGCAACTGCGCGCCATGGTGCAACAGCTCTCTGGCCGCGCCGAGCTGCCCGTGGTAGCCATGCCCACCAGCGTGCAGGCCCAGTTGCGCCCCTACCAGCAGCAGGGGCTGAACTGGCTGCAGTTTTTGCGCAGCCACAGCCTGGGCGGCATTCTGGCGGACGACATGGGCCTGGGCAAAACCCTGCAAACCCTGGCCCACATCCAGGTAGAAAAAGACGCCGGGCGGCTGACCCAGCCCGCCCTGATCATTGCGCCCGTGAGCCTGATGGGCAACTGGCGCAACGAGGCCACGCGCTTTTGCCCAGAGCTGCGCACGCTGGTGCTGCACGGCAAAGACCGGCACGACGTAGCCCACACCATGGCTGAGCACGACCTGGTGATCGCGCCCTACTCGCTGCTGCAGCGCGACAAGGAGCGCTGGCTAGAGGCGCAGTGGCACCTCGTGGTGCTGGACGAAGCCCAGAACATCAAAAACGCCAGTACCCACGCTGCGCAGGTGGTGGGCCAGCTGCAAACCCGGCATCGCCTGTGCCTGTCTGGCACGCCCATGGAAAACCACCTGGGCGAAATCTGGAGCCTGTTCCACTTTGTAATGCCCGGTTTTCTGGGCAGCCAGCAGCGTTTCAAAGAGCTATTTCGCAACCCCATCGAGAAGCAGGGTGACCCCGAACGCCTGCACCAGCTGCGCGCGCGCATCACCCCCTTTATGCTGCGCCGCACCAAGGCGCTGGTGGCCACCGAGCTACCGCCCAAGGTGGAAACCATTACCCGCGTGGAGCTGACTGGCAAACAGGCCGACCTGTACGAGACCATTCGCCTGGGGATGGAAAAAACCGTACGCGAAGCACTCAAGACCAAAGGCCTGGCCCAATCGCAAATCACCATCCTGGACGCACTCTTGAAACTGCGCCAGGTATGCTGCGACCCGCACCTGCTCAAGCTGCCCGCCGCGCAAAAGGTCAAGACCTCGGCCAAGCTAGAGCAACTGATGGAGCTGCTGCCGGAGATGGTGCTTGAGGGGCGGCGCATTTTGCTGTTCTCGCAGTTCACCAGCATGTTGACCCTGATTGAGGCGGAACTCAAGAAAGCAGGACTGGCCTGGACGAAACTCACCGGCCAGACGCAGAACCGCGAGGCCGCCATTGAACGCTTTACCGGCGGCGAGGTGCCGATCTTCCTCATCAGCCTCAAGGCAGGCGGCGTGGGCCTGAACCTACCCCAGGCCGACACCGTCATCCACTACGACCCCTGGTGGAACCCCGCGGTAGAAAACCAAGCCACCGACCGGGCCCACCGCCTCGGCCAGCAACACACGGTGTTTGTCTACAAGCTAGTGGCCCAGGGCACGATAGAAGAACGCATCTTGGCCCTGCAAGAGCGCAAAGCCGCGCTGGCCGACAGCATGTACAGCGGCGCCGCCGGGCGCAAGCAACCACTGTTCACCGAAGGGGATCTGGCGGAGTTGTTGCGGCCGTTGTCGGAGTAGTCACTTGGGGTGGCTTTGACTTCGGCCCAACCCTAATCACCCTTCAGCTTTTTCGTCTTCTTAATCGCCAACTGCTTGAAGTTTTCCTTGGAGATCACCGGCTTACCAGTCTGTTTCTCAATATCTTTGCGCGTACGCCCGGCCACTGCGCCGCCATCTTTAGCGTCTTTCTTTAGCGGTGCCATACCGATGGAATCACGGTCACGGTGCAGCTTGGTGGTGGTCGCCTCCGCCAGCATGGTCAGGATCAACTCTATGTCGGTCATGTGGTCGCGCAAGTTCTCGCGCGCTAGCGCCTTCACTTGCTTGTACTCGTCCACCTTCAGAGCAAAGGTGCCGTGCATGATTTCGTTGGTCAGGATGGCGAATTCTTGGCTGTTGCTTACCCCACGCTGTTTCCATTCGTCGGTCAAGTCTTGGCGTACAGCAATACCGCGCAGGCGCTTGTCGATCCACTCCTTGGGGTAACCTTTCTTCTCGTAGAGCTCCTGCATGCGGCCCATGGCCAACTCGGGGTTTTCAATCTCGTCGAGGCGCTCTTTGCCCACCTTGGCCAGCCAGCGCTTGAAGGGCTCGGCCTTGGGGCTGGGGATAGACTGGATCAAGCGGAAGATGCCTTGTGTGTTCCAGCATTGGAGTTTTTGTCGCCCGCCCGCCGTCTCAAACGCCAGAGCAAGGAGGGGGTCAATTTGTCCCCCCCCTTGGCTGTCCAGACTCAAATCGGGGTCGCGCCTGCGCATCTTCTTCCAGTAATCCGACGGATTTGCGGCATCCGTCAGCGCGGCAATGATGTCTGTGATGACAAACCACCACTCATCGTTGTGCAGGGTGCGGCGGATCTCGCGGCTTTGAAAAAGCGCCACGCGCGCTTCGGGGTGGTCTTTCGGCTCACTCATTGCAAACACCCTATTTCGGAAAGGTCGACTTCGAACGCATTGCCAGTTCGCAGGTTCGCGGTCACTTAGAACCTCCGTCAACATACAAATTGCATGCAACGTGACTAACTCGAATGCTGTCCCCACAGGAATGCAAATGATTGGAATCGAAGGCCCATTTCAGTACGTGCGGCTTGGTCAGCCCCTGTTGATCTGATGGTTTCTCCTCATCCATGGTGTCACGAACCTTCTTCATGAGTCCCGAGCCATTTGCATCACGCATGTAGATCACCATCAGGCCCCGAAGCTCCCGGCCCGTCATGTATCCCAACAGTTGCCCCACTCCATCAATGTGGTACTTCGGACCATGATGAATCTTTGCTTCACCGAGGATTCGTCGCGAAATGCCCAACCGATACAGCATTTGCACTGTGGATGTTCTGCACTGTACAACAGCACTCGCGGGCGTCCGACGGTGTTGGCGAAACGCTGATTTCACAATTCGGCATGAAGAAAACATTGCTCAAAGTGCCAACAGCACAAAACATTCATGGCGCCGCGCCGCTGTTTTTTATCAGCCACAGCCAGACACTTTTTATAAATTAGTAAATAAATATCTATTTTGACAAAACTTGTTTACTGATAGACACTTACAAAAAAGTATCTATTAATGAATGCCCCTGCACTTGCCCTAGCGGAACACCTCCGCGCCTTGTTGGCGCAGGGTGGCACGTTCACGGCGCAGCAACTCCAGGCCGCCACAGGCAAGAGCCAGCCCAGCATTTCACTGGCGCTGAACAAGTTGGGCACGGAGGTCTGCAAACTGGGTGCAGCCCGCAGTACACGTTATGCGCTGGTGCAGACTATTTTGGGGCTGCCTGCCAAGCAAACCCTCACATGGACAACGCCTGACGGCCAATTGCAAACCTTTGGCAGCCTGGTTTTTTTGCAAAGCGGTCAGGTTTATGTGCGCGCCCACCAAGGTGCTGACTGGTTGAGTGCGCCTGGCCAATTGCCCTGGTTTCTGCAGCCCCTGCGCCCCCAGGGCTTTCTGGGCCGACAGCTCACGCGCCTGCGGCCCGACTTTCCCGGTGATCCCGACCACTGGCGCACCGAACAGGTGTTGTACATGGCCGCCAACCACGCGGGCGACCCGCCGGGGGCCCTGCATCTGGGGGAAACGAGGGGTCGCATCGTGGACGAGGCCCCAGGAGTTGCGTCCGACCAGGCCGCGCACTTTGACACGCTGGCGCGTGCGGTCACCCAAACCCTGCCCGCCGCCTCCAGCGCTGGCGGTGAGCAACCCAAATTCCTGACCGAGGTGGATACGCCAGACGGACAACACAAACATCTCATCGTCAAGTTCAGCCCGCCGCGTGGCACACCGTTTGGCGAACGCTGGCACGACCTATTGCATCTGGAACACCTGGCGCTGACCGTGCTGGCGGACAACGGTATCGCCGTAGCCCCCACCACCATCGTGGAATCCAGCGAACGCACTTACCTGATATCTGAACGCTTTGACCGTGTGGGCCTGGAGGGCAAGCGCCACGTAGTACCTGCCAGCGCTTTGCACGACGCCTTCGTCCCCGCGCCACGCCAGCACTGGGTTGCCACCTGCGAAGCACTGGCAGAACAAAAGCGGCTGACCCAAGCCCATGTGCAATCTGTGGCCAGCGCCTATCTGTTTGGTCAGTACATAGGCAACACCGACATGCATTTCGGCAACCTGTCCTTCTTTGTGGACGACCTGTTGCACCCCACTCTGGCGCCCACACCGGTCTACGACATGCTGCCCATGATGTGGCGCCCTGGCGTGCACAGCGGTGAGCTGGAAGCCAGGCCCTTGCAGCCCCAAGCCCAACCTGCTGGCCATGCAGCGCTGGCAGTCACAGTCCGCACTTGGGCAAACCACTATTGGGAACGGGCCGCCAGCCTGCCCGCTGTCAGCGCGGCACTGCGTACTGTCTGTGCTGACAATGCGGACCTACTCCAACAGAATCGCGCGCCGCAAGGACCACGCGCGGGCTAGGCGAGTGCGACAAATCGCTCCTATTTCAGGAGCTGCTTGCGCATATTCCATGGGGGCTAGCGCCGTATTTCATACATATTTCGGTTTGGCAAAGCCGCCTTCCACTGCGATGACAACAACTGCGACTGCGCCTCTGCTGTAGGCCAAGTCCTACCGGCAGACCCCGCCTAGGCCTATGGAAGGCGGTCCGGTTTGGGCGGACCATGTGCTTCTTATCCCGAAAGGAGCGCAACATGCCTACATCCAGCCAAACCCTCATCGACCTGGAAACCAAGTTCTGGCAGTCCATGGTGGACCAGGACACTGACACCGCCGTGGCACTGCTGAACGAACCCGCCCTGATGGTCAGCGCCCAGGGCGCCTTCAAGTTTGACCATGCGGGCTACCGCAAGATGGCCAGCAAGGCCACCATGACCGTCGCATCGTTCAAATTGAGCGATGTGGAGGTGGTCTTCCCCGATGACACTACCGCCATCGTGACCTACGGGGTAAAGCAGGAAATCGTCGCCCCCGGACTGGGCAAACCGCTGACCCAGGAAATGCACGACTCGTCCACCTGGATCCAGAAGGGCAAGCGTTGGCAGTGCGTCATGCACACCGAAACGCCGGCCGAGGCCACACACACCCGGCACTAACGGCGTAGCGCTATCTAGCGCGGCTTCGCAAAACCACTCTCCGCCCACGCCACGGCACTGCTGCGGCTGAGCTTGAACGAGGGCACCACGCGCACCTCGGCCAGCAGGTCGTCGCCCTCGCTGCGGGCACTCAGCAGGGCGGACGGGTTGTCTTCGTCCGGTGTGATGTCCAGGCACACTGTCACGCGGGCCGCGCCCACCGTCACTGCAATACTCTGATGCAGCGTGGCATGCAGCTGCTGTTCGCTGCGGCGCACAAATTCACTGGCAGTTTTGACCAACGTGCTGAAAGCATTGCCATCCAGTGGCTTGGGGTTCTTCTTGTCGCGGCCCATGGTCCAGGGGCCGACCAGCGCGGGTTCGGCCTGGCCATCCTTGGTCATGGCCACAGCCCAGCCGTCGTCGTCCTCGTTTTTGATGACCCGGGCGGTCCAGCCGTCACTGCTCCAGAGCCGAGGCTCCTGTACTTTGTTGTCGAATTCGTTCAAGTTCATGGCGCATGAGTATGCAGGCAGACACACCTGCATTTCCAGCGAAACACCCACGATGGTGCGCCGCAGCAACGCGCCATTTTGGACGCACGCACGACAAACGTGCAATGTCGGATTTGGACAAAACTTCGTCTTCCGGGCGCAAGGTCGTACACGCCTGAAGAAAAACAATAGCGCCAAGACAGTTTCCCTGGACCACCACAAACTTCATGCGCGGCCAACACTACTCCCTCTGGAGCCTGCTCAAGCACGGTTTCAAAAACCACACCACCTGGGAACCCGCATGGGAACGGGTGGCCCTGAAGCCGTCGTATGATGTGGTCATCGTGGGCGGCGGCGGGCACGGCCTGGCCACGGCCTACTACCTCGCCAAAAACCACCCCGGCATCGGCAAGATCGCCGTGCTGGAAAAAGGCTACCTGGGCGGCGGCAACACGGCGCGCAACACCACCATCGTGCGCTCGAACTACCTGTGGGACGAATCCGCAGCCATCTACGAGCACTCGCTGAAGCTGTGGGAAGGGCTGACCGAAGACCTGAACTTCAACGTCATGTTCAGCCAGCGCGGCGTGTTCAACCTGGGCCACACCTTGCAGGACATGCGCGACATCGAACGCCGCGTGAACGCCAACGCCCTGCAGGGCATTGATGCCCATGTGCTCAATGCCAAAGAAGTGCAGGAGAAAATCCCTCAGCTCGACTGCAGCGCCAGCCGCCGCTACCCCGTGCTGGGTGCCAGCTGGCAGCCCCGCGCCGGCGTGGCCCACCACGATGCCGTGGCCCGCGGCTTTGCCCGTGCCGCCAGCCGCCTGGGCGTGGACCTGATCGAAGGCTGCGAAGTCAGCGGCATGGACATCGAGGCCGGCCAGATCCGCGGCCTGCAAACCAACCTGGGTTATGTGAAAGCCGGCCGCGTGGGCTGCGTGGCCGCCGGCCACTCCTCGGTGCTGGCCAAGATGGCCGGGCTGCGCATGCCGCTGGAGAGCCACCCACTGCAAGCCTTTGTGTCCGAATCCATGCAGCGCGTGATTGACACCGTCATCATGTCCAACGCCGTGCACGGCTACCTGAGCCAGTCCGACAAGGGGGAGCTGGTGATCGGTGCTGGCATCGACAGCTACCTCGGTTATGGCCAGCGTGGCAGCCCGCACGTCATCGAGCACACGGCGGCGGCCATCATTGAAATGTTCCCGCAGTTCTCCCGTGTGCGCATGAACCGCCAGTGGGGCGGCATTGTGGATGTCACGCCCGACGCTTGCCCGATTATTTCCAAAACTGCGGTACAGGGCCTGTTCTTCAACTGCGGCTGGGGCACCGGTGGCTTCAAGGCCACACCCGGCTCCGGCCATGTGTTTGCCGACATGCTCGCGCAGGGCGAGGCCAATGCGCTCTCCAAGGCCTTCTCCGTAGACCGCTTCCACACCGGCCACCTCATTGACGAACACGGCGCTGCCGGTGTTGCCCACTAATCCTCAGGACCACCATGTTTCTAATGCATTGCCCCCACTGCGGCGAATTGCGGGACGAAGAAGAGTTCAGCTACGCCGGTGAAGCCTACATCCCCCSCCCCGCCCAACCCGAAGCGGTGGACGACGCCACCTGGGGTGACTACGTATTCTTCCGCAAAAACCCCAAAGGCTGGTTCTGGGAGCAGTGGCAACACACGGCCGCTTGCCGCAAGGTGCTGGCGGTGAAGCGCAACACCGCCACCTACGAAATTGCCGGCACCTGGACCCTGGCCGACGCCAAGCCCCTGTACCTGGCCGACCTGGACCGTGAGGTGAAAGCATGAGCGGCACCCGCGTCTCCCTGGCTGGCACGCGCATCGACACCGCGCAAACCATCCGCTTCAGTTTCAAGGGCCGCGACTACACGGGCCACCCCGGCGACACGCTGGCCTCCGCCCTGCTTGCCAACGGCGTGCGCCGCATGGCCCGCAGCTTCAAGTACGGTCGGCCCCGCGGCATCATCGGCGCCGGTGCCGAAGAGCCTAACGCCCTGGTGCAGCTAGGCACCGGCGCGCTCACCGTGCCCAACATCAAGGCCACCCAGGCCGAGCTGTACGACGGCCTGGTCGCCAACCCCACGTCGGGCTGGCCTTCGCTGGACTTTGACTTGAAATCCGTGCTGGGCCAGGGCTCACGTTTCATGCCCGCCGGCTTTTACAGCAAGACCTTCAAGTGGCCCCGCAAGCTTTGGCCACTGTATGAAACCGTGATCCGCAAGTTCGCCGGTTTTGGCAGCGCCCCTACCGAGGCCGATCCCGAGCGTTACGACCACCTGCACCACCACGTCGATGTGTTGGTCGTCGGTGGCGGCGCCTGCGGCCTGTTGGCAGCGTTGCAAGCCGGTCAGGCCGGACTCAAAACCCTGCTGCTGGATGAGCAAAACGAGCTGGGTGGCTGGTTGCTGTCCGACACCACGGCACAGATCGACGGGCGCAACAGCGAGGCGTATATCCGCGCGGTGCACACGGCGTTGCAAGACATGCCACACGTCACGGTGCTGACCCGCACCACCGCTTTCGGCATGTACGAGCAAAACCTGGTGCAAGCCGTGGAACTGGTGCAAGACCACCTGGCCCCCACGCAGCGCAATGCCGACATGCCCCGCCACCGGCTGCACAAGATCCGCGCCCACCATGTGGTGCTGGCCACAGGCGCCATCGAACGCCCGCTGGTGTTCGGCAACAACGACCTGCCCGGTGTGATGACGGTCTCCGCCGGCCACACCTTCTTGCAACGCTACGGCGTGCTGGTGGGCAAAGCCATCGTGCTGTGCGGCACCAGTGATCTGGTCCATGACGCAGCCGAATTGCTGGCCAGTGCGGGCGCCAACGTCACGGTGGCCGATGTACGCCACGGCGCCAAGGCCCGCAGCAACCGCTACACCGTGATGGCCGGCTACGGCATCGCCGAGGCCCATGGGCGCGGCGAGGTTAGCAGCGTGCGCTTGCTGCCTCTGCATGCCGAGCGCGACGAAGCCGCCGGTCCAGGCACCACGCTGGCCTGCGACGCTGTGCTCAGCTCGGGCGGTCTTTCTCCCACAGTGCACCTGTTCTGCCACGATGGTGGACGCCCGGTGTGGGACGAATCTGTGGCCGCCTTCGTGGTGCCGCGCACGGGCCGCAAGGGCGTGGCCTGTGTGGGCGCCGTGACCGGCACGTTTGAGCTGGCGGATGCCCTGGCCCAAACCACCCGCGCCATGCAAGACGTGGTGTCTGTGTTGGGCAAGCCCACCACATTGGTCGTACCCACATGCGCCAGCCCCCTGCGCTTGGCGGCCCGCCCCATGTTTCGCCTGCCTGATGGCAAGGCGGAAGGCGCGGGGGCCAAGGCCTTTGTGGACTACCAGAATGACGTCAGCTCGGCCGACATTGAACTGGCCGTGCGCGAGAACTACCACTCCATTGAGCACGTCAAGCGCTACACCGCGCTGGGCTTCGGTACCGACCAGGGCAAGCTCTCCAACGTCAACGGCTTTGTCATCACGGCCCGCGCGCTCAAGCGCCCCGTGTCCGAGGTCGGCACCACCACCTACCGCCCCGCCTACACCCCTGTGAGCCTGGGCGCCTTGGCCGGCACCATGCGCGAAGAGTGTTTTGACCCCAGCCGCTACACCGCCATCCATGCATCGCACGTGGCGCGCCAGGCGGCCCTGGAGCCCGTAGGCCAATGGCTGCGCCCCTGGTACTTCCCCAAGCCCGGTGAAGACATGCATGCGGCCGTCAACCGCGAATGCCTGGCTGCCCGTAACGGCGTAGCGGTGATGGACGCCTCCACCCTGGGCAAGATCCAGATCGATGGCCCGGACGCCCGCGAATTTCTGAACCGCATCTACTCCAATGCCTGGAGCCAACTGGCCGTGGGCAAGTGCCGCTACGGCCTGATGCTGGATGAAAACGGCATGGTGATGGATGACGGCGTGACCGCCTGCATCGAGCCCGACCAGTTCTACATGACCACCACCACCGGCGGTGCCGCCCGTGTGCTGAACTGGCTGGAACGCTGGCACCAGACCGAATGGCCGGAGCTCAAGGTTTGGATGACCTCGGTCACCGACCACTGGTCCACCGTGGCCCTGGTCGGCCCCAAGGCCCGCGCCGTGCTGGCCAAGCTGTGCCCGGACATCGACCTGTCGCCCGAGAACTTCAAGTTCATGGACTGGCGTGCTGGCACGGTCTGTGGTCTGCCCACCCGCGTGTTCCGCATCAGCTTCTCGGGCGAGTTGTCGTATGAGCTGAACGTCGAATCCGGCTACGGCCAGGCCCTGTGGGAGGCCGTGATGGCCGCCGGCGCCGAGTTCGACATCACCCCCTACGGCACCGAGACCATGCACGTGTTGCGGGCCGAGAAGGGTTTCATCATCGTGGGCCAGGACACTGACGGCTCCATGAGTCCGCTGGATCTGGACATGGCCTGGGCCGTGGGCATGAAAAAGCCCTTCAGCTTCCTGGGCAAGCGTTCACTGGCGCGCAGCGACACCGCCCGCACCGGGCGCAAGCAACTGGTCGGCCTGCTGCCGCAAGACCCCCACGCTGTACTCATCGAGGGCGCACAAATCATGGAAAGCGCCATGGCCCACCCCCATGGCCATAACCAGATGCTGGGCCACGTGACCTCCAGCTACTACAGCGCCTTTCTCGGCCGCACCATCGCCATGGCGGTGGTGGCCGGTGGGCTGGAACGCAAAGACCAGACCCTGCACGTGCATGCCCACGGCAAGGTCACGCCGGTCAAGGTGTCAGGCAGCGTGTTTGTGGATGTGAAAGGTGATCGCCAAAATGTCTAAGCCCACCCTGCAATCCCCCCTGCATGCCTTCGGGCTTGATGCGCAGGCCGTTCCGCCTTCGGCCCTGAACCGCGTGGTCTTCAGTGAGCTGCCCCACCTGGGCTACATCGTGCTACGCGGCAAGGCCGATGACAGTGCCTTCATGCAGGGCGTGGCCTCCGTACTCGGCCACAGCCTCCCGGTGCAACCGCGCCAGGTGCTGCACGCCGCCGAGGGGGCAGTGCTATGGCTCTCGCCCGACGAATGGCTGCTGGTCTGCCCTCGCAGCCAGCGCGATACCATGCTGGCCGCACTGACGGCGGCCCTGAAAGGCCTGTTCGCCCAGGTAGTAGATAACAGCGGAGGCTTCACCACCCTGCGCATAGCAGGTCCCGAACACCTGGCCCTCTTGCGCCAGCTCGGCCCCTACGACTTTGAAAGCCAGGCTGTCGGCACGGTGGCCAGCACGGTGATGTCCAAAACCTCCGTCACCGTGGTTCGCACCGATGCCACCGGCGTGCTGCTGGTGTTCCGCCGCAGCTTTGCGGACTACCTGTGGCGCCTGATCGAGCGCACGGCCAAGCCCTACCACCCCTGCATCGCCGCACCGGCCGTGGTGGCCGACCCGGTGTTCACCCCCCTGCTTACCGCATAAGAACGAGACACACCCATGAACCACTTTTTCTCCACCGGAGTCGCTGAGGCAGACCCTGCCGTCTCCGCCGCCATGGACCACGAACTGCAACGCCAGCGTGACCAGATCGAACTTATCGCCTCCGAGAACATCGTGTCTCAAGCCGTGCTGGAAGCCCAAGGCTCGGTGCTCACCAACAAATACGCCGAGGGCTACCCCGGCAAGCGCTACTACGGCGGCTGCGAGCATGTCGACGTGGTGGAGACCCTTGCCATTGAACGCCTGTGCAAACTGTTTGGCTCTGAATTTGCGAACGTGCAGCCGCACTCTGGTGCACAGGCCAACACCGCCGTCATGCTGGCGCTGGTGCAGCCCGGCGACACTGTGCTGGGCATGGCCCTGTCTGCCGGCGGCCACCTGACCCACGGCGCCAAACCGGCCCTCTCCGGCAAATGGTTCAAGGCCGTGCAGTACGGCGTGCGCCGCGAAGACTCGCTGATCGACTACGACGAAGTCGAAGCCCTGGCCGTCGAACACAGGCCCAAGCTCATCATCGCTGGCTTCTCGGCCTACCCCCGCACCATTGATTGGGCGCGCTTCCGCACGATTGCGGACAAGGTGGGCGCGTTGCTCATGGTGGACATGGCCCACGTGGCCGGCCTGGTCGCCACCGGCGTCTACCCCAGCCCGGTGCCGCATGCCCACGTCACCACCTCCACCACCCACAAGACCCTGCGCGGCCCGCGCGGTGGCGTGATCCTGACCAACGACGCCGAGATCGCCAAGAAGATCAACTCCGCCGTGTTTCCCGGTGCCCAGGGTGGTCCGCTGATGCACGTGATTGCCGCCAAGGCAGTAGCGTTTGGCGAAGCCTTGCAACCCAGCTTCAAGACCTATACACAACAAGTCGTGGCCAACGCCAAGGCCTTGGGTGCCGTGCTCAAGGCCGGTGGCCTGGACCTGGTCACCGGTGGCACCGACAACCACCTGCTGCTGGTTGACCTGCGCCCCCTGGGTCTGAAGGGCAACACCACCGAAGTGGCGCTGGAGCGCGCTGGCATTACCTGCAACAAGAATGGCATTCCGTTTGACGACGAAAAGCCCACCATCACCTCCGGCATCCGCGTGGGTACCGCTGCGGGCACCACCCGCGGTTTTGGTGTGGCCGAGTTCGAAGAAGTGGGCCGCCTGATGCTGGAAGTCTTCAACAGCCTGAAGACCAAACCGGAAGGTGATGCCACCCTGGAGGCCTCGGTCTATGCCCGCGTCAAAGCCCTAACTGCCCGCTTTCCTCTGTACGCATAAAGGACACGCACCATGAGCAATCTGCACCAGGACTCCATCGTCATCGACGGCCTCATCATCGCCAAGTTGGACCGCAGTGTCTTTGAGGACATGAAAAAAGGCGGCTTGGCAGCCGCCAACTGCACGGTCTCCGTGTGGGAGGACTTCCCAAAGACGGTGGACAACATCGCCCAGCTCAAACAGTTGATCCGCGACAACAGCGACCTCGTGACCCTGGCGCGCAACACAGCGGACATCGTCCAAGCGAAGGCCGATGGCAAGACCGGCATCGTGCTCGGCTTCCAGAACGCCCATGCCTTTGAGGACAACCTCGGCTACATCGAGGCCTTCCACGACATGGGTGTGCGCGTGGTCCAGCTCTGCTACAACACGCAGAACCTCGTGGGCACCGGCTGCTATGAGCGAGATGGCGGGCTTTCCGGCTTCGGCCGCGAGGTCATCGCAGAAATGAACCGCGTGGGCATCATGGTCGACCTGTCGCACGTGGGCAGCAAGACCTCGGAAGAGGCGATCCTGGCCTCCACCAAGCCCGTGGCTTACACCCACTGCCTGCCCCTGGGCCTGAAGGACCACCCGCGCAACAAGAGCGACGCAGAGCTGAAGTTCATCGCCGACCACGGCGGCTTCATCGGCGTGACCATGTTTTCGCCCTTTCTCAAGCGCGGCAATGAGTCGACCGTGCACGACTACGTCGAGGCGATCGACTACGTCATCAACATCGTGGGCGAAGACTGTGTGGGCCTGGGCTCTGACTTCACCCAGGGCCACGGCCACGAGTTCTTCGACATGCTGACGCATGACAAAGGCCGCTGGCGCCGCCTGACCAACTTCGGTGAGGTGATCAATCCCGAAGGCATTCGCACCATTGGCGACTTCCCCAACCTCACGGCCACGATGCAGCAATCCGGCTGGTCCGACACCCGAATCACCAAGGTACTGGGTGCCAACTGGATGAAGTTCTTCGACCAGGTCTGGGGCGCCTGAGCCCGGCAACCATCCCGACAACCCCATCTCCCGTTCCGCTTCCGTTCTTCCCCCCCACCCCACCAGGAGTTAGCTGCTATGACCGTTTCGTTCTCCCCGCGTAAGCGTCGTGAATTTCTCACCCAAACGCTGGGGCTCTCCGCCTTGGCCATGTCCGGCGGCGCTGCACTTGCGCAGGCCAAGCCCACTTTGAAAATTGGCTTTGTCGACGGCTGGTCTGACAGCGTCGCCACCACCAACCTGGCCGCGGCCATCATGCGCAGCAAGCTGGGTATGAATGTGGAGTTGGTTCCCCTGGCCGCCGGCATCATGTGGCAAGGCGTGGCCCGCGGCGACATCGACATGACGCTCTCCGCCTGGCTGCCCGTCACCCACGAGGCCTACCTGGCCAACTTCAAGGACAAGGTACAGATCGTCGGTGCCAACTACCCCGGCGCCAAGATCGGCCTCATCGTTCCCGACTACGTCAAGGCCACCAGCCTGGCGGACCTGAACGCCCACCGTGCGGACTTTGACAACCGCATCGTTGGCATCGACGCCGGTGCCGGCGTGATGAAGAAAACCGAGGAAGCCATCAAGGCCTACGGCCTGGAGATGCGCCTGCAACCCAGCTCCGGCCCTGCCATGGCCGCCGAGCTGGACCGCGCCTACCGCGCCAACAAGTCGATTGCCGTGACGGGCTGGATCCCGCACTGGATGTTCGCCAAGTACAAGCTGCGCTTCCTGGCCGACCCCAAGACCATCTACGGCGCCGAAGAGCATGTGGACAGCGTCATCAACCCCGGCCTGAACACCAAGGCGCCTGCGGTGGTGGCCTTCCTGAAGAAATTCTCCTGGAAGCCAGAAGAAATCGGCGCTGTGATGCTGGCCGTCGAAGGCGGCGCCAAGCCGGCCGAAGCCGCTGAAAAGTGGATGAACGACAACGCGGCCCGCGTCTCCAGCTGGCTGTAAGACTGACGCGATTGAGGTAAGACCATGCACCCCCAACTCCCCATTGACGTTCACGCAGACACCGGCGTCTGGACCACCGACGGTTTGCCGATGATTTATGTGCCCCGGCACTTTTTCGTCAACAACCATGTGGAAACCGAAGCCGTGGTGGGTCGGGAGGTGTATGCCCCAGCGCTCTACAAGGCTGGCTACCGCTCGGCCTACTTCTGGTGCCAGAAGGAAGCCGCCACCCATGGCCTCTCGAGCATGGCGGTGTATGAGCACTACCTCAAACGCCTGTCCCAGCGCGGCTGGGGCTTGTTCTCCTTCACATCGGCAGACGCCACCACAGGCCACGCCACGGTCAAGCTGGAACACTCGGTGTTTGTGCTGGCCCAGGGCATTGCCGGTGTGCCGGTGAACCACAGCAAGGTCTGCTACCTGTTTGCCGGCTGGTTCTCCGGTGCCATGGACTGGGTGCTGGAAACCAGCGGCTCCGCCATCCGCACCACCAGCGAAGAAACCCTATGCGCCGCCGAAGGCCACGCGCACTGCATCTTCACCGTTCGCCCTCTCTAACCCCACCTCGCCCGACACCCGCCATGCGTTACCCGCACTTGTTTGAGCCCATCCGTCTGAACCAGGTTCTGGTGCGCAACCGCATCGTCAGCACCGCGCATGCCGAGGTGTATGCCGAAGGCGGCCATGCGTCGGAGCGCTACATCCGCTACTACGAAGAAAAAGCCAAGGGCGGCGTCGGCCTGGCCATCTGCGGTGGCTCCAGCCCGGTGTCGCGCGACAGCCCCTGGTCGTGGTGGAGTTCCATCAACCTGGCCAACAGTTCGGTGGTGGACTCCCTGGCCAAGCTGGCCGAGACCATGCACAAGCATGGCGCCAAGATCATGATCCAGGCCACCCACATGGGCCGGCGCAACGCCTGGCACGGCTTCGACTGGCCACACCTGGTCAGCCCCTCCGGCATCCGTGAGCCGGTGCACCGTGGCAATGCCAAGACTATCGAGATCGAAGAGATCCGCCGCATCGTGGCCGACTACGGCCGGGCCGCCAAACGCGTGAAAGACGCCGGCCTGGACGGCATTGAAATCTCGGCTGCGCACCAGCAGCTGATCGACCAGTTCTGGAGTCCCCGCGTCAACCACCGCACCGACGAATACGGTGGCAGCCTGGAAAACCGCATGCGCTTCGGCATGGAGGTGCTGCAGTCCATCCGCGAGCAGGTGGGGGCCGACTTCTGCGTGGGCATGCGCATGTGCGGCGACGAATTCCATGAAGACGGCATCAACCACGACATGGCCAAGGACATTGCCCAGGGCATGAGCGAGTCCGGTCTGATCGACTTCCTCAGCGTGGTCGGCTCCGGTGCCGACACCCACAACACCCTGGCCAACTGCATGCCCCCCATGGCACTGCCACCCGAGCCCTTTGTGCACCTGGCCGCCGGCATCAAGTCCGTGTCCAAGGTGCCGGTCATGCATGCGCAGAGCATCCGCGACGCCTCGCAGGCCGAGCGCATCCTGGCCACTGGCATGGTGGACATGGTGGGCATGACCCGCGCGCAAATTGCCGACCCGCACATGGTCATCAAGATCCGCGACGGTAAAGAAGACCAGATCAAGCAATGCGTAGGTGCCAACTACTGCATCGACCGCCAGTACAACGGCCTGGACGTGCTGTGCGTGCAAAACGCCGCCACCAGCCGGGAGCAGACCATGCCCCACGTGATCGAAAAAACCGCCGGCCCACGCCGCAAGGTGGTGGTGGTGGGCGCTGGCCCGGCCGGGTTGGAAGCGGCCCGCGTGGCTCGCGAACGTGGCCACGACGTGGTGCTGTTTGAGAAAAACACGCTGGTCGGCGGGCAGGTCAACCTGGCTGCCAAGCCACCCAAGCGCGAACAGATGGCCGGCATCATCCGCTGGTTTGACATGGAAACCGTGCGCCTGGGCGTGGACCGCCGCCTGGGTGTGGCCGCGACCATGGAGATGATCCAGGCCGAGGCTCCCGACATCGTGGTGCTGGCCACCGGCGGCGTGCCCCACACAGGCCAGACCCCGGCCTGGGGCGCCGCCGAGGGCCTGTGCGTGAGCGGCTGGGACATCCTGAGCGGCGCCGTGCAACCCGGCGAGAACGTGCTGGTGTACGACAGCATCAGCACCCACGCCGGCACCGGCGTGGCCGACTTCATCGCCGCACGTGGCAAGCAGGTAGAGATCGTCACCCCCGATGTGAAAGTGGCCGATGACACCGGCGGCACCACCTTCCCCATCTTCTACCGCCAGCTCTATGCCAACGGCGTCATCCAGACGCCCAACCACTGGCTGGAAAAGGTCTACCGCGAAGGCGACAAGCTGATCGCGGTGCTGAAGAACGAATACACCGAAGTGCTGGAAGAGCGCGCCGTGGACCAGGTGGTGGTGGAAAACGGCATCTTGCCGAACGACGGCCTCTACTGGCAGCTCAAACCCCTGTCCCTTAACAAGGGGCAGACCGACCTGGACGCGCTGTTCGACGCCCTGCCCCAACCGGCACTGAGCCAAACCACCGGCAACGGCCAGTTTTTGCTCTACCGCGTAGGCGACTGCATTTCCATGCACAACATCCACGCCGCCATTTACGACGCGCTGCGTCTGTGCAAGGACTTCTGAGATGCTGCCCCAGCTCGTCAGCACGGTTTTCTGGCTTGCAGTCCTGGCGCTGGGCTGGGGCCTGGCCCGCCGCGCACTTATATGGAAAAAAGGCCGCCAGCCCTCGGTAGATATGCGCGGGCTGCTACAAATTCCGAAGCGTTACTTTGTCGACCTGCATGACGTCGTGGCGCGTGAACCCTTCGTTGCCCGGGCTCACGTGGGTGTGGCCGGCGGTGCCATCCTGGCGCTGGCGCTCATCGCCGTGAACTACGGCCTGGGCCTGTACCTGCGGGTGCTCGATGGCGCGCTGCTCTTCGCCGGCGTGCTGATGGTGGCGGGCGCCAGCGCCATGGCTTGGCGCCGTCGCGCGGCACCGGCCCGCCTCTCGCGCGGCCCCTGGAGCCGCCTGCCCTTCAGCCTGCTGCTGTTTGCTCTGGCCGTCAGCCTCACATCGGCAGTGGCTCTCACCGGCACCGCGCTCGCCCCGTGGCTGGCGGGCCTCATCAGCCTGGCCTTTGCCGCAGGCGCTGCCGAGCTGGCACTGGGCATAGGCCTGGGCGGCCCCATGAAACACGCGGTGGCTGGCCTGCTGCATCTGGGCTTGCACCCAAGGCCAGAACGCTTTGGCACACCGGCTGAAAAGCGCTTTGCCACCGCTCTGCGCCCGCTCACCCTGACGGCCGATGACATGGGCGTGGGCAAGCCCGCCGACTTTGCCTGGAACAAGCTGCTGTCATTTGATGCCTGCGTGCAGTGCGGCAAGTGCGAGGCCGCCTGCCCTGCCTTCGCCGCAGGCCAGCCCCTCAACCCCAAGAAGCTGATCCAGGACCTGGTGGTGGGCATGAGTGGCACGTCTGATGCAGCCTATGCCGGCAGCCCCTACCCCGGTCAACCCGTCGGTCAACACAGCGGTGCACCCCAGCTGCCCATCGTGGGCGGCCTGATCAACAGCGACACCCTGTGGTCCTGCACCACCTGCCGCGCCTGTGTGCAGGAATGCCCCATGCTGATCGAGCATGTGGACAGCATCGTCGACATGCGCCGCCACCTGACCCTGGTGGGCGGCGTAGTACCCAACAAGGGCAACGAAGCGCTGGACAACCTGCGCGATACCGACACCGTGGGCGGCTTCCCGCTGAGCGCACGCCACCACTGGGCGGCGGATCTCAACGTGCCGGTGCTGGCGGCCGGCGACTCTACCGACTGGCTGGTGCTGGTGGGCGAAGGCGGTTTTGACATGCGCTACCAGCGCACGCTGCGCGCCTTCATCAAGACACTGCAAAAGGCCAATCTGAAGATTGCCCTGCTGGGCGCCGCAGAAACCGACGGGGGCGACCTGGCCCGCCGCCTGGGCGATGAGGCAGGCTTCCAACGCCTGGCCCGGCAGCTCATGGCTACCCTGCAGGCACGCAACTTCAAAGGCATCGTCACTGCAGACCCGCACCTCTTTCACTTGCTCAAGAACGAATACCCCTCGCTGGGCGGTCACTTCACGGTGTTGCACCACACCCAGCTGTTGGCCGATCTGATGGCCAAGGGCAGCCTGAAAGCCACCCGCAGTGCCGGCGTGGACAGCCTGACCTACCACGACCCCTGCTACCTGGGCCGCTATGGCCAAGAGGTGGACGCTCCCCGCGCCGTGCTCAAGGGCATCGGCATCAAGGTCGTGGAAATGGAACGCCATGGGGTACGCGGCCGCTGCTGCGGCGGCGGCGGTGGCGCGCCGTTCACCGACATTCCGGGCAGTACCCGCATTCCCGACATCCGCATGGCAGACGCCAAAGCCACGGGCGCTGCCGTGGTGGCCGTGGCCTGCCCGCAATGCACCGCCATGCTCGAAGGCGTGGTGGGCCCACGCCCCGAGGTGCGCGACATTGCCGAACTCGTGGCCCACGCTGTGGAGGCTGTATGAACACGCCCGCTGCGGTACGCCGCGTCGACCCACGCCGCCCCGCCATCCTCACGCCCCAGGGGCTGCGCCGCATTGTGTTGGGCAGTACCGAAGGCGAGCGCGGTGCCGCGCGCTTGCAAGCGGCGCACGACGCCCACAAAGCCGTGCGCAGCCAGGGCCCATTCAGACACGCCCATGTGGTGGTCACCCACACCGAACGCGGCGCCCTAGGCGATGGCGCGCGCCAAGCACTGGCAGCGGCCGCCATCCTGGCCGATGCCGCCACCGAGGTGGTGCTGTTGGCCCTGGGCCCCTGCAAAGACGATGCCGCTGCGTTGGGTGCTGACCGCGTGCTGTGCGCGACGGACTTTGACGCCAGCCACTACCAGCCAGAGGCCGCGGTCACCTGGCTGCAGACGCTGCAGACGCAGATGAGCGTGCAGCACTGGTTCTTTGCCGACCACTCCGCCGATGGAGAACTGGGCCGGCGCTTCGCCGCTGCCAGTGGTTTGCCGGCTAGCTGTGGTGTGGCAGAGATCAACGCACGCGAGACACGCGCGCCGGCAAGCCCCACCCATGACCGCGTGCAGCCCCACACGGTCGTCTTGCTGCTGGGAAAGGGAACCGCCTCAACCCATCTACCGTTTGTAGGCTTGGGCCTGGCTGCGCAGGCCCCGGCATGGGTGAACGCGCCCCGCGCCCAAGTCGAAGACCTGGGCGTGCAAGTCGGCGACCCCCAGTCCCTGGCGCTGGAAGAAGCGGACTTCATCGCCGCGGCCGGCAATGGCGTGCAGAACGTGCCCCTGTTCCACGAGCTGGCCCGTAGCCTGGGGGCCGCGGTAGGCGCATCGCGCGTGGCGGTGGACGATGGCCGCTTCACCCGCGCACAGCAGGTGGGGGCCACCGGCAAAACAGTGAGCGCATCGACCTACCTCGCGCTGGGCATTTCGGGCGCGGTACAACACTTGCAAGGCATCAAGGATTGCCGCCATGTGATTGCCGTAAACACCGACGCCTCCGCCCCCATGACCAAACGCGCCGACCTCACCCTGGTCGAAGACAGCGCCGCGCTGATGCAGGCCCTGCTGCAATTGGTACGTCAAGGCAAGGAGAAAGCATGAGCCGCGTGACCGTGTTGGTAGCCGCGAGACAGCACCCCGTGAGTGGCCAGCCCACCCGCAGCCCGGCCGACGCCAAAGCTGTTGCCGTGGCACTGGCCATCCCAGGCAGCGATGTGCAGCTGCTGAGCGCCGGCGCTCTGGGTGACGCTGTGGCCCGCGACTACCTGGCCCAAGGTGCACGCTCCATCGAAGTGATAGCCACCGACGCTGACGTGTGTGCGGCGCTGCTGTCCCCGCTGAAGGAAGTGCCGTGGGTGTTGACCGGGACCCGCAGCGCAGAAGAGGCGGGGGGCAACCTGCTGCCGTTCCAACTGGGTGCGGCCCTGAACCGCCCGGTGCTCACCCAGGTGGTGGCGATTGAAGACCATGGCACGCACTGGATCGTGACCCAGGCCCTGCCCAAGGGCGCACGCCGCCGCCTAAAGGTCACCGCCCCTGCGGTACTGGCCATCAGCGAGGCAGCACCGGCCACGGTACGCTACGCCCTGGCAGACAAAACAGCGGGGCGCATTTTCCGGACCACTGCACCCGCGACGGCACAGGCCCCCGCCATTGCCAATACGCTGGTACCCCGCAGCAAACGCCGCGCCGTGTTGCAAGCCAAGGTGGCCCAAAGCGGCCATGCCCGCATGCTGGGCGCGATCGACTCGCCGTCTGGCGGCGGCACCGTGGTTAGCACCGGCACCCCCGAACTCAAGGCGCAGGTTCTGCTGGACTACCTGCGCCGCCATGCACTCGTCAATTTCTAGGAAAGGTACAAGAGGTACACCATGCACGCCACCATTTCCGCCCAAACCCTGTTAACCCGCGAGTTGCTAGCGCGCCGCCGCCCCGGCTACAGCCTGGAAGCGCCGTTCTACCTGAGCGAGTCCATCCTCGCGGCCGACATGGAACACATCTTTGGCAAGCACTGGATCTTTGTGGCCGTGGAGCCCCAGATTCCCGAAGCTGGCGACTACATCACGGTGGATTTTGGCAATAACTCCATTCTCATCGTGCGCGATGACGACATGCAGGTCAAAGCCTTCCACAACGTCTGCCGCCACCGTGGCTCGCGGCTGTGCGCCAGCCAGCGGGGCTCGGTGGGCAACATCGTCTGCCCCTACCACCAGTGGACCTATGACCTCAGCGGCAAGCTGCTCCACGCCAAACACATGGGCGATGACTTCGACCCCTCCACCTCCGGCCTGAAGGCCGTGCATGTGCGCAGCCTGGGCGGACTGATCTTCATCTGCCTGGCCGAGAACCCGCCAGAAGACTTCGAGCAAATGGCGCAGGAGATGACGCCTTACATCGCGCCGCACCGTCTGGCCGATTGCAAGGTGGCAGCGCAGGTTGACATCATCGAAGACTGCAACTGGAAGCTCACCATGGAGAACAACCGGGAGTGCTACCACTGCGTGAGCAACCACCCGGAACTGACCATCTCCCTCTACGAGTACGGTTTTGGCTACAAGCCCGATGCGCAAAATGCCGCCGGCCTGCAGCGCTTCAAGGATGTCACTGCCGCCAACCATGCGCGCTGGGAAAGCATGGGTCTGCCCTCGGCAGAAATCGACACCCTGGATGACCGCGTCACCGGCTTTCGCACCCAGCGCCTGCCGATTGACCGCGCGGGCCAGTCGCAGACCATGAACACCGAAGTGGCCTCCAAAAAACTGCTGGCAGACTTTGTGGACCCCGCACTGGGTGGCCTGTCGTTCTGGACCCAGCCCAACTCCTGGCACCACTTCATGAGCGACCACATCGTGAGCTTTTCGGTGCTGCCCATCTCGGCCGGCAAGACCCTGGTGCGCACCACCTGGTGCGTGCACAAAGATGCCGTGGAGGGCGTGGATTACACCGTAGACAACCTGACGGCCGTGTGGAATGCTACGAACGATCAGGACCGCCGCCTAGTGGAAGAGTCGCAGATCGGTGTCGCCAACGGCGCGTACGAGCCCGGCCCTTACTCCCCCTTCACCGAAGGGCTGGTCGAGAAGTTCTGCAACTGGTACGTGGGCCGCATGCGCGAGCTGACCCGCTGATCCTCCTGCCCCGCCCCTTCACTGACCGATTGCCCACCACCACCGCATGAGCTTTCCCGCCCACCTTCCTGACTTAGCCAGCGTAGCATCTCCGTCTTGGTCTTCGGACCGGGACGAAACCCTGCGCTGCATCCACATCCGCCAGGAAACGCACGACGTCAAAACCTTCGTGCTGGCGGCCGATGCGCCGCGCACCTTCCGCTACCTCCCAGGTCAGTTCATCACCCTGGAGCTGGAGATTGCAGGGCAGAAAATCAACCGCTGCTACACCCTGTCCTCGACACCCACGCGGCCCGACGTGGTCAGCATCACGGTCAAACGGGTGCCCGGCGGCGCGGTGTCCAACTGGCTGCACGACCACCTGCGCGTGGGCATGGCACTGGGCGTGATGGGCCCCTCGGGCGACTTCAGCTGCTTCCCCCCCACCGCCAAGCAATACCTGCTGATGTCAGGCGGCAGCGGTGTCACCCCGCTGATGTCCATGGCGCGTGCGCTGCACGACCTGGGCAGCGACGCGGATGTGGTGTTTGTGCACTGCGCCCGCACACCAGCCGACGTGCTGTTTGCCGAAGAGCTGACACTGATGGCGCGCAACATGCCGAAGTTCCGCGTAGCCATTGTGTGTGAGCAGCACACCGCCGGCAGCAGCTACGCAGGCCACCTGGGCCGCATGGATGCCGCACGCCTGGCGCACATTGCGCCCGACTTCATGCAACGCGATGTCTACACCTGCGGGCCAGCACCATTCATGGGCGCTGTGCGCACCTTGCTGGAACAAGCCGGGTTTGACATGGCGCGCTATCGCCAAGAAAGTTTTTCGTTTGAAGAAACCGTGGCCCCTGCAGCGATTGCCACGGAACCCGCCCACGCCGCCCCTGGTGGCGCGGTGCTGCACACCATCACCCTGAAGAAGACCGCGCAAAGCTTTAGTTGTGCAGAAGACCAGACCATTTTGCAAGCCGCATTTGCGGCCGGTGTGCGCCTGCCATCGTCGTGCAGCAGCGGCGCCTGCGGCACCTGCAAGTCGCTCAGCCTGTCGGGCAAGGTACAGATGCAGCACGCGGGCGGTATCCGCCAGCGGGAAATCGACCAAGGCTGGATGCTGCCCTGCTGCTCCAAACCCTTGAGCGACGTGGCACTGGACCGCTGACCCCTACGGAGTGCATGTCCAGACCGCCGATGAAACACCCCATGCACTCTCTTTTTTTCACCACAACTTTTGCGCCTGGCATGGCGCAAAAGCCTTGCTGCGCGCGGCTTGGCGCGCAAAAAACAGTGCCACGACCAGTACCTAACTGGCTCGCCCCTTGCTTACACCATAACTACTTTTTGTCATCACGCGATGAACTTTGGAGACCTCCATGTCGGATCTGAAAATCAGTGTCAAAAACCTTTACAAAATCTTCGGCAACAACACGGCACCTGCGCAAAACATGTTGAACGAAGGCTTCAGCAAGGATGAGGTGTTCGCCAAGACGGGGCATGTCGTCGGCGTCAACCGCGTCAGCTTCGATGTCAACCAGGGCGAGATCTATGTGCTGATGGGTTTGTCGGGGTCCGGCAAGTCCACACTGATACGGCTGATCAACCGTCTCGTCGAACCGACCGACGGCATGATCATCATCGACGGGCAAAACATTGCCCGCTTGCCCCAGCCAGAGTTGGTCAAATGGCGGCGCAAACGTGTGGCCATGGTGTTCCAGTCCTTCGCCCTGATGCCGCACCGCAGCGTGCTGGACAACGCCGCCTTTGGCCTGGAGATGGCGGGCACCGACCGCAAGGAACGCGAGAAGCGCGCCATGGAGGTGCTGGCCCAGGTGGGCCTGCACACCTATGCCGCCAAGTACCCGCACCAGCTCTCGGGCGGCATGCAACAGCGTGTGGGCCTGGCCCGCGCGCTGGCCGTGGACCCCGACATTCTGTTGATGGACGAGGCCTTCTCGGCTCTGGACCCGCTCAAGCGCGTAGAAATGCAGACCCTGATGCTGGAGCTGCAGCGCGAGCAGAAACGCACCATCCTGTTTGTCTCGCACGACCTGGAAGAAGCCCTGCGCATCGGCAACCGCATCGCCATCATGGAAGGCGGCCAGCTGGTGCAGGAAGGCACGGCGCACCAAATCATCACGCAACCCGCCAACGCCTATGTGCGCAGGTTCTTTGAGGGCGTGGACACCTCACGCTACCTCACCGCCGCCGACCTGCTTGACAGCAGCCTCAACGGCCATTCGTACCACGGTGGGCCACGCCTGTCCTGGTCCACGCCCTTGCCAGACGCCATGAAGATCGTCATGGGCCTGGACGAACCCGTCGGCGTGTTTGACGCCGCGGACCACCTACTGGGCTGCATCTCTGCGCGCAGCCTGCTTGTCAAAATGTCCCAGGAAGCCCGCCATGTCTGATCTCTTGACCACAGTAACAGAAGCCTCTCACGACATGCTGCCGCTGGGGCAGTGGGTGAACGCCGGTGTGAAGGTGCTGCTCGATAACGGTGCATCGGTGTTCGATTCCGTGGGCGTCGTGGTGGAGGGCTTTGCCCAGTCCATCGAGCAGGGTTTGCTGGCCATTCCCTTCTGGCTGGTCATCGCCGTGGCCACCTTTGTGGGCGTCAAGCGGCTGGGCTGGGGGTTTGGCCTGTTTGTTGCTTTGGCTTTGATGCTGATTGTGGTGACTGGCTTCTGGCCCCAGACCATGGTGACCTTGGCGCTGACCCTGTCCGCCACCCTGATCAGCTTGCTGTTTGGGATTCCGCTGGGCATCTGGTGTGCCCGCAACAACCATGTCAACGCCAGCGTTCGCCCTGTTTTGGACTTCATGCAAACCATGCCCGCCTTTGTGTACCTGATTCCCGCAGCCATGCTGTTCGGGCTCGGGCGCGTGCCGGGCACGATTGCCACCGTGATCTTCGCCATGCCACCCGTGGTACGCCTCACCAGCCTGGGCATCCGCCAGGTAAGTTCCGAACAGGTAGAAGCTGGCAACGCCTTCGGCTGCACCTCAGCCCAGCTGCTTTTCAAGGTGCAACTGCCCATTGCCATGCCGACCATCATGGCCGGCGTGAACCAGACCATCATGATGGCACTGTCCATGGTGATCATTGCCTCCATGGTGGGCGCCGGTGGGCTGGGCAACGACGTGCTGGCCAGCATCCAGCGGCTGGATATCGGCTTAGGGTTTGAGAGTGGTCTTGCTGTCGTTTTGCTGGCTATTATTCTGGACCGCATCACGGAGAGCTTTGGCGTGGCACGCCAGAGCCACGACAGCTAAGAACAAAAGAGCGGATCAGGAGCATCACGTGCAACGGACACCCCAGGACATGAACTCGACTGCAGCCCAGGGCGCGAATGCATCGCGTGCCGACGGCACGCCCACGCACGTCGGCTTCATCCTGATGCCGGACTACTCGATGATCGCGTTCGCCAATGCCATCGAAACCCTGCGCATGGCCAACTACATCAGCCGCAGCACGCTGTACCGCTGGTCGGTGGTCAGCACCGACCAGGCCGGCGCGGTGGCCAGCAACGGGTTGTGCATGGCGTCGGGCTGCGGTGCCGATGCGCTGTCCGGCTGCGACATGGTGTTTGTGTGCGGGGGCGTGAACATCCGCGCCAACACCGACGACAAAGTCCGCCAGCTGCTGCACCAATGCGCCGCCAGCGGCGCGGCCATGGGCTCCTTGTGCACCGGCTCGTTTGCGCTGGCCAGTGCCGGTTTGCTGGATGGCTACAAATGCGCCATCCACTGGGAAAACCTGGCCGCCATCAGCGAAGAGTTTCCCCGCGTGCAGTTCTCCACCGAAGTGTTTGTGCTGGACCGCGACCGCTACACCTGTTCGGGGGGCACGGCGCCCCTGCACCTGATGCTGCACCTGGTGCGCGCGCACCACGGCGCCAAGCTGGTGATGGACATTTCAGAACAATTCATTGTGGAGCGCCTGCGCGCCAGCAATGACCGCCAACGCATTCCCCAGCCCGAATGCATAGGCCCGGGCTACCAGCACCTGACCGAGGCCGCCGAGATCATGGCCGCCAACATTGAAGAGCCCCTGCCGCTGGCCGAGCTGGCCGCCGTTATCCACGTGTCTCTGCGCCAGCTGGAGCGGCTGTTCCACCGCTACTTCAGCATGAACCCCGCGCAGTACTACATGAACCTGCGCTTGCGCCGTGCGCAAGAGTTGCTGACCCACAGCAGCATGCCCATCATGCAGGTCACCGTGGCCTGCGGCTTCCAGTCCGCATCGCATTTTTGCAAGGCCTACCGCAGCCTGTTTGGGCATTCCCCCAGCGAAGAGCGCCGCAACCAGGCGACCGCGCCGGAGGCCCGCAACACCGCCCGCCGCCGGGCCAGCACCCTCCGCTTCGAAGCCAGCGCCCACGCCTGAGCCGGTGCCGGCCCGCTGGGCTTCGGGCGTTGCCGCGTCCCTTCATTTGCTATTTATTTCATAGCTTTCTGCGCAATATCTGCGCGGGTTAGCGGCACTTTTTCTTAAATTATCTCTTTCAAGGCCCATGCCGCGCTGGAGCCATTTCACGTCGTTCTGAGCAAAGTTGGGCACCGCCAACCTGCCAAAGTCACAGGGCGTTTAGTTCGACACTCCCCCCCCCACCTCACACGATTGGAACTGGTCATGAAGCTCACCCTCTCGATGCTGGCTTGCACAGCCGCTGTACTTTCCCTCTCCGCTCCGCTGGCCCAGGCAGAAGATGCCAGCTGCAAACCGGTGCGTTTTGCCGACGTGGGCTGGAGCGACATCGCAGCCACCACGGGCATGGCCTCGGTGGTGCTGGAAGGCCTGGGCTACAAGCCCACGGTGACCATTGCGTCGGTGCCGATCACCTTTGCGGGCATCAAGTCTAAGCAGATTGACGCCTTCCTGGGCTACTGGAACCCCAGCATGACGCCCATGATCGAGCCCTTCATCAAGGCCGGTCAGATCAAGGTGCTGGACCAGCCCAACCTGGTCGGTGCCAAGTACACCCTGGCCGTGCCTGCCTACCTGTACGACAAGGGCCTGAAGACCTTTGCCGACATCTCCAAATTCCAGAAAGAGCTGGACGGCAAGATTTACGGCATTGAACCCGGCAACGACGGCAACGCCCTGATCATCGACATGATCAAGAAAAATGACTTCAACCTCAAGGGCTTCAAGATCGTGGAGTCGTCCGAGGCCGGCATGCTGGCCGAAGTCATGCGCTCGACCCGAAGCAGCAAGCCCATCGTCTTCCTGGGCTGGGAACCCCACCCCATGAACGTGCAGGTGAAGATGAAATACCTGGAGGGTGGAGACGCCGTGTTCGGCCCCAACCTGGGCGAAGCCAAGGTGTTCACCGCCATCCCACCAGCCTACGAAACCCGCTGCCCCAACGTAGCGACCCTGCTGAAAAACCTGCAGTTCAACACCGACATGGAAAACAGCGTGATGCTCTCCATCATGGGCAAGGCCAAGCCCAATGCCGCTGCCAAGGACTACCTGAAGAAGAACCCCGCCGTGCTGGAAGGCTGGCTCAAGGGCGTGAAGACTTTCGACGGCAAGGATGGATTGCCAGCCGTCGTGGCATCTCTGAAGTGAGCCTGACTGCATGAGCCTGGACACCGCCACCCATTACTGCCTGAACCTCGCCTGCGGGAGCGCCCGCGGCCAGGTGGCCGCCATCTCGAACCTGCTGCACGAGCATGGTGCCTACATCGAGCAGTTCTCCGTGTTTGACGACCACACCACGGAGCGGTTTTTTGTGCGCGGTGTTTTCAGCCTGCGCAGCCCGGTACAAGTGCTCGAACAAGCGCTCACCGGGCTGGCCGCGACCTTCCCGAATGCGCAGTGGAAAGTGCACGACCTGGCCGTACCCACCAAGGTGCTGATCATGGTCTCCAAGTTTGACCACTGCCTGCGCGAGCTGATTGCGCAATGGCGGCGGGGCGAACTGAATATGGACATCGTGGCGGTGGTGTCCAACCATGCCGACCTGGCCAGCATCGCCCATGCCGAGGGTTTGCCTTTTCACCACCTGCCCATCAGCGCCGACACCAAGCCGCAGCAAGAAGCGCAACTGGAAAACATCATCACCGCGAGTGGTGCCGAATTCGTCGTCTTGGCGCGCTACATGCAGGTGCTGAGCGAAGACCTGTGCCACCGCCTGCATGGCCGTGTCATCAACATCCACCATTCGTTCTTGCCCGGATTCAAGGGCGGCAAGCCCTACCTGCAGGCGTTCGAGCGTGGCGTCAAACTCATTGGCGCCACGGCCCACTTTGCCACCACCGACCTGGACGAGGGTCCTATCATCGAACAATCCGTCGAGCGCGTAGACCATGCAGACACCCCCCAGAACCTGGCCCAGGCGGGTCGGCTGGTGGAGAGTCTGGTGCTCTCGCGTGCCATGCGCTTTGTGCTGGACCGGCGGGTGTTCATCAACGGTAAAAAAACGGTGGTGCTGCGCTGAGCCGCAGCCAAAAGGACGCCTGTGACGGATCTTGTCATTCCCAGTTTTATCGACGGCCAGGCTGTGCATGGCAGCGGCGCGCGCTTTGATACCCTGAACCCGGCCACGGGCCAGCTCATCGCGGGCGTGCATGACTGCACGCAGGCCGATGTGGATGCCGCGGTGGCCGCAGCCCAGCGTGGCTTTGCGGTCTGGTCGGCCATGACCGGCACGGAGCGCGGCCGCATCCTGCAGCGCGCGGTGCAGATCCTGCGCGAGCGCAACGACGAACTCGCCGCCCTGGAGGTGCAGGACACCGGCAAGCCCTGGCAGGAGGCGCAGGTGGTTGACGTGGCCAGTGGCGCGGACTGCATCGAATACTTTGCCGGCGCTGCCGCAACTTTGGCCGGTGCCCAGTACCCGCTCAAAAACGCCTTTGCCTACACCCGCCGCGAGCCCCTGGGCGTGTGCGTGGGCATCGGTGCCTGGAACTACCCCATCCAGATCGCGTGCTGGAAATCCGGCCCCGCGCTGGCCGCCGGCAACGCCATGATTTTCAAGCCCTCGGAGCTGACCCCGATGACAGCGCTCAAGCTGGCCGAGGTGTACCTGGAGGCCGGCGTGCCGCCAGGCGTGTTCCAGGTGCTGCAGGGGCGTGGCAACACGGGCGCCCTGTTAGCCGCACACCCCGATGTGGCCAAGGTGTCCGTGACCGGCTCGGTGCCCACCGGCAAACGCGTCATGGCCAGCGCCGCAGACACCCTCAAACGCGTGACCATGGAACTGGGTGGCAAGTCACCGCTCGTGGTGTTTGAAGACGCAGACTTCGAACAAGCCGTCACCGCCGCCATGATGGCGAACTTCTACACCCAGGGCGAGATCTGCACCAATGGCACGCGCGTCTTCGTACAGCGCAGCATCCTGCCCCGCTTCATTGCCCGCCTGAAAGAACGTACCGCACTCTTGCGTGTGGGCGATCCGATGCACCCCGATACCGAGGTGGGCGCGCTGATCTCCGCCGCCCACCGCGACAAGGTCATGGGCTACATCCAGATCGGCAAGGATGACGGTGCCACGCTGGTGTGCGGTGGCCACACGGTGGCCGTGCCCGGCATGGAGGGCGGCTACTTTGTGGCCCCCACCATCTTTGCCGATTGCACCGACGCCATGCGCATCGTGCAGGAAGAGATCTTCGGACCGGTGATGTCCATTCTGGCGTTTGACGACGAGGCCGAAGTGCTGCGCCGCGCCAATGACACCCGCTTCGGCCTGGCCGCCGGTGTGTTCACGCGCGACAGCGCGCGCGGCCACCGCATGGCGGCCGGCCTGAAGGCTGGCATCTGCTGGATCAACAATTACAACATCACGCCGATCGAAATGCCGTTCGGCGGCGCCCGTGAATCCGGCATCGGCCATGAGAACAGCATGGTCGCGCTGGAGCACTACACCCAGCTCAAAACGGTTTACGTCGAACTCGGCCAGGTGGCCTGCGGCTACCGCTAACCCTTCGCCACGCTTTGCCATGCGCACAGAAACTTTTGACTACATCATCGTGGGTGCCGGCTCTGCCGGCTGTGTGCTGGCCAACCGCCTGACCGAAGACCCGGACGTTTCGGTGCTGCTGCTCGAAGCCGGCCCCGGCGACAAGAGCATCTTCATCCACATGCCCTCGGCGTTTGCCTACCCGCTGGCCAACGACAAGTACAACTGGTACTACCACTCCGAGCCCGACCCGTACATGAACCAGCGCATCATGTACTGCCCGCGCGGGCGGGTGCTGGGTGGCTCATCGTCCATCAACGGCATGGTGTACATCCGCGGCCACGCCATGGACTATGAAGGCTGGGCGTCCCACGCCGGGCTGGAGAACTGGTCGTATGCCGACTGCCTGCCCTACTTCCGCAAGGCCGAAACGCGGGCCAAGGGCGGGGACGATTATCGGGGCGACAGCGGCCCTCTGCATGTGTCCACCGGCGCCTGCAAAAACCCGCTGTACAACGCTTTCATCGAAGCGGGCCAGCAGGCCGGCTATGCACGCACCGAAGACATGAACGGCTACCGCCAGGAAGGCCTGGGCCCCATGGACATGACGGTGCACAAGGGCCGCCGCTGGAGCACCGCCATGGCCTACCTGCGCCCCGCGCTGCAGCGCCCCAACCTGCAGGTGCGCACCCGCGCGCTGGTGGCCCGCGTCACCTTTGCACCCGACACCAGCCCGCCCCAAGCCACTGGGGTGGAGGTGGTCAACGGCCACCGTACCGACGCCATTCGGGCCAACCGTGAGGTGATTCTGTGTGGCGGCGCCATCAATTCGCCACAGCTGCTGCAGCTCTCCGGCATTGGCAACCCGGACGCATTGCGCGCATTGGGCATCCACGTGATCGCCCCGCTGCGTGGCGTGGGCGAGAACCTGCAGGACCACCTGGAAACTTATGTGCAGTACGCCTGCAAAGAACCCATCACGCTGTACAGCGCGATGAACCCGATCGCCAAGGTCAAGATCGGGCTGGAGTGGATGCTCAAGGGCACGGGCCTGGGGGCGACCAACCACTTTGAGTCAGGCGGCTTTATCCGCAGTGAAGCCGGCGTCCAACACCCGGACCTGCAGTACCACTTTCTGCCCATGGCGATCAGCTACGACGGCAGCGCGCCGGCCAGCTTCCACGGCTTCCAGGCGCACGTGGGGCCCATGCGCCCGACCAGCCGCGGCTTCGTCAAGATCAAGAGCGCCAACCCCCAAGAAGCACCGCGCATTCTGTTCAATTACATGGCCACCGAGCAGGACCGCAAAGAGATGCGGGCCGGCATCCGACTGACCCGTGAAATCTTCAGCCAAAAGGCCTTTGACCGATTTCGGGGCGAGGCCGTGTCGCCCAAAGACACGGTGCAAACGGATGCAGAGATAGACGCCCACATCCGCGAGCACGCCGAGAGTGCGCTGCACCCCTCCTGCACCTGCCGCATGGGGATCGACGAGATGGCGGTGACCGACGGCAGCGGGCGCGTGCATGGGGTCACAGGCCTGCGCGTGGTGGACGCGTCCCTCATGCCCGATGTGGTGAGCGGCAATCTGAATGCGCCCACCATCATGCTGGCCGAAAAAATGGCCGACACCATCCGCAACAAAGCGGCATTGCCACGCTCGCCGGCACCGTTTTTCATACACCCTGCGTACGAAACGCAACAGCGCTGAAGCGCGATGCGGCACAAGTAACAAAAAACCGTCACTTTCTAGTTCAGTTGCGACACGCGCAATTGCGCTGCAGGGTGGTTCAGAGGGAAGATGCTAAGGCCGTCATGCATCCGTCACAGGACTGTCATTTGGAACCTGAACACTGGCGACGCTTTCTTTTTTATAGGGAACTTTATGTCAACACGTTTTTCTGTTCGTCCCGCGCTCAGCGCCTTGACCACCGCCGTTCTGGCCGTATGCGCAGCACCTGCCGCCCACGCCCAGTCTGCCGAATTGATTGCTGCGGCCAAGACCGAAGGCCAACTGACCGTGATTGCCCTGGCACGCAACTGGTGCGGCTACGGCCCCATCATTGACGCGTTCAAGGCCAAGTACGGTATCAAGGTCAATGAACTGAACCCTGATGCTGGCTCGGGCGACGAAGTCGAAGCCATCAAGGCCAACAAGGACAACAAAGGTCCCCAAGCCCCTGACACGATTGACGTGGGCCTGTCTTTCGGGCCTGCTGCCAAGGCCGCCGGCCTGATCCAGCCCTACAAGGTCTCCACCTGGGCCACCATTCCCGATTCGGCCAAGGATCCTGAAGGCTACTGGTACGGCGACTACTACGGCGTGCTGACTTTCCAGGTGAACACCGACCTGGTCTCCAAAGCGCCGGCCGACTGGGCCGACCTGCTCAAACCCGAATACAAAAATGCAGTGGCCCTGGCCGGTGACCCACGCAGCGCCAACCAGGCCATCCAGGGCATTTACGCCGCAGGCCTGGGCACCTCCGGTGGTGATGCCTCCAAAGCCGCGGCAGGTGGCTTGAAGTTTTTCTCTGACCTGAACAAGGCGGGCAATTTTGTGCCCGTGATCGGCAAGGCCGCCTCCTTCACCCAAGGCACCACCCCCATCATCATCCGCTGGGACTACAACGCGCTGGCAGACCGCGACACGCTGAAGGGCAACCCCAAGGTCGATGTGGTCGTCCCCAAGACCGGCGTGGTCGCCGGCGTGTATGTGCAGGCTATCAGCGCCTACGCCCCTCACCCCAACGCGGCCAAGCTGTGGATGGAGTATCTGTACTCTGACGAAGGCCAGCAGGGATTGTTGAACGGCTACTGCCACCCGATCCGCTTCAACGACCTTGTCGCCAAGAACAAGTTCACCAAAGCCTCCTTGGACAAGCTGCCACCCGCCGCCGCATACGCCAAAGCTGCGTTCCCCACCCTGGAACAGCAAAACGCTGCCAAGGACACCATCACCAAGCAATGGGACCAAGTGGTGGGAGCCACCGTCAAGTAAGTCTTTGGCTTGAACATTGCTAACCGGGCAAGACTGCATACCGCGGTCCTGCCCGTTTTTATTTGGTAACGCTTGTGCCTGAATTGCCGATGTCTGTCACCCCAACCACCTCCCAAGCGCCGCCAGCGGCCGCTGCCCAACCAGCCTCCTTCAACCTGCTGGGCGTGCTGCCCTTCATGCTGTTTGCGCTGATGTTTCTCATCCTGCCCACGGCCTACCTGATGATTGGCGCCTTCCAGGACGCCGAAGGCCACTTCACCCTCGCCAACGTGCGCGGGTTGATGGAAGCCAATGTGCTGGAGGCCTACTGGATCAGCTTCAAGATCAGCGCCACATCGGCCCTGGGCGGCGGCCTATTGGGCTTTGTGCTCGCATGGGCCGCCGTCATGGGCAAGCTGCCCGCATGGATACGTCCGACCCTGATGACCTTCTCCGGTGTGGCCTCCAACTTTGCGGGCGTGCCACTGGCGTTCGCCTTTCTCTCCACCCTGGGGCGCATGGGCCTGGTCACGGTGCTGCTGCGCACCTACCTGGACGTCAACCTGTATGCCAGTGGCTTCAGCATCCTGAGCTTTGTAGGCCTGGCCATCACCTACCTGTATTTCCAGATTCCGCTCATGGTGCTCATCGTGACGCCGGCGCTGGAAGGCCTGAAGAAGGAATGGCGTGAGGCCTGTGACTGCCTGGGCGGCACCGCTTTTCACTACTGGCGCTATGTGGCTCTGCCAGTGCTGTGGCCCAGCATGGTGGGTGCCATGCTGCTGCTGTTCGCCAATGCCTTCGGTGCGGTCGCCACCGCCTACGCCCTCACCGGCAGCTCGCTCAATATCGTCCCCATCCTTTTGTACGCGCAGATCCGCGGTGACGTGCTGCACAACCCCAACCTGGGTTACGCCATGGCGCTGGGCATGATCGTGATCACCGGCCTGGCCAATGCTGGCTACATGGTCCTGCGCAGCCATTCTGAGAGGAGCCGCACATGAACCGGCAGTCCCGTCTCGGCGCCTGGATCGCCATGGCCATCGGTGCCAGCTACTTCCTGATCCCGCTCATCGCCACCTTCGAGTTCAGCTTGCGCATGCGACGCGGCGAATACAGCTTCGATGCCTACCGCGTCGTGTTTGCCGATCCGCAGTTCCAGACCACGTTTGGCTACTCCATCGTGATGGCCGTACTCACCATTGTGGTGGGCGTGTTGCTGGTGGTGCCCACAGCCTACTGGGTGCATTTGCGCATGCCCAAGCTGCGCCCGCTGGTGGAGTTCATCACGCTCTTGCCCCTGGTCATCCCGGCCATCGTGATCGTGTACGGCTACCTGCGCATGTACAACAGTAGCTCCATCATCCCCCTCACCGGCAGTGAGCGCGCGACCGACTTCCTGCTGATGTGCAGCTATGTGACGCTATCGCTTCCGTACATGTACCGTTCGGTGGACACGGGACTGCGCACCATCGACATCCGCACGCTCACCGAAGCGGCCGAGGTGCTGGGCGCCAACACGGCCACCATCCTGTTCAAGGTGATTTTTCCCAACATCACCTCGGCCATCCTGTCCGGCGCATTCCTGACCTTTGCAGTCGTTATCGGCGAATTCACCATGGCCAGCCTGTTGGACCGCCCGGCCTTTGGCCCCTACCTGCAGCTCATCGGCGCCAACCGCGCCTACGAGCCGTCGGCACTGGCGGTGATTGCCTTCCTGCTGACCTGGGCCTCGATGGGGCTGATCCAGGTCTTCGGTCGCAACTCTGCGGCACGCACCCAAAAATAATTTTTACGAGAACTCCGACATGGCTTTTCTGGAAATCTCCCAGCTGCAAAAACACTTCGGCAACCACACGGCCGTCAAAGACTTTTCCATCTCCATCGAGAAAGGCGAGTTCATCACCTTTCTGGGCCCATCGGGCTGCGGCAAGACCACCATCCTGCGCATGCTGGCGGGCTTCGAGTCACCATCCAAGGGCAGCATCGTGTTCGATGGGCAGGACGTGACCCAGCTGCGCACCAGCCAGCGCAATGTGGGCATGGTGTTCCAGTCCTACGCGCTGTTCCCCAACATGACGGTGGCGCAGAACATCGGCTTTGGCCTGAAGGTGGCCAAGATGCCGCAGGAGCAGATCGACGCGCGCGTGCAAGAAATGCTGGCGCTCATCAAGCTGGAGAAGCTGGCCGACCGCTACCCCTGGCAAATGTCGGGCGGGCAGCAACAGCGCGTGGCGCTGGCCCGCGCCATTGCCAATAAGCCCAAAGTACTGCTGCTTGATGAACCCCTGTCGGCACTGGACGCCAAGATCCGCATCTCCTTGCGCGAAGAAATCCGCACCTTGCAGCGGGCCCTGAACATCACCACCGTGTTCGTCACGCATGACCAGGAAGAGGCCCTGTCCATCTCCGACCGCATCGTGGTGCTCAACGAAGGTGGTGTGGAGCAGACCGGCACGCCGTCGGAGATTTACAACTTTCCGCGCACCCGCTTTGTGGCCTCGTTCATCGGCACGCTGAACCAGGTGAACGCCACCGTAGCCGATGTACAAGCCGGCACCCTGCGCGTGGGTGAACAGATGCTGACCAGCAGCCACCCCTTGACCGGCCTGCAAGTCGGCCAGTCCTGCATGCTGGCCCTGCGCCCCGAGGCCGTGAACCTGGCCGCGCCTGAAGCCGGAAAAAACAACCTGCAGGTGGTGGTGGACGATGTGAGCTTTCTGGGCTCCATCGTGCGCATCCGCACGCGCACGGGCGACCAGGTGGTGTCGCTGGACGTCTTCAATGACCCCAACCGCCAGCTACCGCAACGCGGCACGCCGGTGAATCTGAGCTTCGCGCACGAGAACCTGCTGGTGCTGCAGTAAGCACCGGGCGGCCCCCGCATGAACTGGCTGTACCTGGCGATTGCCATCGCCTGTGAGGTGTTCGCCACCTCGGCACTCAAAGCGACGGAAGGCTTCACGCGCTGGCAGCCATCCGCGTTGGTGGTGGTGGGCTACGGCCTGGCCTTTTTCTTTCTGTCACTCACCCTGCGCAGCATTCCGGTGGGCGTGGCCTATGCGATCTGGTCTGGCACCGGTGTGGTGCTGGTGTCTGTCGTGAGCTGGTTCCTGTACCAGCAGACCATGGACACCGCTGCTGTCATCGGCATCGGCCTCATCGTGGCGGGCGTGCTGGTCATCAACCTGTTTTCCGAGGTCGCAGCGCACTGAAACCCTGGTGCGTGCAGCGCTGCCAAAAAGGGACACAATGGCAAGCCCATTTGTTTCACCCTTTTGCGAAGCGCACCATGTACCACGCAGCCTCTGACCGTTACGACGGACGTGTTCCCTACCGCACCTGCGGCAAAAGCGGCCTCAAACTCCCCGCCGTCTCCCTGGGCCTGTGGCACAACTTCGGCGATGCCACGCCCTTCCAGACCCAGCGTGACATGCTGCGCACGGCCTTTGACTTAGGCATCACCCACTTCGACCTGGCGAACAACTACGGCCCGCCCTACGGCAGCGCCGAAACCAACTTTGGCGAACACCTGCGCCGCGACTTCAAGCCCTACCGCGATGAGCTGATCATCTCCAGCAAGGCCGGCTACGACATGTGGCCCGGCCCCTACGGCCAGGGCGGCGGCTCGCGCAAGTACGTGCTGGCCAGCCTGGACCAGAGCTTGAAGCGCATGGACCTGGAGTACGTGGACATCTTTTACAGCCACCGCTTTGACCCCGACACTCCACTTGAAGAAACCATGGGCGCACTAGCCACCGCCGTACAGCAGGGCAAGGCGCTGTACGCCGGCATCAGCAGCTACTCGGGCACCAAAACACGCGAGGCCGCAGCCATCCTGAAGAGCATGGGCGTGCCCATGCTGATCCACCAGCCCTCCTACAGCCTGATGAACCGCTGGATCGAGGAAGACCTGCTGGACGCGCTGATTGATACCGGCATGGGCTGCATCGCCTTCAGCGCGCTGGCCCAGGGCCTGCTGACCAACAAGTACCTCCATGGCGTACCAACAGACGCCCGCATCAACCGCCCCGGCGGCGGATCGTTCAACAAGGATCACCTGAGCGAGCAGAACCTCAAGCATGTGCGCGCGCTCAACGACATCGCCCTGGCCCGCGGCCAAAGCCTGGCGCAGATGGCCACGGCCTGGGTGCTGCGCGATGCACGCGTGACCTCTGCGCTGATTGGTGCGAGCAAGCCCGAACAGATCGTGGACCTGGTGGGTGCCATGAGCAACCTGACGTTCAGCGCCGACGAACTGGCCGCCATTGACCAGCACGCGGTAGACGGTGGCATCAACCTGTGGAAGCGCCCATCCACCGACCAACGTCTGGCCTGAAGCAGTCCCCATGCACGCCGCCCATGGCTCCCTGTCGCTGCGCCAGTACGGCCCGTCACCGGGCAGCCATGCGCACGACCATTTCCAAGTGCTGCTGGGCCTGGAAGGCACGCTGGAGCTGGAAGTGCAGGGGCACTGCCAACGCATCGCGGCCGGCAGCGGCTGCGTGATTGCGCCCGGCGAGCGGCATGACTTTGAGGCTAACGGCAACGCACGCTGCCTGGTGCTGGACACGGCAGAAGCCGACTGGGCGGCCGCGGTGGGCACACCGGTGCAACCCGCCACGGCGTTGGCCCTGGCGCGCTACCTGCAGCTGGCCTTGGCCCAACCAAGCAGCCTGGCCCAACACTATGGCCCGCTGTTGCTGCTGGACTGCTGGCGTGCACAGACAACCCGGCCCACCCGCAGCCAGCGCCGCATTGATTGGAGCGGCCTGAACGCGTGGTGCCAGCAGCAATTGCACAGCCCACTGACGGTGGCCGACCTGGCGCAACAAGTGTTTTTAAGCCCTACCCAATTTGCCGTGCGCTGCCAACAGGAAACCGGCATGCGCCCCATGCAGTGGCTGCGCGACCTGCGCCTGCAGCGCGCCCGCCAATTGCGTGCCCAGGGCCTGGCCATGGCAGACATTGCGCGCCGCTGCGGCTACCAGTCCGCCTCGGCCCTGACCGCTGCGCTGCGCCAGCACACGCGGCACTGAGACCGTGGTTGCGCGACGGCAAACCGTCGTCCCACGACAGCCCCTGCGGCTAAGCTTGCTGCCATGCAAGCCTCCCTCCTCGCCCTCGCCGCCATTGCCCTCTGGGGCTCGCTCGCCCCGCTGGGCGTTTCTCTGGGCCACGTGCCCCCGTTTTTACTGACCAGCTGCGGCCTGCTGATCGGCAGCCTCATCGGGCTCGTCCTCTCCAAAGGCCGCGTGCAGCAGTGGCGGGTGCCCGCACCCACGCTGGCGCTGGGTGTGTACGGCTTGTTCGGCTTTCACTTTCTGCTGTTCATCGCGCTGCGCCATGCGCCGCCCGTGCAAGCCAATCTGGTGAACTATCTGTGGCCGCTGGGCATTGTGCTGATGGCGCCGCTGTTCCTGCCCGGCATGCGGCTGCAGGGCCTGCACATTGCGGCTGCGCTCTTAGGCTTTACCGGCGCGGCGCTGGCCATTGTGGGCGGGCGTGACTTACAGGGCGGCTTTGCCTGGGGCTATGTGCCGGCGCTGGCTTCGGCCTTCGTGTGGGCCAGCTACTCGCTGCTGACGCGGCGTGTGCCAGCCTTCCCCAGCGCGGCTATCGGCCTATTCGGCCTCGTGTCGGGCCTGCTCTCGCTGCTGTGCCATGCGCTGCTGGAAACCCCGGTGGACTTGAGCGCACATGACTGGGTGCTCTTGGCCGCCATGGGCCTGGGCCCGTTGGGCGGCGCGTTTTACCTGTGGGACGCCGCACTGAAGCGTGGCGATCCGCGGCAGATTGGCGTGCTGTCCTTCCTCACGCCGCTGCTGTCGACGTTGGCACTGCTGTGGCTGCGCGGGGAATGGCCCAGCGCCTCAGTGGTGCTGGCGGCCAGCATGATTGTGGGAGCTGCGGTGCTGGGCTCACGGGCTGGCAAATAGGCGAACTATTCAGAGGGAAATGTGGCGCTAGTCCTTGTGAAATATGCGTATGCAGCTATCTATTCAGGAGTACCCAGCATTACCTCTGACCGGGAGGACTGCGATGCGCAGATGGATGGCGGGGCGGAAAGTGGATTCTGCCATGGTGCCAACGTCGAACGCCCACCACCCCCCTACGTTGGGGGGTGCTGGCGCGACGCACCGTCAATCACGCATGTTTCCGTTCGCCTTTTTCAACGCCAGAAAGCTATAGGTTGATCGCAAAAAGTACAACCTGCACACGTCTGGATCAATCGCTGACATAGTCCCGCAAGGCGCTGAGTGGCACATGCAAAGCCTCATCCTGAGCAAATGCTGCATGAAGATAATCAACCGTGGCCCTGACCCTGGGGGCCATCAAGGCGCGATGTGGGAATTGCATCACCATCTCGTAGCTTCCCGGATCGTGCAGACCCAGCAGCACAATCTTCAGCCTCCCGCAGGCCAGATCGCTCCACGCATGGTGGACACCCACTTGAGCGACTCCCAAGCCCAGACTGGCTGCCTGCGCCATGGCCTCGGGGGCAGACAAGGTCACTGCCGCAGCATCCATGTCCAGCGTGGTGATGCTGTCATCAGCCGCCCTGAAGTTCCATGGGGAGACCTTTCCGCCAAGAAAACGCCGCACGATCAGCTTGTGCTGTTTGAGTTCCTGCGGTGTACGCGGCACGCCTTCTCGCGCCAAATACTCAGGTGAGGCGACCAGCACCAGATTCATGCGGCAGATCGGACGCGAAACCAATGCGGAATCGGCGATGTGGCCTCCCCTGATGGCCAGGTCGTAGCCTTCACCCACCAGGTCAATCACACGGTCGTCAAAGTCCGCTTCAACTGTCAAGGCTGGATAGCGGGTCAACAGCCCCGGTAGTGCGGGCAAAAGCTGGTCGCGCCCAAATCCGGCGCTGGTTGATATGCGCACATGGCCGCTCGTTTCGCCCCGCTGTGTCGCGACGGAATCCACGGCTGAGTCCAGGGCATCGAGCGCAATCCGGGCCTGTTTGAGAAAAGCCGCGCCTTCATCGGTGAGACTGAGCGTTCTTGTGGTTCGGTTCATCAGGCGCACCCCTAGTGCCTGTTCGAGACTCGCCACGTTCTTGCTGACCGCTGCCGAACTGATCCCCAGCACGCGCCCGGCTGCCGCAAAACTGACCGCATCTGCCGCTTGGACAAAAGAAAGAATGGCGCGCACGCGTTGTGACGGATCCATAAATACCCTTCTGCAAGTGGAGTCAAAGGTCATCGAATGGCCTTTTTGACAAGGCCACGCCGCACCTTGCACCCGCAGATTGTCAACTCAAAGTTATCAATCATTCAACTATAGGGCATCTTCCGGTTTCGAGCGGCGAGAAATAGCATTCGTTTCGTTGAAATTTTCAATGCATGAACTGATTGCATCAAAACCCAGGAGTAGTGTGATGTTGAACTTTGAATTCCAGAATCCAACCCGCATCGTGTTTGGCCAAGACACGATTTCCCGTATCGACACGCTGGTGCCAAAAGATGCCCGCGTATTGGTTCTTTACGGCGGACAAAGCGCCGAGAAGAACGGCACTTTGTCCGAAGTTCGTGCGGCGCTCGGGCAGCGCCAGCGCCATGAGTTCGGCGGCATCGAACCCAACCCCAGCTACGAGACCCTGATGAAGGCCGTCGAGCTGGTGCGCGCAGAAAAAGTGGACTTTCTGCTCGCTGTCGGGGGCGGCTCTGTCATTGACGGCACCAAGTTCGTCGCAGCCGCCGCCAATTTTGAAGGTGACCCCTGGCAAATTCTTGAGACTATGGGTGGGGCTGTCACCCAGGCTCTTCCGCTCGGCGCGGTGCTGACTTTGGCGGCAACGGGTTCAGAAATGAACTTCAATGCGGTGGTTACCCGCAAGTCGACCAAAACCAAGGCATTCTTTGCAAGCCCGTTGGTCTTTCCTCAGTTCTCGGTTCTTGACCCGACAAAGACTTACACCTTGCCCGCACGCCAATTGGCCAACGGCGTGGTGGATTCGTTCACCCACATTGCCGAGCAGTACCTGACTTATCCGGTTGACGCACGCGTGCAAGACCGGTTTGCCGAAGGCCTGCTGCAAACGCTGATCGAGATCGGCCCCAAAGTGGTAAACGGGCCTGCAGACTACGACTCACGGGCCAATCTGTCGTGGACCGCCACCATGGCGCTCAATGGCCTGATTGGCGCTGGTGTGCCGCAGGACTGGGCGACGCACTTGGTTGGCCATGAACTGACATCGCAGTTCGGCCTGGATCACGCGCAAACCCTTGCTGTATTGCTGCCGTCCATGCTGCACGTGCGCCGCGATAGCAAACACGCCAAGTTGCTCCAGTACGCCGAGCGCGTGTGGGGCATCACCACAGGCAGTGAAGGTGAGCGGATCGACCAGGCCATCGCAAAGACCCGCAGTTTCTTCGAAAGCCTGGGTGTCAAGACCCGTCTCTCTGAGTACGGCATCACTGCGGACGCCATTGACGGACTGCTTCAACCGCTGCAAGCGCATGGCATGACCCAACTGGGCGAGCGGCAGGACGTGACCGAGGACGTTTGCCGCAAGGTCTACGCCGCAAGCCTTTGAGCCATTTCTTACAACCCGATTTATCTGGAGAACATCCATGCAGGTATCCATCATCTATGACAGTGGCTACGGCCACACCGCCAAACAGGCGCAGGCCGTTGCAGAGGGCGTGCGCCGCATTCCCGGCGCAGAAGCAAAACTGATCGCCGTGGCGGATGGCGCGATTCCCTGGGACACGCTGGAAGCCAGCGATGCCATCATCTTCGGCTCACCGACTTACAACGGCTTGGTCAGCGCCAGATTCAAGCAGTTCATGGAAGACTCCACCAAGTCTGCCTGGATGCCTCAGAAGTGGCGCAACAAGATCGCTGCCGGGTTCACCAACTCTGGTGCCTTGCACGGCGACAAGCTCAATTCACTCATCTCGATGACGCTGTTTGCGGCACAGCACGGAATGATCTGGGTCGGTCTGGATCTGTTTCCGGGCAAGTCCGGCAGCGACATGAATCGGGTCGGCGGCTGGCTGGGTGCCATGGCGCAATCCGACGATGCCTCCCCCGAAGTCACCCCGCCCGAAAGCGACCTGCTGACCGCCGCCTACCTGGGCGAGCGCGTCGCGCAAACCGCGCGCCGCATGCATGCTCAATCGGCTTGAAACACAAATTCCCTCAACCACTAACCAAAGGAAATACACCATGAAATTGCTTTGCCTCGACATTCCCCAACCCGGTGCCTCTCTGGAGCAATACGGCCCCCATTTGAAAGATGAAGTCCTCCACGGCTGGGAGCTCTACAAGAGCGGCTTCACACGCGACATCTACTTCCGCCAAGACCGCCCCGGCGTGGCCATCATCGCCGAGGCCGACTCGGTGGAAGCCGCACGGGCTGAGCTGATGCAGTTCCCGCTTGCCAAGGCCGGACTGATCGGTTGGGAAGTGATCCCGCTGGGCCCCTTCCTGAATTGGGAGTTGCTGTTCGCCAAATCGTAATTGGCCAGCCCCCGGAGCAATGCATCAATTCTGGGGGCATTTTTCAACATCTTTCAGGAGATAGCGATGTCTAAACACGCGTCAGAACTCAAACCCGTCCTCTTCGTCGTCACCAGCACCCATGTGAAAGGCGACACAGGCATCCCCACCGGCTTCAACGTGGCCGAAGTGACCCACCCGCTGGAAAAGCTGCAAGCAGCCGGGATCCGCGTGGAATTCGCTTCGCCCAAAGGCGGCGCTGCGCCGCCCGATGGCATGGAGGATTTGAAAGACCCGGTGGTCGCCCGCTACTTGGCCGATGCTGAGTACCTCCACGCCATTGCCCACACGCAGTGCTTGGACGACGTAGATCCTTCGCGCTACAGCGCCATTTTTTTCGCGGGCGGCCACGGCACGATGTGGGACTTTCCAGAAAGCACCGCTGCTCAGAAAGCCATCCGCGAAATTGATGCGGAGAGTGGCATCATCTCGGCGGTCTGTCATGGCCCTGCAGCACTGGTCAACGCGCGTCGTGCCGACGGTAGCCTGCTGGTAGCTGGCAAGCGCGTGGCAGCCTTCACCAATGGTGAGGAAGAGGAAGTGCAATCCACCGACGTCGTGCCCTTCCTGCTGGCAAGCACGCTCAATGAACGCGGAGCCCATCACCAGAACACGCCCAACTGGACCAACAACGTGGTAGTCGATGGTCGACTCATCACCGGCCAGAACCCGCAATCCGCAGCCAGCCTGGGTGAGGTCTTGCGTGACGCACTGCTGGGCTGAAGCATGGCACCTCCCGGCAAATGAAGCTCGAACGGCTCTTTGTAACTGCTCGAATGACGTGAAAAGGCTGCAACCAATGCTACCCACCCGGAGAACTGAGCGCTGACCATGCATCCAAAATTTGCACATTCACTGCTGCGTGACCGCAAGGGCGAGGCCAGCGGTCGCGTCACCATGGTCGAGTTGTTCTTCGATCTGGTCTTCGTCTTCGCGATCACGCAACTGTCGCACATGTTGCTGCACGGCCATGGTGCGCAAAGCGTCTTTACAGTCGCACTGCTGATGACCGCAGTGTGGTGGGTGTGGGTATACACCTCCTGGGTTACCAACTGGCTGGAACCGGATCGAATACCGGTGCGTGCAGCCCTCTTCGCTTGGATGCTGGCCGGTCTTCTGATGTCGGCTGCGATACCGCAAGCATTCGGTGAACGCGGCCTGTTGTTTGCAGTTGCCTATGTGAGCATCCAGGTGGGGCGCACTCTGTTTTTCCTGTGGGCGGTCCGCCATGAACGGCTGGCCCTGCGGCGCAACTTCCAGCGCATTCTGGTGTGGCTTGGTTCGGCCGGAATTTTGTGGATCGTGGGTGCGGTGGTGGAGCCGGAACAGAGACTGGTGTGGTGGTCTGCCGCGCTGCTCATCGAAATTATCTCCCCCGGTGCTTACTTCTGGGTGCCTGGGCTCGGACGCTCAAGCGCCGCCGACTGGGATATCGACGGCGGGCACATGTCGGAACGCTGCGCGCTGTTCGTCATCATTGCACTGGGCGAATCGCTGCTTTCTACCGGTGCCACATTCTCGCAGGGCGACCTGAGTATCGCGAAGGCTGCCGGCTTCACCAGCGGCTTTGTGGGGACGGTGGCCATGTGGTGGCTCTACTTTCATCGCGGTGCCGTGCAGGGCCACCACCGCATCGCCAACTCCAATGTGCCCGGCCAGCTGGGAACGGTCTATACCTATCTACACCTACCCATCGTTGCCGGGATCATCGTCGTCGCAGTCGCCGACATTCTGCTGCTGGCAGATAGTCGCCCTGAAGGCTGGTCTGCCCAGGCCATCGTCATTGGTGGCCCCATGCTCTACCTGGCTGGTGTGACCGCCTTCAACTGGGCATCGAACCCGTTGCATCGGCCACCGTTTTCACACCTCGTTGGTCTTGCCGCGTTGGCCGTACTGACTGGGTTGGCACTGGCGGGCGATATCCCGCTGCTGGCCGTGCACCTGGCAACAACGGCGGTGCTGGTGGGGGTGGGTGCGTGGGAGGAAATCGCCACCACCGTACAGGAATCCGCCAGCCAGAAGGCCAAGACCTCATAGCCACTGTCTTAACCACTCTTTGGGAACCATCCATGATCACACTCCATATCAACGGCAAACCGACCCACGCCACGGCCGATCCTCATACACCATTGTTGTGGGTGCTGCGCGACGAGCTGCAGCTCACGGGCACCAAGTACGGCTGCGGCATGGGCCTGTGCGGTGCGTGCACGATCCATCTGAATGGCGAGCCGGTGCGCTCCTGCAGCACGCCAGCTTCCGCCGCAGTGGGCAAGAAGATAGTCACCATCGAAGCTGTCAACAAGGGGCGCGTCGCAAAGGCGGTGCAAGGGGCATGGACGCGCCTTGATGTCGTGCAATGCGGCTATTGCCAGTCCGGCCAGATCATGAGTGCCATCCATTTGCTTGAAAAAAATCGTAAGCCATCAGACGCGGACATTGATGCTGCCATGAGCGGAAACCTCTGCCGCTGCGCGACCTACGTGCGCATCCGGGCAGCCATTCACGAAGCTGCGCAATCACTGGCTTAAAGGAGCGGACACCATGAACGAAAAAAGTCACATCAAAAACGACAGTCGCCGCCGTTTCCTTCAAGGTGCGGCCGGATTGACGCTTGCCATCTATTGGCCGACTGCTCCCGCTGCAGCGACCTCATCCGCGGTTGGTGCCGCTGTCACGTTCGAGCCAAATGCCTTCCTGCGGATCGGCACAGACAACACCGTCACTGTCATCGCCAAGCATCTTGAGATGGGCCAGGGCACCCACACTGGCCTGGCCACCCTCGTCGCCGAGGAGCTGGATGCAGCCTGGTCGCAGGTGCGCGTAGAGGGTGCACCGGCCGATGCCAAACGCTTCAACAATCTCTTGTGGGGGCCGATGCAAGGCACGGGCGGGAGTTCGGCCATGGCCAATTCATGGGAGCAGATGCGCAAGGCAGGAGCGTCTGCACGCGCCATGCTCGTGGCTGCGGCGCAGCAGCAGTGGCAAGTGTCGGCTGGCGAAATCACGGTCAGCGAAGGGGTGCTCGTCCACACGCCATCCAAGCGCCGGGCCAGTTTCGGTGACTTGGCAAAGAGCGCGTCCGGGCAGTCGGTGCCGGACGATGTCCAACTGAAAGACCCCGCGACGTTCAAGCTCATCGGAAAGCGCGCGCCGCGCAGGGATACGGCCGACAAGATCAACGGCAAGGCGCAGTTCACCCAGGATGTCCACCTGCCGGGCATGCTCACGGCGGTGGTTGCGCACCCGCCGCGCTTTGGAGCCAAGGTGAAGTCCTTCGACGCGAGTGGTGCCAAAGCGGTCAAAGGGGTGGTCGCGGTCGTGGAGATTCCCACCGGCGTGGCCGTGTTGGCCAAGGACACCTGGAGTGCGAAGAAGGGCCGTGACGCACTGCAGGTGGAATGGGACGAGTCCGCTGCGTTCAAGCTCGGCAGCGAAGAAATCTTCGCCCGCTACCATGAGCTTGCCAAATCGCCCGGTGCCGTTGCCCGCAAGGAGGGTGATCCCGATGCCGCCTTTGCAGCACCAGCACGCCTGCTGCGCGCCGCCTATGACTTCCCCTACCTCGCGCACGCGGCGATGGAGCCAATGAACTGCGTGGTGCGGCTCGGCCAGGACAGTTGTGAAATCTGGAACGGCGAACAGATGCAGACCGTCGACCAGATGAGGGTGGCGGAACTCCTGGGCCTCAAGGTCGAGCAAGTGTCCATTCACATGCTCTATGCTGGTGGCAGCTTCGGGCGGCGGGGCAGCAAGGATGCTGACTATGTGCGCGAGGCCGTCACCATCGCCATGGCGATCAAGGGCCAGGCTCCGGTCAAGATGGTGTGGTTGCGCGAGGATGATATGAAGGCCGCCTATTACCGTCCGGCCTTCCACCACGCACTGGAAGCTGCGCTCGATGCGCAGGGGAAACTCATAGGCTGGCATCACCGTTTGGTCGGTCAATCCATTCTGGGCGGCTCCCCGTTTGCGATGATGATCAAGGACGGCATTGATCCCGTTTCCGTAGAGGGCGCGGCAAGCTTGCCCTATGCGATTCCCAATCTGCTGGTCGATCTGCATACGCCAACAGATATCGGGGTGATGGTGCATTGGTGGCGCTCGGTCGGATCAAGTCACACGGCGTATTCAACCGAAACGTTCATTGATGAGGTGGCTGTGGCGGCCAGCCAGGACCCCGTGGCCTTCCGTCTTGCGCTGCTCGACAAGCATCCACGACATACCGGTGTCCTCAAGCTCGCCGCCGAGCAAGCGGGTTGGGACAAGCCGCTTGCGCACGGCGCTACTGGCGAGCGCCGCGGGCGCGGTGTGGCAGTGCACGAGTCCTTCGGTTCCTATGTGGCGCAGGTGGTCGAAGTCACGGTACAGCCTGACGGCAGCTTCAAGGTCGACCGTGTCGTCTGCGCCGTGGACTGCGGCACAGCAATCAATCCCGATATTGTGCGCGCGCAGGCTGAAGGCTCGGTTGGATTCGCACTGTCGGCGGCACTCAACGGCGCGATCACCCTGAAGGAGGGTGTGGTCGAGCAATCCAACTTCCATGACTACGCGCCCATTCGCATCAGTGACATGCCGAAGGTTGATGTGTTTATTGTTCCCTCAGCCGCGAGACCCTCCGGCATGGGCGAGCCAGCGGTGCCTCCGCTGGCTCCGGCCCTGGCCAACGCCATCGCTGCGGCCACGGGCAAGCGGGTGCGCAACCTGCCCATTCGTACCGATGAGCTGAAGGCCTGATGGAAAGCCTCGATCTGCAAGTGCTGGCTGCGGCCAGGCGCTGGGCGGCGGCCGGGCACCGCTTCGCGCTGGTGACGGTGGCCCGCACCTGGGGTTCAGCACCGCGCCCGCCGGGCTCCTGGCTGGCGCTGCGCGACGATGGCCTGCTGGAAGGTTCTGTATCTGGCGGCTGCATCGAAGACGACCTCATTGTCCGCATGCGAGAGGGGCGACTGGGGCCGTCGAGCGGCCCGTTCAGGCTGGTGTATGGCGTGACAAAGGACGAGGCGACGCGCTTTGGTCTTCCCTGCGGCGGCACGCTCGAACTCGTGGTCGAACCAGCACCTGATCCGACGCAAATGGAAGACCTGGCAATGCGCTTGTCCAAGCGAGAACTGGTAAAGCGGCGTGTCGATTTGCACAACGGCATCGTGGAGGTGACCGAGGCACGGCGCGGTGACGCGCTGCACTGGGACGGCGAATACCTGACCACCGTCCATGGCCCCCAATGGCGTCTGCTCATGGTGGGTGCCGGATCGATCTCGCACTATCTCGCGCAGATGGCGCAAGCACTGGACTATGAGATCATCGTCTGCGACCCACGCGAGGAATATGGCATCGGTTGGGACGTGCCAGGCGCGCAACTGGTCACCACCATGCCCGACGACGCGCTGCTCGCCCTGCAAGCAGACCCCCGCCTGGCCGTCGTGGCACTCACCCACGACCCCAAGCTTGATGACATGGTGCTGCTGGAGGCGCTCAAGTCGCCAGCCTTCTATGTCGGTGCCATCGGATCGCATCTCAATAACGCAAAGCGGCGCGAGCGACTGGCGCAGCACTTCGGTCTTTCAGCTGAGGAACTGGCGCGCCTGCATGGCCCGGTGGGACTGGCCATCGGCAGCAAAACGCCGCCGGAAATTGCGCTGGCGATCCTCGCCGAAATGACGGCGGTGAAGAATGGAGTGGCTGCGCCCTTGCGGGATGCGAGAGCAACGCCGACTGGAGACACGCGGGCTTGCTCGGCGACATGACCATGGCGAGCACACGAACGGAACCCATCGTCGGATTGCTACTCGCCGCCGGAAGCGGCCAGCGCTTCGGTGGCGACAAGCTCCTGCACCCCTTTGTGCGCCCCCATTAACCTATTGGACGTGGACACGCCTGACGGCCTGAAGAAATTGGATGTCTAACCATGAAGAACGCCATGCGACCTGCCGCCATATCGATTGCTTGTTTGGCCCTGATGCTTTCACGCCCCGTATGCGCAACAGGGGAGCCAAAGAAGTCGCCCACAGAACGACTCAACGAGACGGTGAACCCTGAGCAAAACACGGTGAAGATTCGTCTGACCATCGACGGAAAAACGGTGACGGCCAGCCTGCATGACACCCCTGCGGCACGTGATTTCCTGTCCTTGCTGCCGCTGAATCTGAATCTGACGCTGGAGGATTACGCCTCCACGGAAAAGATCGCCTACCTACCAAGGAAACTCGCAACGAAGGGCGCACCTGCCGGTTTTACGCCATCGGCAGGTGACATCACCTACTACGCTCCCTGGGGGAATCTGGCTATCTTTCACAAGGAATTCCGCTATTCCGAGGGGCTCATCAGCCTGGGGCGGATCGACTCAGGCGGGGAAGCCCTCAAGGCACCCGGTGCGCTGAGGGCGATGATCGAACGCATGGAGAAGTAAGCACGACTGTTTCTCCCGTAGCGAGTAGCAGATACCTCTCAAACGCGAACCCGTCAAATCACCGCCCATCGGTGGTGGTCGCACCGGTGTCAGCTCACCTTTTCCAGAGCCAGCAAGCCGGTATGTGGCACAGCGCGACGGCCACATCACGCTGCTTGGCAAGGACGCCCCGCGCTTCAAGCCGCACGAGGTCGCCCGCCAGGGTGTGGCCTATGTGCCCGAGGGGCGAGGAGTGCTCCCCAACCTGTCGGTGCGCTGCTCTCCGGCGCCGAGCAGCAGATGCCGTCGATTGGCCGTGCACTGATGACCCACCCCGAGCTGATTGTGCTGGCCCGTGCCGACCAAGCCCTGGTGCTGCAAAAGGGCAAGTGGTGTTGCAGGGCCTGGCGGATGATGTGGCGGGCAGCGCGGCTCTGTCGAACTACCTGGGGGTTTGAGAAGGTTGGCGGACTCGGAATCAGAAGAAAAACGACATCCAGCCCCCGTCAACACTGCGCGAGCAGCTCCTGTTTTTATAGCGGCATGGGGCGACTGCTGAGCTCTTCGCCAGGTTCTTCGGCGTCGCACACGCCCTGCGCCCAAGCCTCCAGCTTGCCCGCGTCGGCGCGCAAGATCTCTTGCTTGACCGCCAGAATCTGTGCCGGGTGCATGGAGAAGCTGCGCAGGCCCAGGCCCAGCAACAGGCGCGTCATGGTCACGTCGCCGGCCATCTCGCCGCACACACTCACATCCTTGCCCTGGGCGCGGCACTCGGCAATGGTGTCGGCCACCAGGCGCAGCACGGCGGGGTGCATGGGGTCGTACAGATGCGCCACCGACTCGTCGGCCCGGTCGATCGCCAGCGTGTACTGGATCAGGTCGTTGGTACCGATGGAGAGGAAATCAAAGTACTTGAGGAACAGGCGCAGGCTCAACGCCGCGGCCGGAATCTCGATCATTGCGCCAAGCTGAATGGGCCCGTAGGCCACACCGCGGCGGTCGAGCTGCGCACGCGCCTTCTCGATGTGGGCAATGGTCTGCCGGATCTCGCGGGCATGGGCCAGCATGGGAATCAGCAATCGCACCTTGCCATGCGCTGCGGCGCGCAGGATGGCGCGCAACTGGGTCAGAAACATGCCCGGGTCGGCCAAGCTCCAGCGGATGGCACGCAGACCCAGCGCAGGGTTCAGGTGGGCGTCATCACGCACGGAGGCATCCAGCGGCTTGTCGGCGCCCACGTCCACCGTGCGGATGGTCACCGGCAGGCCCTGCATGCCTTCCACAGCCTTTTTGTAGGCCTGGTACTGCTCTTCCTCGTCGGGCAGGCGACCCTGGCGCCCCATGAACAAAAATTCGCTGCGAAACAGGCCCACGCCCAGCGCACCAGCCTTGAGCGCCACCTGGGCGTCCTCGGGCATTTCGATGTTGGCCAGCAGCTGCACACGCTGGTCGTCCATGGTGACGGCGGGTGTGTGCAGCAGGCGCTGCAGTCGGCCGCGCTCCAACTCGCCCTGACGCTGCTTGAAGCCGTATTCGGCCAGGATGATGGGCGAGGGATCGACAATGACCACGCCCACATCGCCATCGATGATGACCCAGTCGTCCTGGCGCACCAATTGGCTGCAGGTGCGTGCGCCAACCACAGCGGGGATGTCCATGCTGCGCGCCACGATGGCGGTGTGTGAAGTCTTACCACCCACATCGGTGATGAAGCCCGCAAACACACTCTGCTTGAACTGCAGCATGTCGGCCGGCGACAGGTCGTGCGCGATGAGCACCAGTGGCACGTCCACGGTGTCGTCCAGCAGCAGGTCTTGTTGCGAGGGCTTGCGCGGGCTGCGCTGCACCGGTTGCAGCACGGGGGATTGGGCGCCCTTCATGGCGCGCAGCACGCGTTCGCAGATCTGCTCCATGTCGGTCTTGCGCTCGCGCAGGTAGGCGTCTTCCATTTCGTCGAAATGGCGCGCGATGATTTCCAGCTGTGTGGTCAGCGCCCACTCGGCGTTGTACAGCCGGTCGGTGATCCAGTGCTTGACGCCTGCCACCAATTCTTCGTCCTGCAGCAGCATCAGGTGCACGTCCAGCAGGGCGGACAACTCGTGCGGTGCCTCCTTGGGGCCCATGCGGGTGATGCTGTCCTGCAGGCGGGCAATCTCTTCCACCACCGCGTCGCGTCCGACACGCACCCGGTCTATCTCCGATTCCACCTCATGAGGTTTGACGAAGTAATGCGCCACATCCACGCGGCTCGACGCCACCAGCACGGCACGCCCAATGGCGATGCCGCGCGAGACCGTCAAACCGTGGATGGAAAATGTCATTCGCCTTCGCCAAACTTGTCGTTGATCAATGCCAGCAAGGCGTCCATGGCTTCCTGCTCGCGCTCGCCGCTGGTTTCCAGCATGACTTCGGAGCCAATGCCAGCGGCCAGCATCATCACGCCCATGATGCTCTTGGCGTTCACGCGGCGCTCGCCGCGGGCCATCCACACCTCGCAGGGGAAACTGCCGGCCAGCTTAGTGAGCTTGGCCGACGCTCGGGCGTGCAATCCCAGTTTATTGACTATGGTCGTGTTGATGCTGATCATGGGGTTTGCGATGTTGGTTTTGGGGGGCGGTGACCGCCACTTGCATGATGCTCTGGATACCGCCAGCCAGCGCCCGCGTGATGAGCACGTCCAGCACCTCGTGGCGGTAGTTGACGGTGCGCAGCAGCATGGGTAGGTTGGCGCCAGCCACCAGTTTGGTGCTGATGCCGTCCACCACTTTTTGCGCCACATTGCAGGGCGTGGCACCGAACACATCGGTCAGCACCAAGGCCTGGGGGGTGCCCAGCTGGGCCAGCAGCGCCTGCGCCGCCATGCGGGTGATGTCGGTGCTCTCGTTGGGTGCCACGTCCAGCGCCAGCACACCGGCCGCCGCCTCGGGGTACACGTGCAGGGCCGCTGTGCGCAGCGCACTGGCCAGCGGTGCATGGGCGACGATGAGAATGCCTGTGTTCATGAGGGAGCGCGGAGCGGGTGAAGAGTGATTATGGCGCCTTTGCCAGCAGGAAATGCACATAGGCCGCGACACAGGTAAGGCCGTAGGCACCAAATGCCGCCTAGTACGCCGCCACATCGGCCAGGCCCAGCACCTTGAAGCCGTCAAGCAGCAGCCCAATACCCCACTGCACCGTAAACAGGGTTGTAGCCCCCCGTCGTGATTGCGCCATTAGCTACTAAAAGAATAGCAAACAACACGAAACTCAGTGACAAACCCAGCGCAATCAGGCGCGTAGCGGTGTGGCCCAGGCGTGCCAGCCAGGGGTTGGCCCAGCCCAACAGCACACGGGCCGCCAGCAGTCCCAGGTCGCGCGACTACAGGCTAAATTCCTGCACCAGCGTCGGGGCCAGTGTGGCGGTGATGGCCCGGATCAGGGCGGAGAGGAAGTAGGCCAGCCCAAACGCCAGAAAGACACCCACCGCCTTGCGGGGCGACAGCAATGTCATGGCTGCGGTGTCTCGGCGAAAAACGGTTCGGTCATGTCCGGCCCCAGGCGTTCGGCATACACCGCCCAGTGAACAATCTGACGCCCCCTTAGGCGCCACAGCAGTTGGGCTTGCACCGCACGACCGTCGGGCCGCAGGCCCTGGGCCTGCAGCAGGGTGGCGCCCGCCATGGGCTGGTCCTGCACCTGGCTCGCGCGCAGGGCGGCCAGTGCCTGGGCGCGCCACGCGGCCAACACCTCGGGCGCGGCCACACCTTCGGGCAATTCCACGCGGCTCACCGCAAACAGCGCACTGCCCGCCTCGCAGCCCACCATGTCCATCGCCAAGGTGTGCGGCACCAGCGTGACGCTGCGCTGCGCCTTGTCGGGCTTGCAGGGCAGCATCACCGAGACCGACGCCACGCTGGCCTGGCGCCAGTTCAGCGCCGGGCTGCAGGCCCCCAGCGTGGAAGCGAAGGCGAGCGCCAACACGGCAGGCAGCCACGCCCGCACGCGCTCCATGCTCTTCACTTCAGCGCGCCAAAGACCTTGGTCAAAATGGAGCTGCCGTAGGCCACCGGGTTTTGGCGAATCTTCTTCTCTTCTTCCGAAATCATGAAGAACAGGCCATCCAGTGCCTTACCGGTCACATACTGCTGGATATTGGCGTCTTCTTTCTTCATCAGCCCCAGCTCCGATGCCCTGCCGGCCAGTTGGTTGTACTTGTCGGCCAGGCCGACTTTCGCTGTGGCCTTGGTCACGATGGGCAGGAACTTGACGCCCAACGGCGAGCGCGTTTTCTCGGCAAAAAATTGGGTCACGGCGGTGTCACCGCCTGTCAGAATGCCCTTGGCGTCGTTCACCGACATGGTCTGCACGGCCTTGACTAGCAGGTCCTTGGCCATGGGCACGGCGGCCTCGGCACCGCGGTTCATGGAGGTCACCAGCTCGTCCACCCGGGCGCCCTGGCCAAAGGTGCGCAGCAGTTTTCCAGCATCTTCGAGATAACCGGGCAAAGGAATGCGAACTTTTTCGTTGCCCAGGAATCCATCCGTGGTGCCCAGAATGCCCACGGCGGCCAGCGCGCCTTTTTCCAGCGCGGTTTTCAGGCCCTTGGAGGCGTCTGCGTTGGTCAGATCCTCCAGACTCAAGGCGTAGGCGGGTTGCAAACTGGCAGCGGCCCACAGGGCAGCACTGGTTAGCGTGAAAGAATTAAAATGTCGACGGTCCATGTGGGGTACCTACTGAGATGAAAAAACAAATCGCGATCGCCAGCATCGTAGCGGCTTGCGCTGTACTTGCTGGCGCTTATTTACTGGGCAACGGCAATGCTGCACCAGCTTCAACTTTCGTACTGCTGGACGGTTCCCAAAGGCAAACCACCGACCTCAAGGGCCGCGTGACCCTGGTGAACTTCTGGGCCACCAGCTGCGTCACCTGCGTGGCGGAGATGCCCAAGGTCATCGCCACCTACGAAAAATACAAGGGCCAGGGCTACGGCACCATGGCCGTGGCCATGTCCTATGACCCGCCCAGCTACGTGGTGAACTATGTGCAGACGCGCAAGCTGCCGTTTGATGTCGCCATTGACAACACTGGTGCCGTGGCCAAAGCCTGGGGCGAAGTGGGCATCACCCCCACCAGCTACCTGGTGAACAAGCGCGGCGAGATCGTCAAGCGCTACGTGGGCGAGCCCAATTTCACCGAGCTGCACCAGCTCATCGAGAAACTGCTGCAGGAAACCTGAGCAGTTTCCTGCAAAACTGGGGCGGGCTGATGCCTAGCTGCGGAAGGCGTCGTGGCAAGTTTTGCAGTTGCCGCCCGCCGCACCTACAGCGGCTTTGATAGTGTCCAGGTTGCCGGTTTTGGCAGCGGCGCTGAGTTTGGCCATGTCAGCCTGCAGCTTCTCCGCGTTCTCATTGAATTTGGCTTTGTCGGTCCAGATTTCGGCCTTGGCCTTGGTGTCGCCCTTGTCTGAGCCCTCTACAAACGCGCTCCAGGGCAGTTTGCTCATGAACGCCGCCACTTCGGCGCTGTCCGCGGCCACCTTGGCATCAAACGGGGCTTTGCCCGCCGCCATGGCAGCCACCCGGCCAAAATTCTGCTGCATCACAAACATCACACTCTTGCGGTACTTGATGGCGTCTTCCGCTTTGGCAAACTGTGCGGAGGCCGGCGCCGCAATCACGAGGGCCGTCGCGGCCAAAACCAGGGAAACAAGCTTTTTCATGGGTCGTCCTCTCGAGGGGTGGGTGGAAATTGCCAGCGGATAGAGTAACGCCAATTCGCAAAAGTTCTCACGCGGCGGGTAACCGAGGGTAAGTCCCATGCACATCACCAGTGGCGCCCGGCGCAGTGCTACATTGTCGCTTGGCGGCGTGTCGGTACCGCCCTTCGTATCGGGGGACTAACTATGCAGACAACCAGGGTGTGGGACCTGCCCACGCGGCTCTTCCATTGGGCGTTGGCAGTGTGCTTTGTGGCATTGGTATTCACGGGACAGACTGGCGTATTCGAGTGGCACTTTCGTCTGGGTTACAGCGTATTGGCCTTGCTGCTATTCCGCCTGGTGTGGGGCTGTGTGGGCGGACACTGGTCGCGCTTCTCCAACTTCGTCTACCGCCCGTCCACTATCCTGCGCTATCTGCGCGGCGAAGGTACCCCGCTGCATAGCGTAGGCCACAATCCATTGGGTTTTTTGTCGGTGCTGGCCCTGTTGGGGTTCAGCCTACTGCAGGTCTTCACCGGTCTGTTCAGCGACGACGAGATCGCCTCCTCAGGCCCCTTGACCAAGTTTGTGAGCAGCAAGTGGGTGAGTCTGGCGAGCGATTACCACGCCGACATTGGCAAGGTTATCCTGATTGTTCTGGTGCTGCTACACATCGCTGCCATCCTGTTTTACAAATTCAAGAAGGGCCACAACCTGGTAGCACCTATGCTGCACGGCGACAAGCTGTTGGCAGACGCCGTGCCCTCCTCGCGCGACGACGCAGCCTCACGAACCTTGGCGCTGATTGTTTTTCTGTTGTGTGCGGGCCTGGTCACCGCCCTGTTGCGGTGGGCAGAATGAACCCAGAATCTGCCCTGCAGGCACCCGAAAAGGCGCGGCTGCTGCAACCCCAATCCCCCGCTGACCTGGATGGTGTACGCGTGCTGTTCAAAGAGTACGCCGACAGCCTGGGTGTGGATCTGTGCTTTCAGAACTTTGAGACCGAGCTGCAGCAGTTACCCGGAGAGTACGCTGCGCCGCGGGGCAGCTTGCTGGTGGCGGTGGTCGGCGCTGTATTTGCTGGCTGCTGCGCATTGCGCCCCCTGGACAGTGCCGATTACACCAACGCCTCGGAGATGAAGCGCCTGTATGTGCGACCCGAATTTCGGGGCTTGGGCTTAGGCCGCATGCTGGCTGAGGGCATTCTGGATGCTGCGCGGCAGTCGGGCTACAGCTGCGTACTGCTGGACACCCTGGACGATATGGAGTCCGCCCGTGCCCTGTATGCCGAACTGGGCTTTGAAGAGGTGCCACCGTTCTACTACAACCCGATTCCCGGTGCGCACTACCTGAAGGCAGAGCTGTAGGCAAAAAAAGCCCTGCCGCATCAACGTACGGCAGGGCTTTACGCCGATGCGGGCGCCTTAGGCCTTGGCTTGGGCGAGCAAGGTTGCTGCGTCGCTCACTTCAAACTTACCCGGGGCTTCCACGTTCAGCGAAACCACCTTGCCGTCTTTCACCAGCATGGAGTAGCGGTTGCTGCGCAGGCCCATGCCGCGGCTGGTCAGGTCCAGTGTCAAGCCTGTGGCTTGGGCAAAAGCAGCACTGCCGTCCGCCAACATGCGGACCTTGCCCGCTGTTTTCTGGTCACGTGCCCAGGCACCCATCACAAAGGCGTCGTTGACGCTGACACACCAGATTTCGTCCACGCCGGCCGCCTGGAAGGCTTCCACGTTTTGCACGTAGCCTGGCACGTGTTGTGCCGAGCAGGTAGGAGTGAAGGCGCCAGGCAGGGCAAACAACGCGATGGTCTTGCCGGCGGTGGCCTTGGCCACGTCAACAGCGTTAGGGCCCAGGCTGCAGCCCTCGCCCTCGACTTCGGAATACTCCATCAGTGTGGTGGCGGGAAGGGTTTGACCGACTTGAATCATGTGTGCTCCTGAGAATGAAAGTACGTTTTCAAAGTACCAATGAAAACGGCCCACATTGTGGGCCGTTTTGAAGTCACTTGCAGTGAACGAAGCCGATAGGCTTAGACTGCAGCAGCCTTTTCCACCAAGCGGGTCGCAATCCAGTTCTTGGTCTTGGAAATGGGCTTGCTTTCCGTGATTTCGATGACATCACCCAACTTGTACTCGCCCTTTTCGTCATGGGCGTGGTACTTGCTGGTTTTTGCCACGATCTTGCCGTAAAGCTCATGCTTCACGCGACGCTCGATCAGTACAGTCACTGTCTTCGAACGCTTGTCGCTGACCACCTTGCCAATCAAGGTGCGCTTGAGGGATTTTTTAGCTTCCGTCATTTATCGCTCCTTATTTGGCGGATTTTTCAGCGCTTTGCTTCTCGACAAGAATAGTCTTGGCGCGAGCAATATCACGGCGCGCAGAGCGCAGCGTAGCGGTGTTGTTGAGTTGTTGCGTGGCTTTTTGCATACGCAGGCCAAAGTGGGCTTTTTGCAGCTCTTTGACTTCCGTAGTCAGACCGGCAATGTCTTTGGTGCGCAGTTCAGCAGCTTTCGTCATGTCGATATCTCCTGAATTACTGGCCAATCATGCGTGCCACGAACGTAGTACGCAGAGGCAGCTTGGCCGCAGCCAAACGGAATGCCTCGCGTGCCAGCTCTTCAGGCACACCGACGATTTCAAAAACGATCTTGCCGGGCTGGATTTCAGCCACGTAGTACTCGGGGTTACCTTTACCGTTACCCATACGCACTTCAGCAGGCTTTTGGGAAATCGGCTTGTCAGGGAACACGCGAATCCAGATACGACCGCCACGCTTCACGTGACGGGAAATTGCACGACGTGCAGCTTCGATCTGGCGAGCCGTCAGACGGCCGCGGTCAGTACATTTGAGACCGAAGTCACCGAATGCGACCGAGCTTCCTCGGGTAGCAATACCGGTGTTACGGCCTTTTTGCTCTTTGCGGTATTTCCGGCGAGCGGGTTGCAACATGGTTATTCTCCTTTACCGTCAGCTGCTGCAGCTGGCGCGGCGATTTTACGAACGCGCTTAACGGCTGGTTTGTTTGCATCAGCACCAAGTGCTTCTGCGGGCTTGTCGCTGCCATCGGCAGGGGCTGCATTGCCACCCACGGGACGACGAGCGCCACGGGGAGCAGCACGGTCAGCACCTGGACGGGCACCACCACGGTCATCGCGGCGGGGACCACGTGGGCGACGTTCTTCTTCAGAACGAGGCTCCACAGCAGCGGGCAGATCGTTACGGCCCAAGGTATCACCCTTGTAGACCCAGACCTTCACACCGATGATGCCGTACGTGGTCTTGGCTTCGGAAGTTCCGTAGTCAATGTCAGCGCGCAGGGTGTGCAATGGCACACGGCCTTCACGGTACCACTCGGTACGAGCAATTTCGATGCCATTCAGACGACCGGACGACATGATCTTGATGCCCAAGGCGCCCAAACGCATAGCGTTTTGCATGGCGCGCTTCATGGCACGGCGGAACATGATGCGTTTTTCGAGCTGTTGGGTGATGCTGTCAGCAATCAGCTTGGCATCGATTTCGGGCTTGCGCACTTCTTCGATGTTCACTGCCACTGGCACGCCCAATTGCTTGCCCAGATCGCGCTTCAAGTTTTCGATGTCTTCGCCCTTCTTGCCGATCACCACGCCCGGACGAGCCGAGAAAATGGTGATACGTGCGTTCTTGGCAGGACGCTCGATCAGAATGCGCGAAACCGAAGCATTCTTCAACTTGGCCTTCAGGTACTCACGCACCTTGATGTCTTCGGCCAGCATGCCCGCGAAATCGCGGTTACTAGCGTACCAACGAGAAGACCAATTACGGCTGATCGCCAAGCGAAAGCCGGTTGGGTGGATTTTTTGTCCCATATCTTCCTGGCCTCTTTCAGTTACCAACCGTCACGTACACGTGGCACGTGGGCTTGCGGATTTGATTGCCACGGCCTTTGGCACGTGCCGTGAAGCGACGCAGAGAAGCACCTTGCTCAACGTAGATGGTTTTCACCTTCAGTTCGTCGATGTCGGCGCCATCATTGTGCTCAGCATTGGCAATGGCGGACTCCAGAACCTTCTTGATGATCACAGCAGCTTTTTTCTGTGTGAATTGCAAGATGTTCAGAGCTTGGTCAACTTTTTTGCCACGGATCAGATCCGCGACCAGACGACCCTTGTCTACCGACAAACGGACGCCACGAAGGGTTGCACGAGTTTCCATGGTCACCTCCTTATTTCTTTTGGACTTTTTTGTCCGCAGGGTGACCCTTGAAAGTACGGGTCAGAGCGAACTCACCCAACTTGTGGCCAACCATTTGATCGGTGATATAGACAGGCACGTGCTGTTTGCCGTTGTGCACAGCAATGGTCAAGCCGATGAAATCGGGCAAGATCATAGAACGACGCGACCAAGTCTTAATCGGCTTCTTGTCCTTGGTAGCGACGGCCTTTTCGGTCTTGGCTACCAGGTGGTGGTCCACAAAGGGACCCTTTTTGAGAGAACGAGTCATTTACCTACCCCTTACTTCTTGCGACGCGACACGATCATGACCTGCGTGCGCTTGTTGTTACGGGTACGGTAACCCTTGGTCAGATTACCCCAAGGATCGACTGCATGACGGCCTTCGCCAGTCTTGCCTTCGCCACCACCGTGTGGGTGGTCCACAGGGTTCATCACCACACCGCGAACGGTCGGGCGAATACCCATCCAGCGCTTGACACCGGCTTTACCCAGACGGCGCAGGCTGTGCTCTTCGTTGGCGACTTGACCAATGGTTGCACGGCAATCGATGTGGATCTTGCGAACTTCACCGGAGCGAACGCGGACCTGGGCGTAGGTGCCTTCACGGGCCAACAGGGTTGCAGAGGTACCCGCAGAGCGGATGATCTGTGCGCCCTTGCCAACTTGCAGTTCCACGCAATGGATGATGGAACCCACTGGGATGTTGCGGATAGGCAAAGTGTTACCCACGCGGATAGGAGCTTCGGAACCATTCATGATGGTTGCGCCGACTTCCAGACCACGGGGGGCAATGATGTACTTGCGCTCACCGTCGGCGTAGCACACCAGAGCGATGTGCGCAGAGCGGTTGGGATCGTACTCAATGCGTTCCACCTTGGCAGGAATGCCGTCCTTGTTGCGGACAAAGTCGACAACGCGGTAGTGGTGCTTGTGTCCACCGCCCTTGTGACGGGTGGTGATGTGGCCGTTGTTGTTACGACCGGCTTGCTGGAATTGAGGTTCCAACAATGCAGCGTGAGGGGCACCCTTGTACAGGTGGTCACGCGAAATCTTCACCACGCCACGACGGCCTGGAGAAGTAGGTTTCATTTTAATGACAGCCATGATTACGCGGCCTCCCCACCAAGGTTCAGCTCTTGGCCGGGCTTGAGCATCACGTAGGCTTTGCGAACGTTGTCGCGACGGCCATTCGATTTGCCAAAGCGCTTGGCCTTGCCTTTTGTGTTCACCACAGAAACGCCTTGCACTTCCACCTTGAACATCAATTCCACAGCGGCCTTGATTTCGGGCTTGGTAGCGTCTTGCAGCACCTTGAACGTCACAGCATTGGATTTTTCAGCCACCATGGTTGCCTTTTCAGACACGATGGGAGCAACCAGAACCTGCATCAAACGACCTTCGTCGTACTTGACTTTCGACGTGTTGTTCATACGGGCGCTCATGCGAACATCTCCTTGAGTTTGTCCATGGCAGCCTTGGTCACCAGCACCTTGCGGTAGTGCACCAACGACAGGGGATCTGCATAGCGAGGCTCAACAACCAAGATGTTCACCAGGTTGCGAGATGCCAAGTACAGGTTTTCATCCACTTCGTCAGCAATCACCAGCACGGACTCAAGGTTCATCGCCTTGAATTTAGCTGCCAATGGCTTGGTCTTGGGAGAATCCACCTTCAGGGAGTCAACCACTGCCAGACGGCCTTCGCGGGCCAGCTGAGACAAGATGGAAGCCATACCGGCACGGTACATTTTCTTGTTAATCTTTTGACCGAAGTTTTCATCGGGCATGTTAGGGAAAATGCGGCCGCCCCCGCGCCACAGTGGCGAGGAAGTCATACCGGCACGGGCACGGCCCGTTCCCTTTTGCTTGAAAGGCTTCTTGGTCGAGTGATGGACTTGCTCGCGGTCTTTTTGGGCACGGGTGCCTTGACGCGCGTTGGCCTGGAAGGCCACCACCACTTGGTGAACCAAGTCTTCGTTGTATGCGCGACCAAACACGGTTTCTGGCGCATCGTATTTCGACGTAGCCTGACCTTGGTCATTCAGGAGTTCGAGCTGCATCAGTTCGCTCCTTTCGCTGTTTTAGCCTTGACTGCGGGACGGACGGTCACAAAACCACCTGCTGCACCGGGGATCGCACCCTTGATCAACAACAATTGACGCACTTCGTCGATGCGGATCACATCGAGGTTTTGCGTAGTTTTGGTGACGTCACCCAAGTGACCCGTCATGCGCTTACCGGGGAACACGCGACCTGGGTCTTGTGCCATACCGATAGAACCGGGAACGTTGTGCGAACGGCTGTTACCGTGCGAAGCACGCTGCGAGCTCATGTTGTGGCGCTTGATGGTACCGGCAAAGCCTTTACCAATGGAGGTGCCTTGCACGTCCACTTTTTGACCAACAACAAACACATCAGCAACGGGCACAGTAACACCAGCGGTGTACTTTGCGGCCGCATCAGCGGTTACGCGAAATTCCTGGATGATTTCACCGGCTTCAACACCTGCTTTGGCAAGGTGGCCGGCGATAGGCTTGGTCACACGCGAAGCTTTGCGTGCACCGAACGTTACCTGCAAGGCAACGTAGCCATCGTTCTCCTGGGTTTTGACCTGCGTCACGCGGTTGTTCGACACATCTACCACCGTAACAGGAACTGCATCCCCGTCATCGGTGAATAGGCGCATCATGCCAACCTTGCGACCCAGCAACCCTAAGTGATTGCTAAGACTCATTGTTTTCTCCGTAACTCCCACCGCTGCAACTTCAATTGGCTACAGCGTTTTTGCGTGAGAGACTGTTAATAAAACTCCACCCACATGCAAAAGCACATGGAGCAGAGCCAGCGAGTATAGCGTGGACCTGTGATTTGCACAAGCCCCTGCTTTCCTCACCGGTCAGAAGCTTTGGACTTGCGTCCAAAGCCACTATTTCTTACTGCAGCTTGATTTCAACGTCCACGCCAGCTGGCAGATCGAGCTTCATCAGCGCGTCTACAGTTTTGTCTGTGGGATCAACGATGTCCATCAGACGCTGGTGCGTACGAATTTCAAACTGATCGCGACTGGCCTTGTTCACGTGGGGTGAACGCAGGATGTCAAAACGCTTCATGCGGGTTGGCAAAGGCACGGGGCCTTTGACAATCGCGCCAGTGCGCTTGGCGGTGTCAACGATTTCAGCAGCCGATTGGTCAATCAGCTTGTAGTCAAACGCCTTCAGGCGAATGCGGATTTTTTGCTTGGCGGCCATCGTAATTCCTTAGTTTGCGCGAATTACGCGATGATTTTCGCAACCACACCGGCGCCGACGGTACGACCACCTTCGCGGATGGCGAAGCGCAGGCCTTCTTCCATGGCGATGGGGTTGATCAGCTTCACAGTGATCGACACGTTGTCACCAGGCATCACCATTTCTTTGCCTT
>NZ_JBFUBO010000007.1:0-244482 GCF_056405715.1 Rhodoferax sp. P1_F3 | reverse complement strand
GGCCTGTTTGGCGTGATTGGTTACCTGTTCATCAAGCTGGGCACAGAACCTGCTCCGCTGCTGCTGGGCTTTATCCTGGGGCCGATGATGGAAGAGTACTTGCGCCGTGCACTGCTGCTCAGCCGTGGGGACTGGAGTGTGTTCCTCACCCGTCCTCTGTCAGCCAGTCTGCTGGCTGCGGCTGTGCTGTTGCTGGTCGTGGTGCTTATGCCTTCCATCAAGGCTAAGCGTGAAGAGGCGTTTGTTGAAGATTGAGTCGGGGTTGCTCCTGAATCGCTATCAATTTGGTAAGCCCTGCCCCCAGCCCTGGGCCATGCCGGCCGCCATGGCCGTGTAGTCGGTCTCGCGCGCCAAGCGGTTGCGCTGCGCAATGCCCACAGGCGGGGTGTGAAAAATACTGCGCGCCAAGCCACGGCCAGACTGGATGATGCCCGATGTCTTGGGCTGGCGCAGTTGTGCAAACTGCTGCAAGGCCAAAGCCACATCCACCACATCAGCAGGCAGGCATTGCGCTAGATGCCAGGCATCTTCCAGCGCTTGGCAGGCGCCCTGGCCCGAAGTGGGCAGGGGCGCGTGCGCCGCGTCGCCCAGCAGCAGCACATTGGCGCGCTGCCACTGGGGCGTGGGGTCGTGGTCGTGCAGAAAGATCTGGTGGATGCCGCTGTCCGGCGTGCCCGCCAAAGCATGTTGCACAGGCGCGGGCCAGTGGGCAAAGCGCCGGGTCAATTCCGCCCGGTAGTGCGCGGGCTGGGCTTGCCCCAAGGGCGCAGCGGCACCACCCGCCCAGTAGGCGTGGTGCGGCGACAGGGCCACCACCCCAAAGCGCTCACCCGTGCCCCAGTAGTCCAGCACGGCACCGGGCTCGAACACCGGCTCCGCCGTTTCGCAAATACCAATCCAGTTCACAAAGCCCTGGTACACCGGGCGGGCATGCTCTTCCGATCCCAGCACAAAGGCCCGGCAGCGCGAGCGCATGCGACCCTCGGTGCCCAGCACCCAGTCGGGCTCAGCCACCACGCCGTTTTCAAAAATCAGTTGTGTAGCGCCGGGGCCCGCATCGTGCAGTGCCGCCACATCGCGCAGGCGGTGGCCGTAGTGCAGCACCACGCCCAGCTCCACCGCACGCGCCAGCAGCGCGTTCATCAGGTCATGGCGCAGGATAGCCATGCTGGCGTGGCCCATGGCGTCGTCAACGGCACGCACATCGATGCTGCCCAGCGCTTCGCCGTCTGACGTGAACCGGCGCATGGCATGCACCCGCGTGCCGTGCGGCCGCAACAGGTCCCACAGGCCCAAAGTATCCAGCACCCAGCTGGCGTTAGGCCAGCTCACAATGCCCGCGCCCAGGCTGCGAATGGCCGGAGCCTGCTCATACACGGCGACGGTGTGGCCGGCTTGGCGCAGCGCAATAGCGGTGGCCAAACCTGCAACGCCAGCCCCGATGGCGGCAAAGTGCATACGGTTGTGTCCTGTGCGTCTATTGGTAGACCGCGTCGGCCCAGACGATGGCTTCCATTTGCGCCACATTGATGTCGCGGTACGACAGGTCCAGGCGCTGTGCGGCTTCGGCAAAGATGGTGGCATCCTCCATCTCGCAGGCAATGGCCATGGCCAGCAGGTCCATGTACTTGCCGGTGCCTTTGAGCAGCGCTTCGGTGATGACGCCATCCAACCCCAACATCGACACCGCCTCAGCCAGCGGGCAGCCCAGCATGCGGTCCAGCAGCGAGAACAGACCGATCAGGAAGGCTTCTTCCTGCTCTTCGGGTGACAGCGTTTTGGCCCCCAGCAGCTCCATCATCTTGGCCCGCACCACGGCCATGTTGCCGGCCAGGCTGGGCTTGCCATCCACCCCCGCCGTCATCAGCATGGCGGCCCAGCGCTGCAGGCGTTCGTTGCCCAGCAGCATGACGGCCTGGCGGATGGAGGTGATCTTGGTGCGCAGACCCAGGCCAGCGGAGTTGATCAGGCGCAGCAGGTTGTAGCCCAGTGCGGCGTCCTTCTTGATGGCGAGTTCAATTTCGTCCACATCGGCCTCGCTGCGCAGCTTGCTGAACAGGTTGGCCGCACTGGCCTGGCTGGGGCTGACCGTCTGGGTCTTGACCAGCTCGGGCCGCGAGAACCAGTAGCCCTGAAAGAAATGGAAACCCATGTCCTTGTAGATTTCGAACTGCGCGGCACTCTCCACCTTCTCGGCCACGGCAATGGCGCCGGTGCGGTTCTGGATGGCATCCACCAGCAGTTTGAGTTTGGCGGGGTCAACGGCCCGCACATCCACCTTCACAAAGTCGGCAATGCCCTGCCAGGACTTGTAGAGCGGTGCCACCACCGTATGGTTGAAGGCCAGCCGGAAACCCCGCTTGCGCAGGGCCTGCAGCTTGAGCCGGGACTCTTCGATGGCAGCGGGGTCGTGCCCGGCCACCGGCGGTACTTCGATGATGGTGCGCTGGGGCACCAGAAAGTCCCAGTGGGAGCCGGTCAGGCTCTCGTGCGTGGCGTTGAGGAACAGGTCGGCCTGGGCATTGACCAGCTTGGTGCCGCTTTGCGCCATGACATTGAGCACCAGCGACACATCGCTGGCCAGCGTGTGGTCGCGCGCGCCCTGCGTGCGGTTGAACAGCTCGTAGCCCACGATGGACTTGTCGGCGTCCACGATGTGCTGTCTGGCAATGGAAAAACTCGATACGTCAGATGTCTCTGCTTCTGAAGAACTCACGGCAACCTTTCCGCAGCTCGGTGGATGGGCCCACCGCCTCCCTGCCCTTCAATGATGCCTGAGCTTTCTTAAGCGGGAATTACCAGGCCCTTGGCCACGGCAGGCCGCGCCACAAAGGCCGCCAGCACGCGCGCCACTTCGGGAAAGTCGGCAAAGCCCACCAGGTCGCCCGCACCATAAAAGCCGATCAGGTTGCGCACCCAGGGGAAGGTGGCGATGTCGGCAATGCTGTAGTCCGCGCCCATGATCCACTCGCGGCCCTGCAGGTGCTTGTCCAGCACGCCCAGCAAACGCTTGCTCTCGGCCACATAGCGGTCGCACGGTCGCTTGTCTTCAAAGTCCTTGCCGGCAAACTTGTGGAAGAAGCCCAACTGCCCAAACATGGGGCCAATACCACCCATCTGGAACATCACCCACTGGATGGTCTCGTAGCGTTTAGCCGGGTCTTGGGACATGAGCTGGCCGGTTTTCTCAGCCAGGTAGATCAGGATGGCGCCGGACTCGAACAGCGCCAGCGGCTGGCCGCCGGGACCGTTGGGGTCGATGATGGCGGGGATCTTGTTGTTGGGGTTCAGCGAGATAAATTCGGGCGTGAGCTGGTCGTTGGTCTGGAAGCTCACCAGGTGCGGCTCGTAGGCCAGACCCGTCTCTTCCAGCGCAATGCTCACCTTCACGCCGTTGGGCGTGGGCAGCGAGTAGAGCTGCAGGCGGTCCGGGTGCTGGGCAGGCCATTTGGCGGTGATGGGGAACTTCGACAGATCGGTCATGGGACGTCCTTTGCTCTTATTTTGATAGCTACTCGCGCATATTCCGCGGTGGCCAGGGGCATAAAAACCCTAGATTACCCGACTATGAATGACCAAGCCTCCACCATGGATACCGACGCGGAAGACTAAGGCCCAAACTCCGCCAAAACAAATTCAATGAACCGGCTTAGCTTGGGCATGGGCTGCCTGTCTTTGGGGTAGACCAGATGCACCTGGCGCGGTGGTGGGCAGTAGTCGCTCAGTAGCTCCACCAGCCGGCCTGCCGCCACGTCCCCGGCCAGCATGACGGAGTGCTGCATCACGATGCCAAAGCCTTCCAGCGCGGCCATGCGCAGTGCCAGGCTGTTGTTGGACTGAAAACGACTCAAGGGCCAGCCACGTGGCGGGGTTTCCTGGCGACCCAGAGCCCATCCGCCTTTCTTGGACCAGTGCGTGAAGCCCAGACATTGGTGATCGCTCAGTTCATCCGGATGCAGCGGCGTGCCATGGCGCTGCAAGTAGCTAGGCGCGGCGCAGATCATCACACCGTAGTCCTTCAAGCGCCGGGCCACCAGGCCGGAGTCCGCCAGCGTACCGATGCGAAAGGCCACGTCAAAGCCTTCCTCCACGATGTTGACGACCCGGTCATTCAGAATCAGTTCCACCTGCACCTCAGGCTGTTGCTCTAAAAACCGCGTGAGTGCGGGCGCCAGCATGACCGTGCCCAAAGACACCGGGGTATTGATCCGCAGCAGGCCCTTGGCGTTGCTACGCAGCTGTGCCGCGCCTGACTCGGCCGCCTGTACCTGCTCCAGAATCTGGCGACACTGCTCCAGATACACGCGCCCCATTTCGGTCAAGCTTTGGCGCCGCGTCGTACGGGCAAGCAGGCGCGCGCCCAGCCGCTCCTCCAGGTGGCGTATGTGCTTGCCCACCATGGGGGGCGAGATGTCAAACATCTCGGCAGCAGCGCTCAGGCTGCCGCGGTCTACGGTGGCCACAAATACCGCCATGCTTTGCAGTTTGTCCACGCTGGGCCCTCACTTCATTGAAAACTATTGGTTATAGATGAAGTAAATGTATGCCAATTTATCTCTTTTGGATTTCAATCAACACTGCCCTTCATGCCATGTCGGCATGCATGAATGGAAGGAAACAGATGAAAGTTCTCGTAGTCGGTGCCAGCGGCACCATTGGGCAGGCCGTGGTTCAAGAGTTGTCTTCGCGCCATGAAGTCATTCAGGCAAGTCGCAGCAGTGCCACACATCCGGTGGACATGACCCGGCCCGAAAGCATTGCCGCTTTGCTCAAAAAAGTGGGCCGTGTGGACGCCATGGTGGCTGCCGTGGGGGACGTTCATTTCGGCCCCCTGACAGAGATGACGGGAGAGCAATTCCGCATCGGCCTGAACAGCAAACTCATGGGCCAGGTGGAGTTGGTCTTGCAGGGCCAAAAGTACCTCAACGACGGCGGCTCTTTCACCCTCACCAGTGGCATTGCGGTCCATGCACGCATACGCAAAATCGTCAACGCCTCCGCGGTGAACGGCGCACTGGAAGGCTTTGCCAAGGGCGCAGCCACCGAGTTGGAGCGCGGCCAGCGTATCAACGTCGTGAGCCCGACCGTGCTGACCGAGTCCCTTGCCGTCTACGGCCCCTACTTCATTGGCTTTGAACCGGTGCCCGCTGCCCGTGTGGCTTTGGCCTATGCGCGCAGCGTGGATGGCGCAGCCAACGGCGAGATCTTTCGCGTATGGTGATGTGACAGGCGGGTTTCAGGCCGCCCCGATATTCGGAATCAGCCCACCCACGGGCTGCCCATTCTTCAGCGCCGCAGTAAAGGCCAGCATGCGGTCGATGGGCAGGCGCGCACGTTCGATGAGCGCGGGGTTCACCTGAATTTCGTTGACACCATGCTCCAGCACCATGGCCACACCGGCCAAGCCGTTCATGGCCATCCAGGGGCAGTGGGCGCAACTCTTGCAGGTGGCGCTGTTGCCCGCGGTGGGCGCTTCGATGAAGGTCTTGGTCGGGTTCAGCGTGCGCAGCTTGTGCAGCATGCCGTTGTCGGTGGCCACGATGAAGGTGTCGGCGTCCAGCGTCTGCGCGGCCTTGAGAATGCCGCTGGTGGACCCCACGGCGTGCGCCAGGGCCACGATGTCTTTGGGCGACTCGGGGTGCACCAGCACTTTGGCCGTGGGGTGCTCTTTCATCAGCGCTTCCAGCTCAAAGGCCTTGAACTCGTCGTGCACGATGCAGGCGCCTTCCCAGAACACCATGTCGGCCCCGGTTTCGCGCTGGATGTAGCCACCCAAGTGCTTGTCGGGTGCCCACAGGATTTTCTGGCCCTTGTCCTTCAGGGCACGCACGATGTCGAGTGCGCAGCTGCTGGTCACCAGCCAGTCGGCGCGGGCTTTCACCTCGGCACTGGTGTTGGCGTAAACCACCACGGTGCGGTCCGGGTGGGCATCGCAAAAGGCGTTGAACTCCGTGATGGGGCAGCCCAGATCGAGCGAACAGGTGGCGTCCAGATCGGGCATGAGCACCGTCTTGTGCGGCGACAAAATCTTGCTGGTCTCGCCCATGAACTTCACGCCCGACACCACCAGCGTCTGCGCGCTGTGGTCGCGGCCAAAGCGGGCCATCTCCAGAGAATCGCTCACCAGGCCGCCGGTTTCCTCGGCCAGGTCCTGCAGGTCCGGGTGCACGTAGTAGTGCGAGACCATCACTGCATTCTTTTCCTTCAGCAAGCGCTTGATCTTCTCTTTCAGCGCCACGCGCTGGCTGGGCGTGGGTTCCACCGGTACGCGGGCCCAGGCATGCTGGGTGCTACAGGCGGGTTGCTCGTATTCGACGTCGATCACATCGGTTGCAGACATCACAGGTCCTCAAAGCGCATGGAGAAATCGGTGGCCTTCACGTCCTTGGTCAGGGCGCCGATGGAGATGCGGTCCACGCCGGTGGCGGCAATGGCGCGCACGGTGTCCAGATTCACACCACCCGAGACTTCCAGAGTCGCACGCCCGGCGTTCAGCGCCACGGCCTGCACCAGGTGGGCCAGCGTCATGTTGTCCAGCAGCACCATCTGGGCGCCGCAGTCCAGCGCCTCGCGCAGCTGCTCCAGCGTTTCCACCTCCACCTCGATGAACTTGGCGCTCTGGGCCAGCTGGTTGGCGCGCTGCAGCGCGGCGGTAACGCCACCGGCCGCGGCAATGTGGTTTTCCTTGATCAACACGGCGTCAAACAGGCCGATGCGGTGGTTGGTGCCGCCGCCCGCGCGCACCGCGTACTTCTGCGCCAGGCGCAGGCCGGGAAGGGTCTTGCGCGTGTCCACAATGGCCGCGCGGTTGCCGGGCACCGATTCGACCGCGCTGACAAAGGTAGCGGTCTTGGTCGCCACGGCGCTCAGCAGCTGCAAAAAGTTCAGCGCAGTGCGCTCGGCCGTCAGCAGCGCCTGGGCGTTGCCCTCCATCTCCACCACCACCTGATCCCCATGGCAGCGCTGACCCTCGCGCACATGCCAGACGATGGCCGCACTCGGGTCCAGCGCCCGCACTGCAGCGGTGGCCCAGGCTTCGCCGCAAATGACGGCGGACTCCCGCGCCAGCACGCGGGCGCGGGCGCGGCGGGTGGGGTCGATCAGGGCAGCGGTCAGGTCGCCAGCTCCCACGTCCTCCAGCAGGGCACGGGCGACATCGGCCTCGGCCAGGGAGGTGATCTCGGTGGGGGTAAATTCAAAATACGTCATGGGCGCCAAGGATAACGGCAAGGCCATACAGACGCTGCCAGACGGGGCTCTTCGTGGTGGAACGACTTCGCTGTGTCAGAATCTTCGCGGTTTTTCCATAAATACACAGGGAGTTTGAGATGAAAACATGGATCGCGCGCGCGATGCTGGCGCTGGTGTGCCTGCATATCTCCACGGCCGGGGCACAGGCCCTGAGCAAAGAAGAGACCGAAAAAATTTGGGCGGACGCCAAAGCTGCGTCCACAGCGGGACCCGCCAGCGTCCCTCTCACCAACCAGGCCACACTGGCGATAGTCGATGGCCAGGTGTTCATTCCGCAGCCACAGGCTGGCAAGCTGCTCAATGCCATGGGTAACCCCGGCCAGGACTCTGCATTGCAGGGTCTGGTATTTCCCAACGACAACGCGCCGTGGTTCATGACCATCCGCTATGAGAGTTCCGGCTACGTCAAGGACGACGATGCCAAGGAGTGGAACGCGGACGATCTGCTCAAGAGCTACCGCGAAGGCACAGAGGCCTCCAACGAAGAGCGCAAGAAGATGGGCGTTCCCGGCCTGGAGATTCTCGGCTGGGCCCAAAAGCCCGCCTATGACAGTGCGACACACCGCCTGGCCTGGGCCATGTCCTCGCGGGACATTGGCGCTGCCGAGAATGAACCCCAGGGCGTGAACTACAACACCTACGCGCTGGGCCGTGAGGGCTACTTCAGCATGAACCTGGTGACAGGCCTGGCCGAGTTGCCCACCTACAAGCCGCAGGCCCATGGGCTGCTGGACGCGCTGCAGTTCAACGATGGCAAGCGCTATGCCGACTTCAACTCCAGCACCGACAAGGTGGCCGAATACGGGCTGGCCGCGCTGGTGGTGGGCGTGGCGGCCAAGAAGCTGGGCTTTTTTGCCGTTGCCGCCGTGTTTCTGGCCAAATTTGCCAAGGTGATTGCCCTGGCCGTGGTGGCCTTCGGCGGCACAGCGATGAAATTCTTTGGCAAAAAGAAGTCTGCTCCGGCGCCGGCGGTGGCTGAAACAAACAGCGACCCCACGCTACCGCCCACGGCCTGAAACCCGGTGCCCGTGGGGATCTGAAACACCATGACCAAGCTGCTTTTGCTGCTGTTGTCCGGCGTCAAGCTGGGCAAGCTCTTCACCACCGGCGGCACCATGCTGCTGTCGGTGCTGGCCTATGCCTGGATTTACGGCTGGCGCTATGCGGTGGGTTTTGTGCTGCTGCTTTTTGTGCACGAGATGGGCCACTACCTGGCGGCGCGCCAGCGCGGCCTGAATGTGGGGGCGCCTACCTTCATTCCCTTTGTGGGCGCCTGGGTCGAGCTCAAGGACATCCCGCACGATGCGGAAACCGAAGCGTGGGTGGGCCTGGGTGGCCCGCTGTTGGGCAGCCTGGGCGCATTGGTTTGCTACTTTGCCGCCCGCGAGACCGACAGCAACCTGCTGCTGGCGATTGCCTACTCGGGCTTCTTTCTGAACCTGTTCAACCTGATCCCCTTGTCGCCGTTGGACGGCGGGCGCATCACCGCCGTACTGTCTCCGCGCATCTGGTTGCTGGGCGTGCCGGTATTGGTAGGGGTATTTTTGTGGCGGCCCAGCCCCATGCTGATACTGATCGGCGTTCTGGCAGCGCCGCAGGTCTGGAAAGCCATCAAATACCGCACCGACAGCGAAGAAGCGCAGACCTATTACGCCGTGAGTGCCACCGTGCGACTGGAATACGCCATGTACTACCTGGGCCTCACGCTGTTTCTGGCGGTCATGGTGCACGACGTGCATGAAATGCTGGGTGCCGTGGGCAAAGTAACCGGCAGCTAAAATGGCCATAACGAGGACCCCCCATGAGCATTTTCCGCCGCCCCGATTACCAATCCGAAGCCACCCAGTTCATTGACCACCTGAAAGTGGCCAAGCCCACACTGGAAGCCGAGCAGCGCCAGGGCCGCGCCCTGCTGTGGGACAAAAAGATCGACCGCAACGCGGTGAAGGAATACGGCGAGGCCCGCGTGGAGCAAAAGCCCTACGTCTACCAAACCGAAGCCAAATAAGCATCAAATTGGCATCTAGCCCTCGCCAACATTGCGCGAGCAGCTCCCAAATTCATAGCAAACCATGAGCACCACTCCTGCGGACAGCGGCGCGGACACCGACGCCATTGCGGTCATGCCCGAGGTGGTGGACCGCGTGGCACTGGCGCGCCTGTATGGCGAGCCGCTGTTTGCCATGCCGCAGGATCTGTACATTCCGCCCGACGCGCTGGAGGTGTTCCTGGAGGCCTTCGAGGGCCCGTTGGATTTGCTGCTGTACCTGATCCGAAAGCAGAATTTCAACATTCTGGACATCCCGATGCTCAGCGTGACCAAGCAGTACCTGGTCTACGTGGACCAGATCCGCAAGCACAACCTGGAGCTGGCGGCCGAATACCTGCTGATGGCGGCCATGCTGATCGAGATCAAATCGCGCATGCTGCTGCCGCCCAAGAAGGTGGCCGAGGGCGAAGAGGCCGAAGACCCGCGTGCCGAGCTGGTGCGCCGCCTGCTGGAGTACGAGCAGATGAAGCTGGCGGCAGCCCGCCTGAACGCCATTCCCCAGTTTGGCCGTGACTTTCTGAAGGCCGAGGTCTTCATCGAGCAAAGCCTGCAGCCGCGCTTTCCCGATGTGCACCTGGTGGACCTGCAAGAGGCCTGGCGCGACATCATGAAGCGCGCCCGGCTGGTGCAGCACCACAAGATCAGCCGCGAAGAACTCTCGGTGCGCGAGCACATGAGCATCGTGCTCAAACGCCTGCAGGGGCGTCGCTTTGTGGGCTTTGAAGACCTCTTCGACCCCAGCCAGGGCTCGCCCGTGCTGGTGGTGACCTTCATCGCCCTCCTGGAGCTGGCCAAGGAAACCCTGATCGAGATCACCCAGGCCGAAGCCTTTGCACCCATCTACGTGCGCCTGGCCTATTCCCCCGCTTGAGCGGTGTCACTAACCGATACGTCCGCTAGCGGTTAGTATCGGCCCCGCATCCCGCCCAACCCCTGTTGATGGAGTCTCTGTCCATGGCCCAAGAACCTGCTGGTAACGCGTCTGCCGCGGCATCCCCCTACGGCACGCTGCCCCCGGCCTCGCCCATGGCGACGCGCAAGCCCATCAGCCTGCCGCGCATCCAGGAAATGCACACGCGCGGCGAGAAGATCACCATGCTGACCGCCTACGACGCCACCTTCGCGGCCGTGGCCGATGCGGCGGGTGTGGAGTGCATCCTGGTGGGCGACTCGCTGGGCATGGTCTGCCGCGGCCTGCACAGCACGGTCGGTGTCACGCTGGACGACATGGCCTACCACACCGAGAGCGTGGCCCGTGGCCTGCGCCGGGCCCAGGGCACGGCCTGGCTGATTGGCGACCTGCCGTTTGGCAGCTACCAGGAATCCAAGGAGCAGGCCATCCGCAGCGCCAGCGTGCTCATGCAGGCGGGTGCGCACATGGTCAAGCTCGAGGGCGGCGGCTGGACCACCGAGGTGGTGCACTTTTTGGTGGAGCGCGGCATTCCCGTCTGCGCGCACCTAGGCCTGACTCCGCAAACCGTGCACGCCCTGGGCGGCTACCGCGTGCAGGGCCGTGGTGATGTGGCCTCAGACCTCATGAAGAAGCAAGCCCTGGCCCTGCAGGACGCGGGTGCCTCCATGGTGGTGTTGGAGATGGTGCCTGCGCCACTGTCGGCCGAACTGACGAAAGAACTACCCCACTGCGCCACCATTGGCATTGGTGCCGGCAAGGGCACGGCCGGCCAGGTGCTGGTGCTGCACGACATGCTGGGCGTGAACCTGGGCAAGAACCCCAAGTTCGTGCGCAACTTCATGGCCGAGTCCACGAGCATCCGCGGCGCCATGGAAGCCTATGTCGCCGCTGTGAAAAACGGCAGCTTCCCCGACGACACCCTCCACGCCTGGTAAGTTTTCACGCTGAAACGCCTATGCAACTCATCCACACCATTGTCGACCTGCGCGCGGCCCTGAACCAGTACCGCCACCCCGCCGTGGTGCCCACCATGGGCAACCTGCATGCGGGCCACTTGGCGCTGGTGCGCCAGGCCAAGCCGCTGGGCGACGTGACCGTGTCCACCATCTTTGTGAACCGCTTGCAGTTTGCGCCGCACGAAGACTTTGACACCTACCCACGCACCTTGGAAGCCGACTGTGCCCAGTTGGAAGCCGCGGGCTGCGACATCGTGTTCGCCCCCAAAGAGGCCGAGCTGTATCCCCAGCCCCAGACCTTCAAAATGCACCCCCCCACCGAGCTGGCCGACATTCTGGAAGGCCACTTCCGCCCCGGCTTTTTCATTGGCGTGTGCACGGTCGTCATGAAGCTGCTGGCCTGCACGCAGGCACGCACGGCATTGTTCGGCAAGAAGGATTACCAGCAGCTCATGGTCATCCGCAATATGGTCAAGCAGTTCGCTTTGCCCATCGACGTGGTGGGCGGTGAGACCCAGCGCAACGAGGCGGGCCTGGCCCTGTCCAGCCGCAATGGCTACCTGAGCCCTGCGCAGCGCGAAGAAGCACTGCTGCTGTCTGCCACCCTGAAAAAGATCGTCACAGCCTTGCGTGCCGGTGACAAGGATGTAGCGCGTTTGGAAGCCGAAGGCATGAACGCCCTGCGCAGCGCAGGCTGGTTGCCCGACTACGTGGCCGTGCGCCGCCAGGCCGACCTGCAAACCCCGCAAGCGGGCGATGCGCTGGTGGTGCTGGCCGCAGCACGGCTGGGCACCACGCGGTTGATCGACAACCTGGAGGTCTGAAACCTCCGGGGCGGGTCTACAAAAACCGGTCCAGCACCCGCTTGCTGTGCGCGTCCAGCGCAAACTGGTCGCGCACCAAGTACTGGATGCCATGCGCATCGGCAATCAAGAGCGCGTGTTCCTTGCCAATGCGGCGGATGTCTTCATCGCCGCGCAGCACAAACTCGGTATCGCCACGGTCCGTTTGCACAACCCAGGTGCACGGCGTGGAATAGCTGGTGACCGACACAATGCGTTCGATCACGGGCATGAACTCCCGCGTAGCCAGCTCAGCACGGATCAGACCCTGTGCGGGCTCGGGCACCTCAGCCAGCAAGTCCACCCAGGCCACTTCCTTGCCATCGGTGCTCACCAGCGAAATGCCGTCATCAGGCGACTGGATGGGGAAGGCACGCACCGGCACCACGCCTTCAAAGCGTTCGCCCGCGGCATTGGTCAGCACCAGCTTGCCGAACGATGTGCGCTCCAGGCTGAAGCGCGTGGTAGTGATGGAGGTCAAAGCACTCATTTCACGTCGTCCATATCCATGTCCATATTGCGCGCTTGCGCCTGGTAGAGGTTGAAGTAGGCGCCCTCAGCCGCCATCAGCGCGTCGTGCGTACCCTCTTCCACCACCCGTCCGCGGTCCAGCACCACCAGACGGTCGGCCCGGTGCAGGGTAGACAGGCGGTGGGCAATGGCAATGGTGGTGCGGCCTTGCACCAGGTTCTCCAGCGCCTTCTGGATTTCTTTTTCGGTCTCCGAGTCCACCGACGAGGTGGCTTCATCCAGGATCAGGATGCGCGGGTCGATCAGCAGCGCACGCGCTATGGAGATGCGCTGGCGTTCGCCACCCGAGAGGCCCTGGCCGCGTTCACCCACCATGGAGTCATAGCCCTGGGGCAGACGCAGAATGAACTCGTGCGCATGGGCGGCACGGGCCGCCGCAATGATTTGTGCGCGAGTCGCGTCCGGCTTGCCATAGGCGATGTTGTCGGCAATGGTGCCGAAGAACAAAAACGGCTCCTGTAGCACCAGTCCAATGTTCTGGCGGTAGTCAGAAATCGCAAAGGAACGAATGTCCACGCCGTCCACGAGGATGGCGCCTTCGGACACATCGTAAAAGCGGCAAATCAGATTCACCAACGTGCTCTTGCCCGATCCGCTGTGGCCCACCAGGCCAATCATCTCGCCAGGCGCAATCTTCAGGCTGATGCCGCGGTTCACCTCGCGGTTGCCGTAGCGGAAGCCCACATCGCGCACCTCGATGCTGCCCTGCACCGTGCCCATGGGCACGGGGTTTACCGGTTCTGGCACGCTGGACACATGGTCCAGGATGTCAAAAATGCGCTTGGCCGCCGAGGCCGACTTTTGGGTGACCGAGACAATGCGGCTCATGGAATCGAGACGGCCATAAAAGCGGCTGATGTAGGCGATGAAGGCGGTGAGCACCCCCACGGTGATCTGCCCTTTAGACACCTGCCAGATGCCAAAGGCCCAGACGACCAGCAGGCCCAGCTCGGTCAAAAACGACACGCTGGGGGAGAACAGCGACCAGATCTTGTTAATACGGTCGTTCACCGCCAAGTTGTGTTTGTTGGCTTCGCGGAAGCGGTTGGCCTCACGTCGCTCCTGCGCAAAGGCCTTGACCACGCGGATACCTGGAATGGTGTCGGCCAGCACATTGGTCACCTCACCCCAGACACGGTCAATCTTCTCGAAGCCGGTGCGCAGGCGGTCACGTACAAAGTGAATCATCCAGGCAATAAAGGGTAGCGGCACCAGCGTCACCAGCGCCAGCCAGGGGTTGATGGAGAACAGGATCAGCGCCGTCATCGTCAGCATGATCACGTCGGTGGCAAAGTCCAGCAGGTGCAATGAGAGGAACACGCAGATGCGGTCACTTTCGCTGCCAATGCGCGACATCAGGTCGCCCGTGCGCTTGCCACCAAAGTACTCCAGCGAAAGGCGCAATAGATGCTCATACGTACTGGTGCGCAGGTCCGCGCCAATGCGCTCGGACACCAGCGCCAGGATGTAGGTCTTGGCCCAGCTCAAAATCCACGCCGCCAGCGCGGAGCCCAGCAGCCCGGCCATGTACATCGTCACCAGCATGGGGTCTATGGTCTGGCCGTTCTGAAACGGGATCAGCACGTTGTCCATCAGCGGCATGGTCAGGTAGGGGGGCACCAGGTTGGCGGCAGTGCCCAGCAGGGTGAGCACAAAGCCCAGCAGCAACTGCCCGCGGTAGGGTTTGGCAAAGCGCCACAGGCGAAACAGCGTCCAGGTGCTGGGCGGCGTGTGGACCACCTTGGTGCACACCGGGCATTCTTCTTGGTCCGGCTCCAGCGGGGCCTTGCAGCTGGGGCACACATTGGTCAGCGCCTGGGCCAGCGGGCGGCCCGACACGGTGCTTTCCAGCTGGGCCTGGAACTGGTCCACCAGGCGAATGGCTTGCAGGTTCTGGCCCAGCGTGAAGCGCCAGGTGCCCAGCAGGCCCTGGGCATCCAGCAGGTCCAGATGGCCTACGCCCGCATGGTCGTGGTGGTGCAGGTTTTGGCCAGGCTGCAGGTCCCAGTCCTGCCAGACGCCTTGAGGGCCGGTGCGGCTCAGCAGACGCTGGCTGGTCACCAACACCAGGCCATGGACAAAGCGCAGCTGCTGGTCAAGGTCAACCTCCAGCGCGGCCAACACGTTCTCTTGGGATCGGAGCTGCAACTGCACCTCGTCGCGCCACAGCGGGGAAATCTCGCCAAATGGCAGGGGAGCAGCCAGTGCTTCAGTGGTCATTAACAACAACGGATAGGTTTTTATTCAAAAATGCGGGGGATTTCAGGCCCCAAGGCCCGCCCGGCGTCAGCCTGACGATATTACGCCCTGCCACCAGTGTGCCCACCCCGCCAACGCCGGGTGAGCGAGAATACACAACGCACACAGCGTAACAATGGTGGACCGCCTTCTCCACAGCAAGCCATGACAGCCAAGAAAAACATTGAAATTCTGCGGGTGACCTACCTGCGCGGTCCCAATATCTGGACCTACCGGCCCGTCATCGAGGCCTGGGTTGACATTGGTGAGCTGGAGGATTTCCCCTCCAACACCCTGCCCGGCTTCTACGAACGCATCACCGCCTGGCTGCCCGGCCTGATCGAACACCACTGCAGCCCCGGCGTGCGCGGGGGCTTTCTGGAGCGCCTGCGCGAAGGCACCTGGGCCGCCCATATCCTGGAACACATCTCCCTGGAGATCCAAAACCTGGCCGGCATGCAAACCGGCTTTGGCAAGGCACGGCAAACCTCGCAGCGCGGCATCTACAAAGTCGCATTTCGCACCCGCCAGGAGCAGGTGGGACGCCAAGCCTTGGTCGTGGCGCGCGATCTGCTCATGGCCGCCATTAACAACACCGTCTACGACCTGGATACCCAATTGACCATCCTGCGCGACCAGGTGGATTCCTTGTGCCTGGGCCCCAGCACCTCCAACATCGTGGACGCGGCCTCCGACCGACGCATTCCTTCCATCCGACTGACTGAGGGCAACCTGGTTCAGTTGGGCTACGGCCAAGCGCAGCGCCGCATCTGGACTGCAGAGACAGACCAGACGTCCGCCATTGCAGAAGAAATCGCCAGCGACAAGGACCTGACCAAAAGCCTGCTCAAGTCCTGCGGTGTACCGGTACCCGAGGGCGCCCTGGTCAACTCCCCGGAAGCCGCCTGGGAGGCTGCGCAGGACATTGGCATGCCCGTGGCCATCAAGCCCTATGACGGCAACCATGGCCGTGGCGTCTCGCTGGAGTTGATGGACGAAGCCAGCGTGGTGGCCGCCTTCCACGTGGCCAAACAGCAAAGCGGTGGCAGCGTCATCGTCGAAAAATTCATCCCCGGCAACGAACACCGCCTGTTGGTAGTGGGCAAGCAGGTGGTAGCCGCTGCCCGCGGTGAATCCGCCTGGGTGGTGGGCGATGGCGTGTCCAGCGTGACCACGCTGGTGGACCAGCAGCTCAACACCGACCCGCGCCGCGGCACCGGCGAGGACGCGCCGCTGAACCTGATTGACCTGAGCGACAACCCCGAGGTGGCGCTGGAGCTGGAGCGAGTGGGCCTGACGGCCCAATCTGTGCCAGCCAAAGATTGCCGTGTGCTGATCCAGCGCAATGGCAACGTGGCCTGCGATGTGACCGACCAAATGCACCCCAGCGTTGCGGCCATCGCTGCCCTGGCTGCCCGCGTGGTGGGCCTGGACATTGCGGGCATCGACATGGTGATGGAAGATATCTCCAAACCCATCCGCAGCCAGCAAGGCGCGGTGATCGAGGTCAACGCCAGCCCTGGCCTCTTGGCCCACATCAAACCCGCCGAGGGCCACAGCCGCCCGGTGGGCAAGGCTATCGTGGCGCACCTGTTTGCCCCTGAGGCAGATGGACGCATCCCCGTGGTCGGCATCACCGGCACCCAAAACACGGGCCGCCTGGCGCGCCTGGTGGCCTGGCTGGTCCACATCAGCGGCAAGCATGTGGGCCTGGCCTGCAGCGAAGGTCTGTACCTTGATGGCCGCCAGGTGCTGGCCACCGACTGCGCGCACTGGGAACCCAGCCAGCGCCTGCTAATCAACCGCTCGGTGCAGGCTGCCGTGTTTGAAAACAGCAGCGCAATGATCCTGGGCGAAGGCCTGGCCTACGACAAATGCGCCGTGGGTGTGGTGACAGACGCCAAGTGGACGCCCGCCCTGAAAGACTTTGACATTTTGGACGCCGAGCAAACCTTCAAGGTCGCGCGCACCCAGGTCGATGTGATCCTGCCCACGGGCACAGCCGTGCTCAATGCCAGCGACCCTCAGGTGGTGGAGATGGCCGAGCTCTGCGACGGCAAGGTCATCTTTTACGCTGCCGACGCGGCACAGCCTGCGCTGGCCGCCCACCAGGCAGTGGGAGAACGCGTAGTGTTCCTGCGCAACGGCGAGATCGTGCTGGCCCAGGGTGCCGAAGAAATCGCCCTGTTGCCGCTGTCCTCACTCAAACCCGCCAAGGCGGCCCAGCCTGAGCTGGTGATGGCCGCCACGGCCGCAGCCTGGGCGCTCAATATCCCCGTGGAGTTAATTGGTGCGGGCTTGCGCACCTTTGACTCCAGCCCCAAGAAAAACCCCTACTGAGCACCACCATGGAAGTCACCCGCATCCGCGCACTGCGCGGCCCCAATCTGTGGAGCCACCACACGGCCATCCAGTCGGTGGTGGAATGCCGCCCCGAGGAATGCTCAATTAGTGACCTGCCCGGATTCGAAGTCCGCCTGCGCGCACGTTTCCCCGAGATCAGCCCCTTCCAGCCCACTGGCCACGATGACCACATCCCCATGGCCCGCGTGCTGGAACTGGCGGCCCTGGGCCTGCAGGCCCAGGCCGGTTGCCCGGTGACCTTCAGTTGCACCACGCCCACGCTGGAAGCGCGCATTTACCAGGTGGTGGTGGAATACAGCGAAGAAGAAGTGGGCAAGCTGGCCATGGAACTGGCCCAGCAGCTGTGCCAGGCCGCGCTGGAAGACAAGCACTTTGACCTGCGTGCCGCGCTGGACCAATTGCGCGAGTTGGACGAAGACGTGCGCCTGGGGCCCAGCACCGGCTCCATCGTGGACGCCGCCGTGGCCCGCGGCATTCCCTACAGCCGCATGACGGAGGGCAGCATGGTGCGCCTAGGCTGGGGCAGCAAGCAGCGCCGCATCCAGGCAGCAGAGATGGACGCAACCAGCGCCATTGCCGAAGCCATTGCGCAAGACAAAGAGTTGACCAAGAAGCTGCTGGCCGCGGCCGGCGTGCCCGTGCCCGGTGGCCGTGCAGTCACCGATGCGGACGACGCCTGGAAGGCTGCGCAAGAGATTGGCCTACCCGTGGTGGTCAAGCCCAATGACGGCAACCAGGGCAAGGGCGTGACAGTGAACATCACCACCGAAGCGCAGTTGCGCAAGGCTTACACCACGGCCCGCGAGTTCCGCGATGACATCCTGGTCGAGCGCTTCATGCCCGGCAACGACTTCCGCCTGCTGGTGGTGGGGGACAAACTTGTGGCTGCTGCCCGCCGCGACCCACCGAAGGTGTTCGGCGATGGCGTGCACACCATTGCCCAACTGGTCGAGCAGGTCAACCTGGACCCCAGGCGCGGCTCCGGCCACGCTACCTCGCTCACCAAAATCCGTTTTGACGAGATTGCCCACGCCTGCTTGGCCAGCCAAGGGCTGACGGCTGATTCAGTACCTGCCAAGGGCCAGCGCGTGAACCTGCGCAACAACGCAAACCTGTCCACCGGAGGCTCCGCCACCGACGTGACCGACGATGTGCACCCCGAAGTAGCTGCGCGCGCCATTGCCGCAGCGCACATGGTGGGTCTGGACATTTGCGGTGTGGACGTGGTGAGCGACAGCATCCTGCAACCGCTGGAAGACCAGGGCGGCGGCATTGTGGAAGTGAACGCGGCTCCCGGCCTGCGCATGCACCTCTCGCCTTCGTTTGGCAAGGGCCGCGCCGTGGGCGAGGCCATCATCTCCAGCATGTTCAAAAAGGGCCAGGACGGGCGCATCCCCATCGTGGCTGTCACTGGCACTAACGGCAAGACCACCACGGTGCGCCTGATCTCGCACCTGCTGACGCAAAGCGGGCTGCGCGTGGGCATGACCAACACCGATGGCGTGTACGTCAACGGCGACACCATCGACACCGGCGACTGCAGCGGCCCCAAAAGCGCACGCAGCGTGCTGCTGCACCCCGATGTGGATGCCGCCGTGCTCGAAACTGCGCGCGGTGGCGTGCTGCGCGAAGGCCTGGCCTTTGACCGCTGCGATGTGGCTGTCGTCACCAACGTGGGCAGTGGCGACCACCTGGGCCTGAACTACATCACCACGGTGAACGAGCTGGCCGTGCTCAAGCGCGTCATCGTGCAGAACGTGGCGCCTACGGGCACCGCCGTGCTCAACGCGGCCGACCCCATCGTGGCGGCCATGGCAGCCAAGTGCAAGGGCTCGGTCACCTTCTTCACCGCCGACAAAAACCACCCGGTCATGGCTACGCACCGCGCCCAGGGGCATGCCGTGGTGTTTGTGGAAGGCGGCCACCTGATTGCGGCCAAGGGTGACCTGCTGCAATCCATTCCGCTGGCCGATGTGCCCATCACTCTGGGTGGCGCCATCGGCTTCCAGGTGGACAACGTCATGGCCAGCGTTGCCGCGGCTTGGGCCCTGGGGCAGGATTGGGCGACGATTCGCCAGGGCTTGGCGAACTTCTCCAACGACAGCCACAACGCTGCGGGCCGCTTCAACCTGTTCAGCTACCGCGGCGCCACCGTGATTGCCGACTACGGCCACAACCCCGACGCCATGTTGGCGCTGGTGCAGGCGGTGCAAGCCATGCCGGCCACGCGCCGTGCGGTGGTCATCAGCGGCGCCGGTGACCGGCGCGACCAGGACATTCGCCAGCAAACCGAGATCCTAGGCGACGCCTTTGACGAGGTGGTGATGTTCGAGGACCAGTGCCAGCGCGGCCGCAAGGATGGCGAAGTGATCGCCCTGCTACGCGAAGGCTTGGTGAACGCCAAGCGCACGGTCAGGCGTTCCGAGATCTTTGGGGAGTTTCTGGCCATCGACACCGCCATGGACCAACTGAAACCCGGCGAGCTGTGCCTGGTGCTGGTGGACCAGGTGGAAGAAGCCATGGCCCATATTGCAGCCAAGGTAGCGGCCAGCAAGGCCTGAACAAAGAAAGCGGGTTAGGCGCCTTCGGTCGCCGGCCCACGACCCATCAGGGCCGCCACGGCCTGGGCGGGCTGCAGCTTGCCATCCAACAAGTCCACCACGCCATGGGTGATGGGCATGGGCACTCCCAGATGCTGGGCACGCTGCAGCACCGTGCGCGCGCTGTAGACGCCCTCGGCCACATGGCCCAATTCATTCACGGCATCCGACAGGCTCTGACCCCGAGCTAGGGCCAGGCCCACCTTGCGATTGCGCGACAGGTCTCCCGTGGCAGTCAGCACCAGATCGCCCAGACCACTGAGACCCATGAAGGTATCGGCCTTGGCGCCCAGCGCCAGGCCCAGACGGGAAATTTCTGCCAAGCCGCGTGTAATCAGCGCAGCGCGGGCGTTCAAGCCCAGCTGCAGGCCATCGCACAAACCTGTGGCAATGGCGAGTACGTTTTTCACCGCACCGCCCACCTCTACGCCGACCACATCGTCATTGGCATACACACGCAAAGAGGGGCTGTGGAAGGCTGCGACCAAGGCATCGCGCACCTCGGCATGCGCGCTGGCGGCCACCAGGGCCGTGGGGTGGCCGGATGCCACTTCCTGCGCGAAGCTGGGACCGCTGAGCACGCCAGCCTGAATTTGGGGCGCCACCTGGGCCTGCACCTCATGACCCATCAGGCCGAACTGGCCTTGGACTGAGGCCTCGAAGCCCTTGCACAGCCAGGCCACCGGCACGGTCGCCCCAGCCAGCTGGCTCAGCATGTCGCGCAGGCCTGCCATGGGCGTGGCGACCACCACCATGTCGAAGGCGGACAAACCTGCCACTACATCCGCCAGCGGCTGGCTGCTGAGCGAGAGGCTGGCGGGCAAGGGGTGGCCGGGCAGGTAGCGCTGGTTCACCCGCGCCTGGGCCATGCCCTGCACCAGCGCAGCATCGCGCGCCCACAGGGTCACGGCGTGGCCCGCCTGCGGGTTGGCGGCGGCGCTCACGGCCAGCGCCGTGCCCCAGGCACCGGCTCCAAGTACTATGATTTTCATAGCTGCTCGCGCAATATCGACGGGGGCTAGAGGCCTAAAAGACCTCAAACCCTGGCGTTACTGCGGCAGGCTGCCTGCAGGCGCGCCAGCGGAATCCGCCTGCTGCTGCTCGTACATGGCCTGGAAGTTGATTTCCGACAGATGCACGGGCGGGAAACCACCGCGCTGGATCAGGTCGGCCACGTTACCGCGCAGGTAGGGGTAGACGATTTGTGGGCAGGCAATGCCCATGATCTGGCTGAGCTGCTCAGGTGCTAGGTTGCGGATCTCGAAAATACCGGCCTGCTTGGCTTCCACCAAAAACACGGTCTTGTCCTGGATCTTGGTGGTCACGGTGGCGGTCACGCTGACCTCGTACACGCCTTCGGCCACGGGTGCAGCCTCCACGCCAAGCTGGATGTCCACCGAAGGCTGCTCTTGCTGCAGCAGGATGGCGGGGGAATTGGGTTGCTCCAGCGAAGCCTCTTTGAGGTACACGCGCTGGATTTGGAAAACGGGATCTTGGTCTGCCATGGCAATAGTCTCTCTAGATAAACACAAAGCCCGCTGGCAGAGTGCCAAACGGGCTTACGAAGCAAATTCGCAACGGGGAGAATTATGTCAGGCTGCGGCGGCCAGCAAAGGCAGCAACTCACCGCGACCGTCCAGCGCCATCAGATCGTCACAGCCGCCCACATGGGTTTGTCCAATGAAGATTTGGGGCACAGTGCGACGCCCGGTCACTTCCATCATCTTCATGCGCTCCTCGGGATGCGCGTCCACCCGAATTTCTTCGATGGCCTCGACCCCGCGGGATTTAAGAATGCGCTTGGCCTGCACGCAGTAGGGGCAGACGGCGGTGGTGTACATCTTGACGGCTTGCATGGTTCTTACCTTGGTTGCAGGGGCCTGATTAGGCCTTTTCAACCGGAAGATTAGCGGCTTTCCAGGCTTTCAGCCCACCGGCCAGCGATTGAGCCTGCTCGTAACCCAGTTTCTTGGCCATCGCCACGGCACGGCCTGAACGCGCACCGGTCTGGCACACCAGCACGAGTGGCAAGGTTTTGTTCTTCACCGCCTGGGCCAACTTAGCTTCCAGCTCACCCAGGGGAATGTTCTTGGAGCCCACGATGTGGCCTTGTGCGAACTCTGTCGCCTCAGACACATCCACCACCACCGCTTTTTCGCGGTTGATCAACTGAATGGCGGCCGTGGGGGCAATGCCCGCCAGTGTGGCGCCTTGCAACACGGGCCACAGCAGCAGGGCACCGGAGGCCACAGCAATCGAAATCAGCATCCAGTTGTCGATAATAAATTTCACTTTGTTCCTTGTTGGTTACTTCACGCTAACCCGCCATTTTAGAATGGCAAGCTGTACGCCGCCGGGCTCACTGCCCGGTCCCCCCACTGATTTGTGACCCATACCATGTACAAACTTGTTCTCGTACGCCACGGCGAATCCACCTGGAACCTTGAAAACCGCTTCACCGGCTGGACCGATGTGGACCTGACCCCCCTGGGTGTGGAACAGGCCAAAACCGCTGGCAAGCTGCTCAAGGCCGATGGCTATGAGTTCGACGTGGCCTACACCAGCGTGCTCAAGCGCGCTACGCGCACCCTATGGCACACCCTGGACGAGATGGACCGCACCTGGCTGCCCGTGGTGCACAGCTGGCGCCTGAACGAACGCCACTACGGCGCCCTGCAAGGCCTGAACAAGGGCGAAACCGCCAAACAATACGGCGATGACCAGGTCCTGGTCTGGCGCCGTAGCTACGACACGCCCCCCCCCGCGCTGGAAGCGACCGACCCACGCAGCGAGCGCGGCGACCTGCGCTACGCCAAGCTGCAGCCCGACCAGGTGCCGCTGACCGAGTGCCTGAAAGACACCGTGGCCCGCGTGCTGCCGTTCTGGAACGAATCGATGGCGCCCGCCATCAAGGCCGGCAAACGCATCGTCGTAGCGGCCCACGGCAACTCCATCCGCGCGCTGATCAAGTACCTAGACAACATTTCTGACGATGACATCGTGGGCGTGAACATCCCCAACGGCATCCCGTTGGTATACGAGCTGGACGCCGACCTGAAACCCATTCGCCACTACTACCTGGGTGATGCGGAAGCCGCCGCCAAGGCCGCGGCAGCGGTAGCCTCCCAAGGCAAGGCCTGAGCCTGACACACCAGCCCCACTGAAATAGTGGGGCTGCAGGGGAACTGGAACGAAAGAGTGACCTCCAAGGTGTATATTGGTGCGGCACAGGAATACATATGGGTCACAAACTGAAAATTACGGGCTGGATTGCCTTGGGCGCACTAGCCGGAGCACTGACCACCGTGTCACTGCAAACCGTTGCGCGCAACACATTGGCCCCGCTACCGCTGGAAGAGCTGCAGCAACTCGCCGCGGTCTTCGGCATGGTCAAGAGCGACTATGTCGAGCCCGTGGATGAGAAGAAGCTCATCACCGATGCCATCGCAGGCATGGTCGCCAGCCTGGACCCGCATTCCCAGTACTTCGACAAAAAATCCTACAAGGAATTCCGCGAAGGCACGTCCGGCAAGTTCGTTGGCGTGGGTATTGAAATCACCCAGGAAGACGGCTTGGTCAAGGTGGTCTCGCCCATCGAAGGCTCGCCCGCCTTCCGCGCCGGACTAAAGACCAACGACCTGATCACCAAAATCGACGACACCGTGGTCAAGGGCCTGTCGCTGAACGATGCCGTCAAGCGCATGCGCGGTGAACCCAACACCAAGGTGTTGCTGACCATCTACCGCAAGGATGAGAACCGCACCTTCCCGGTGACCATCACGCGCGAAGAAATCAAACAGCAGTCGGTGCGCGGCAAGGTCATCGAGCCCGGCTACGCCTGGATTCGCGTGAGCCAGTTCCAGGAACGCAGCTTTGAAGATTTCGCCAAGAAAGTGGACGAAATTTATAAACAGGACCCCAAGATCAAAGGACTGGTACTGGACCTGCGCAATGACCCCGGTGGCCTGCTCTCGTCTGCCGTGGCACTGTCTGCCGTGTTCCTGCCCGAGAACGTGACCGTGGTGTCCACCAACGGCCAAACGCCGGACAGCAAGCAAACCCTGCGCGCCAATGCCAGCGACATCCGCGGTCTGCCAGGCTCTGACGCCCTAAAGAACCTGCCCGCCGCCCTGAAGAAAGTTCCGCTGATTGTGCTAGTAAACGAAGGCTCGGCCTCGGCCAGCGAGATCGTGGCTGGTGCTTTGCAAGACCATAAGCGCGCCACCATCATGGGCAGCCAGACCTTCGGCAAGGGCTCGGTGCAGACCTTCCGCCCCCTGGGGCCAGACACCGGTCTGAAGATCACCACCTCGCGCTACTACACCCCTAGCGGTCGATCCATCCAGGCCAAGGGCATCGTGCCCGATGTGATGCTGGACGACACCGAGGAAGGCAGCCCCTACGCAGCCCTGCGCATGCGCGAAGCCGATCTGGAGAAGCACCTAACCAGCGGCCAGGGCGAGGAAAAGAAGGATCCCTCGCGCGAAAAGGCCCGTGAGGACGCCATCAAACGGCTGGAAGAAGAGTCCCGCAAGCCGGTGGCTGAACGCCGCCCGCCCGAATTTGGTTCGGACAAAGATTTCCAGTTGATGCAAGCCATCAACCAGTTCAAGGGCAAGCCCGTGATGGTCAGCAAAACCCTTGTGGAACGCAAGGAAGAGCCCAAGGACAACTGAACCCAGCATGCAGGACCAGGAACTGCTGCGGTACTCGCGCCACATCCTGCTCGATGAGATTGGCATCGAGGGGCAAGAGAAACTCAACGCCTCACACGCCCTGGTCATTGGAGCCGGGGGCCTGGGTTCTCCAGCGGCCATGTACTTGGCCTGCGCGGGTGTCGGTCACATCACCCTGGTTGACCCCGACACCGTCGATCTGACCAACCTCCAGCGTCAGATTGTCCACACCACGGAGCGCGTGGGCCAACCCAAAGTGGACTCCGCCGCAGCGACCCTGCGGGCACTGAACCCCGAAATCCGGATCACACCGCTGCAGGCATCGGCCGACGCCGCGTCGCTGCAGGCGCTGGTGGCCCAGGCCGATGTGGTGCTGGACTGCTGCGACAACTTCCGTACCCGCCAAGCCGTCAATGCCGCCTGTGTGCAACTGCGCAAACCCCTGGTGTCGGGTGCCGCCATCCGCTTTGACGGGCAAGTGAGCGTGTACGACCCGCGCGACACGGCCAGCCCCTGCTATGCCTGCGCCTTTCCACCCGACGAGCACCCCGAGGAAACCCAGTGCTCCACCATGGGAGTATTCGCACCGCTGGTGGGGGTCATCGGTGCGGTGCAAGCCGCAGAGGCACTTAAGCTTTTGATGGGCCTGGGACCCAGTTTGGCCGGCCGCCTGCTCATGCTGAACGGCCGGGCCATGGAGTGGACCGAGGTGCGCCTGCCACGCCAGCCCCATTGCAGCGTCTGCGGCCATTGAATCGCCCCGAAAATGCCCGCGGAAAGCCGCCCTTCTCCACCGTCAGCGCCGGGTAAAACTTGCCATCGGCATTACCGTTCCTGTTAGACTTTCGCAACACATTTGCTAACGCCTTGGTCACCAAAATATCGCGCTCCTCCATCGAATTGCAAGAACTGCAGTTGGAGGATGCACGCGCCCTGCTGGACCATGACCAAAGCATCACCCTGCCAGCACCCGAGGCCTCGGCAACGGCTTATCTGCAGGGCATCATTGATGGCTTGTGTGAGCTGTCCCTCAAAGACCCACTGACCGGTTTGCCCAACCGGCGACATTTCCGCTCGGTGGTGGACCGCGCCATTGACGTGGTGGCCCGCTCCGGCGAACCTGCCCTGCTGCTGATGCTGGACATTGACCATTTCAAGAGTGTCAATGACAACTATGGCCACCAGGCCGGTGACCAGGTGCTGCAAGCCATTGCCAAATGCCTGGTGGGTTGCGTGCGCCCCATGGACACCGTAGCCCGGCTGGGTGGAGAAGAGTTTTCCGTCATGCTGCCCAGCTGCCACACCTCGTTTGGCAGCGTGGTGGCGGAGCGCATCCGCCACAACATCGAAGCCATGCAGATTGCGATTGCACCGGGTGTCAGCATCCAGGTGACCATCAGCATCGGTGGCGCTTTCGCGCCCGAATGGGTGCGATCCACCGCGGCCTTGTGGACCGAGCGCGCCGACCAACAGCTCTACCGCGCAAAATCAGAAGGACGCAACCGGGTGCTTCTGGACCAGCAACAAGAAGTTTACGTAAGCGCCGAAGAGAAGAACCTTCTCTTTGGTCATTTGTCTCTGGGCGATCCCGCCTGGATCGAAAGTGCGGCCACCGAAGCTTCCGGTGGTAACGCCAATGGCACCATGCAGAGGGTCTATTAATGTCTGACGTGCTAAATCCCCCCGAGTCCGCCGAAGGCAGCACCAGTGTGCCGCTCAAGCCCTTGGGCAAGGTCGTGGCTGTCACCAGCGGCAAAGGCGGCGTGGGCAAGACCTTTGTGTCGGCCAACCTGGCTGCGGCACTGGCCAAACGCGGGCACCGCGTGCTGGTGCTCGATGCCGACCTGGGGCTGGCCAATCTGGACGTGGTCCTGAACCTCTACCCCAAGATCACCTTGCACGATGTGTTCACCGGCAAGGCCAAGCTTGAAGACGCCATCATCCGAGCGCCGGGCGGTTTCTCGGTGCTATTGGCCGGTTCAGGCATGGTCGAGTATTCGCGCCTGACACCCGAAGTACGCGACGACTTCCTGCGCATCATGGCTGGCCTGGTGCCGCACTACGACGTGGTGCTGCTGGACACGGGTGCGGGTATTTCAGACGTGGTGCTGTTTGCTGTGTCTCTGGCGTCAGAAGTGCTGGTGGTGGCCACGCCCGAACCCACCTCGCTGACCGACGCCTATGCCACCATCAAGGTACTGGCCGGACAGCAAAAACGCAAAATCATTCGCATGGTGATCAACCAGACGGCCCGTCTGGGCGATGGCCGTGCCATCACCACCCAACTGCAGCAGGTGCTGGACCGCTTTGTGACGTCAGAGGACGGCAAGCAGTTGCGCTTGGTGCATATGGGTGATATTCCAGCCGACAACTCTGTGCGCCAGGCCATCATGCGCCGCCAGTTGCTCTTGCAAAGCATGCCAGGCTGCCCCGCAGCCATGGCCATTTCCCAGCTCGCACTCAAGATCGAAGAGACCGTCGCCCCCAAAGCAGCTTGAGGTTGCATTAACAATCGCCTCGCTTCAGGCGGTCAAAATCCAGCCCTCCAAAGGGTCCAGGTCCGCTGGCAGGCCATAGCAGGGATGGCCAGCTTGCAATTGCCGTTCCGCCCAGGCGGCTTGCAGCAGGCACAGCACGGCGTCCAGCACGTCCCCCGAGGCATCTTCCACCAGCGCATCGTGCTGCGCATGGCTGAGCTTGAGGCGCAGCTGTAAGCGCGTGTGGCCCATCTCCAGCGCCGTCACCAAGTCTTTGCGCGCAATCAGGCGTTCCGGGGTTTGTTTGGCCACCTCGTCGCTTTTGTAGCTGCGCGTACCCAGCACTTCGCGTGCGAGCAAGCCGGGGTAGGTCTCCAGCGCCACGCGCAGTGCGGCATGGGGCGCCACAGCGGGCTGCAGGCCCGGCAGATGCACGCCAGCATCCAGCAAGCGCGGTACACCCGCATGCAGCATGTAGGCCACGGGCGGATTGACCCATTTCATGGACGGGCTGGAGCCCGCGGGCCCATCCGTGGCGCGGTGGGCAAACTTGCCCCCCACAGGCCGGGCCGCGCAAAAGGCGGCGAAGGTGCCACGGACATCGGCACGCGGCAAGGACGCAAAGTGGCGAATGCAGGCCTCCCATTCCAGCGGCCAGCCTAAGGTGTTGACCAACTCACGGGGCAAGCCGAACGGCAGATCAAAACCACCAATCCAGCCGCGTGGCACGGCCAGCCAGGCCGAGAAGGCATCCAGTGAATCCAGGCGCTCCAGCGATTGCAGTACCACCCGGCCCCGGTCTTGTTCGCCCAGCGCCAGCACGATCTGTTTGCGCCGCGAGGGGCTGCTGGAGAAATCACACCCCACCAGGAGCGCCATGGCCGCTATCCCAGGGCCAGGGCCATTACGCCCACGCCTATGCAGGCTGCCCCGGCCACGCGGGCCAGCCGGTCGCCCTCGCCCAGCAAATGCCCACCCAGCAAGGCGGCGAACAGCATGGACACTTCGCGCGCGGGCGCCACATGGCTCATGGGCGCGACCTGCATGGCGTAGAGCACCAGCACATAGGAGATGGGGCTGATGATGCCCACGATGAGCGCGTACTTCCACTGCTGCGCCCACAGGGCCGCCGCCGCCGGGCGGTCGCGCAAGACTGGCGGCAGTAAAAACGCCAGCCGCACAAAGTTGCCAAAGTAGTCGATCAGGATGGGCGAGAGCAGCAGCACCTTGACCGCATAGCCATCGACCACGGTGTAACTGGCGATGAACACGCCGGTCATCAGGCCATAGACCATGCCCTTACGGATGCGCACGCGCTTGAGGGGGTCATGCGCCTGGCGGAACAGCCCTGGGCCACCAGCCACCAGAAACACCCCTCCCACCACGGCCACAATGCCCAGTCCCCCCAAAGCTGAGATCTGCTCACCCAGAAACAGGATGGCGACCAGCGACGACAGCAAAGGCCCGGAGCCACGGGCGAGCGGGTAGACCACCGTGAGGTCAGCCTTGCGGTAGCCGCGCAGCAGCACCACGTAATAGACCACGTGCAGCACACCGCTGATGGCGACAAAGGTCCATTCGGTCACGCCCCAGCCCGGTACCTGCTGCCAGCCCAGCCACAGGCCCACGGGAGCCCAGAACACCATCAACACCAGCGCGGTAAAGCAGGCAAAGCGCGCGTCGCCGCCCGCCTTCTTGGCGGCAATATTCCAGCTTGCGTGAATCAGGCCAGCAAAAATGACCAGGGCTAAAGCACTAACCGGCATCCGCGCGGGCTACGCTCTACCGATGATGGACGCAGTGGCCATCAGCTCTTCCAGCAGCGCTAAAGAGACTTTGCCCGACACCGAGTACGGGTCCAGCTCGGGCTTCTCAGCGTACTTGAGCAGGATGTTGGTGTTAATCTTGGACATGTTCACCTGGCCCATGGTCCAGCCACCAAAGCGGCGCTCGGTGATCTCTTCGTAGTGCAGCAGCACCACATCCTTGTGGCGGATGTCCTTCTGGATATGGCCATACAGCTCGCTCACCGCCATGCGCCCGCCCTCAATGGCCTGAAGGAAGATGCCGCCACCGTAGCAAAGAATACCGGTGATGCCGCAGGTGGGGTTGTAGTGGCGCGACTGGGTCAGGATGGCCTCGATGGCCTCGGGACGCGCATCAATCGCACGGCTCGCATAAAGCAAACGGACCAACATGGTTTTAGCCTTTCCGGGGGATGAGGGACAAGAACTCACGGCGCAAGGTGGGATCTTTGAGGAACACGCCGCGCATGACCGAGTTGATCATCTTGCTGTCCATGTCCTTCACGCCGCGCCACGCCATGCAGTAATGGCTGGCCTCCATCACAATGGCCAGGCCATCGGGTTGGGTTTTCTCCTGGATCAGGTCAGCCAACTGCACCACGGCCTCTTCCTGGATTTGCGGGCGGCCCATGATCCATTCGGCCAGGCGTGCGTACTTGGACAGGCCAATCACATTGGTATGCTCGTTGGGCATGACGCCGATCCAGATCTTGCCGATGACCGGGCAGAAGTGGTGGCTGCAGGCACTGCGCACGATGATGGGGCCCACGATCATCAGCTCATTGAGGTGGCCCACATTGGGAAACTCGGTGATGGTGGGCGCTTCCACATAGCGGCCGCGGAACACCTCGTTGACATACATCTTGGCCACACGGCGTGCGGTGTTGTCGGTGTTGTGGTCATGCTCGATGTCGATCACCAGGCTGTTGAGCACGCCCTTCATCTTGTCTTCCACCTCGTCCAGCAGCAGGGCCAGCTCACCGGGTTCGATGAATTGCGCAATGTTGTCGTTGGCGTGGAAGCGCTTGCGCGACGCCTGGATGCGCTCGCGGATCTTGACGGAAACCGGGGTTCCTTCGTCGGTGTCGGTGGGGTTCATGGTGCTCTGAGATGTCATAGTCGGGAACGATGTTACCAGTCTTTGGCCGCTCTGTATTTATAAGGTTTTTGGCCTCTAGCCCCCGTATTCATTGCGCTAGCAGCTATCAATTTAATAGCGACGCCCGGTCAGTACCAGGGTCAGGCGCATCAGCCCATAGGCCAGCCAGTCCAGCGCACGCTGGCCCAGAGGCCGCCGCGCATGGGCGACACCGTCCAGGCGGCGGCCATGTTCGGCAATGGCTTGCAGCAGGGCTTGGCGCAACTGGACGGCAAACGCTGGGTCCTGCACCACCACATTGGCCTCGCGCGCCAGCAGCAGGCTTAGTGGGTCCAGGTTGGAGGAGCCCACGGTGGCCCACTGCCCGTCCACCACCGCCACCTTGGCATGCAGGAAGCCGGTCGCGTACTCATGGATCTCCACGCCGGCGTCGAGCAGCGCGCCGTACACCGGGCGTGCCCCGTGGTACTGCATAAAGTACTCGTATTCGCCATTGAGCAACAGGCACACGCGCACACCGCGCCGCGCCGCATGCATCAGCGCCCGACGCAGCTTGCCACCGGGCAGAAAGTAGGCGTTGGCAATGATCACCTCGTGCTGCGCAGCGCCCAGCGCCTTGCGGTAGGCCCGCTCAATGCGGGCGCGGTGGCGCACGTTGTCGCGCAGCACCAATGCGGCGGGAGCGCCCGTGGCATCGCCCACTCCCGCGGGCGCCGCCTGGGCAGCCCGGGTGGCACTGACCAGCGAGGCCTTAGCCTGCGACCACTCCAGCCGCTCCAGCTGCTGGGTGGCCTTCAGCCGGCCCCAGAACTGCCGCATGGTGCGGTGCACGTCAGCCACCAACGGGCCCTGCACCTGCACCGCAAAGTCAAACCGCGGCGAGGTCAGCTGGCCATGGTTCGGGTCGTAGAAATCGTCCAGCACATTGATGCCACCGCAAAATGCAATGCGCCCATCCACCACCGCAAGCTTGCGGTGCAGGCGACGCCAGCGCCCGGGAATCAACAGGCCCAAACGCCCCAAAGGCGCAAACCGGTGCCACTGCACACTCGCGCTGTTCCAGCGTTGCTGCCAGGCTGACGGCACTTCGGGCGTACCCACACCGTCCAACACCACCATCACCTGCACCCCGCGCTGGGCGGCCCGCTCCAAGGCGGCAGCCACGCCCTCGCCCTGCGGGTCGAAGCTGAAGATATAGGTCTCCAGCCGCACCTCTTGCATGCTGGCATCGATGGCAGCAATCAGTGCCGGGAAGTACTCGGCACCGCCCTGCAGCAGCGCCAGGTGGTGGCCGGGTGTGTAGGGCACATCGGTCACTGCGCATCCGCCCACTCAAATTCGGCAATCAGCGGCAGGTGGTCCGACATACGCCACCAATTGCGGCCATGCGGCACAGTAATACCTACGGGCTCCATGCCACGTGCCAGCACGTGGTCCAGCTGTACCAGCGGCAGGCGAGATGGAAACGTGGGATAGCGACCCACCGTGTAGGCCCGCAGGCCCGCAGGCGCAAGCAGGCGCGACACCACCGCAGGGCCATCGTTGAAATCACCCGCCACCACCAACGGCGCATCGTGCGGAATCTCGCGCGCAACGAAATCCACCAGCTGGCCCAGCTGGCGCACCCGGCTGCCGCGGATCAGCCCCAGGTGCACCACCAGCACATGCACTGCACACCCTTCAATCAACAGCTCTACATGCAACAGGCCGCGTTGCTCAAAGCGGTGGTCTGACATGTCCTCGTGCTGGTGGGCCACCACGGGCCAGCGTGAAAGCAGCGCGTTGCCATGCTCGCCATGGCGGGTTACGGCATTGGTGCGGTACACGGCCTCGTAGCCCTCCGGTGCCAAAAAATCGGCCTGGGGCAACTCGGGCCAGTGGGCAAAGTGCGCAGCCTCGCGGTGATGCACCTTGCGCACCTCTTGCAGGCAGACCACATCGGCATCGAGCTGCTCCACGCCGTGGCCCAGGTTGTGGATCTCCAGCCGGCGCACCGGGCCGAGGCCCTGCACGCCTTTGTGGATGTTGTAGGTGGCGATGCGCAGCCGGGTCATGCCGTGGTGCCCAGGCGTTGCTTGGCGGCGTATCGGGGCAGTTGCAAAATTGCCTCCGCGTTGGACGGGGAAAAACACGCATCTGCCGCCGCGTCATAGGGCAGCCACTGGTAGTCCGTGTGTTCGCGCGGGTTCAAGGTCACCACCGAACCGTCCGGCACCTGCACGCCAAACACGCGTTCCAGGTTGTGCGTCACTCCCCGTGCATAGCGGTGGCGCCAGCGCGGGTAGATGCTGTAGACGTTTTCCAGCCCCCAGTCTTGCAGATGGGGCGCCAGCGCACTACCCGGCGTGCAGTCCAGGCCGGTTTCTTCCAGCACCTCGCGGGCAGCAGTGTCGGCCCAGGGCTCGTCCAGCGCATCCTTGCTGCCGGTGACGGACTGCCAGAAGGCTGGCGCGTCCGGGTCCGCCTCGGTGCGGCGAATCAGCAGCACGTCCCAAGCCGGGGTGTAGATCACTACCAGCACAGACTGCGGGATTTTGAAAGACTTGGGCTTGGGCATGGAGGCAAACAAAAAGGGCGCTCACAGAGCGCCCTTTCATTGTGCACCAGCCCTGCGGCCGCGCTTGTAGGATTAGGCCGCTTTCACAGCGTCCAGGTTGCGCAGACGGATGTGCAATTCGCGCAGCTGTTTTTCGTCCACCGGGCTCGGCGCTTGCGTCAGCAAACACTGGGCGCGTTGGGTCTTGGGGAAGGCAATCACGTCGCGGATGGACTCGGCACCGGTCATCAGTGTGACGATGCGGTCCAGACCGAAGGCCAGACCGCCATGCGGGGGTGCGCCGTACTGCAGCGCGTCCAGCAGGAAGCCGAACTTTGCTTGTGCTTCTTCGGGCGTGATCTTCAGTGCGTCGAACACCTTTTGCTGCACATCAGCACGGTGGATACGGACGGAACCGCCGCCCATTTCCCAGCCGTTCAACACCATGTCATAGCCCTGCGAGATGCATTTCTCGGGCGCGGTGACCATCCAGTCTTCGTGACCGGCCTTGGGCGCGGTGAAGGGGTGGTGCACGGCGGTGTAGCGCTGGTTTTCCTCGTCGAATTCGAACATCGGGAAATCCACCACCCACATCGGCTTCCAACCGGCGGTGAACAGGCCGTTCTTCTTGCCAAACTCGCTGTGGCCGATCTTGATACGCAGCGCGCCAATGGCGTCGTTGACGATTTTTTCCTTATCGGCACCAAAGAAAATCAGGTCGCCGTCTTGCGCGCCGGTGCGCTCCAGCACCGCAGCCAGGGCCGCGTCGTGGATGTTCTTGACAATGGGGCTTTGCAGGCCATCGCGGCCCTTGGCCAGCTCGTTGACGCGGATGTAGGCCAGGCCCTTGGCGCCGTAGATCTTGACGAACTCGGTATAGGCATCGATCTCACCGCGGCTGATACCGCCGACTTCTTTTGAGCCGCCGGGCACACGCAGGGCCACCACGCGGCCGCCCTTCATGGTGGCAGCGCCGGAGAAGACCTTGAAGTCCACGTCCTTCATCACATCGGTCAACTCTGCAAACTGCAGGTTCACACGCAGGTCCGGCTTGTCGGAGCCATATAGGCGCGCAGCGTCCTGGTAGGTCATGACCGGGAACTCGCCCAGGTCCACACCGATGGTGTTCTTGAACACCGTGGTGATCATGCCCTGGAACATGTCACGGATGTCTTCTTCGGTCAGGAACGAAGTCTCAATATCGATCTGGGTGAATTCGGGCTGGCGATCGGCACGCAAATCTTCGTCGCGGAAGCACTTGGTGATCTGGTAGTAACGATCGAACCCGGCCACCATCAACAACTGTTTGAACAGTTGGGGCGATTGCGGCAGCGCGAAGAAATGACCGTCGTGCACGCGGCTGGGCACCAGGTAGTCACGCGCGCCTTCGGGCGTGCTCTTGGTCAGCATCGGGGTTTCGATGTCCACAAAACCATTGGCATCGAGGAACTTGCGCACTTCCATGGACACGCGGTAGCGCAGCATCAGGTTGTTTTGCATGTACGGGCGGCGCAGGTCCAGCACGCGGTGTGTCAGGCGCGTCGTCTCCGACAGGTTTTCGTCGTCGATCTGGAACGGAGGCGTCACAGAGGCGTTGAGCACGGTCAGCTCATGGCACAGCACTTCAATCTTGCCGCTCTTCAGGTTGTCGTTGGTCGTGCCGGCAGGGCGCGCACGCACCAGGCCTTTGATCTGCACGCAGTATTCGTTGCGGATGTCTTCGGCCACCTTGAACATGTCAGCACGGTCGGGGTCGCAGACCACCTGCACATAGCCTTCGCGATCGCGCACGTCGACAAAAATCACACCACCGTGGTCACGGCGACGGTTTACCCAACCACACAGGGTTACGGTTTCGCCCAACAGGGCTTCGGTCACAAGACCGCAATAGTGGGAGCGCATGGCCATAGCTTGCTTTCAGTTCGCCGCCCCAAAGGCGGCGGGTTGTTAATGGGTTGGTTGGGGCGCCACGGAACCCATGGAGATCACATAGGTCAGGGCTTCGTCCACGCTCATGTCCAGTTCGATCACATCGGCCTTGGGCAGCATCAGAAAGAACCCGCTGGTGGGGTTGGGGGTGGTGGGTACATACACACTGACGAACTCGCCGTTCAGGTGTTTTTGCACTTCGCCACTGGGCGTTCCGGTCTGGAACGCAATGGTCCAGCTGCCCGCACGCGGGTACTGGATCAGCAAGGCAGTGCGAAACGCATTGCCATTGCTGGAGAACAACGTGTCCGACACCTTCTTGACGCTGTTGTAGATGGACTTGACGATGGGGATGTTGGTGAACAGGCGGTCCCATTGGCGCACCAGCCAACGGCCAGCCACGTTGGACACCAGAGCGCCGGTGAGCAGCAGCGCCAGCACAACCAAAATCACGCCCAGGCCATGGATGGCCCGCAGCTTGTCGATCATCGGCAAGGCCGCCACCGGCAGCAGCGCCTCGAAGCCAGACAGGACCCCACCAAAGATGCCGTCCAGAATGCCGACCATCCACAGAATCACCCAGACGGTGATGGCCAGTGGCAGCCAGACCAGCAGGCCGGTGATCAGGTATTTTTTGATGGGCACGGTATTTCCAGTTCTGCAGACGGGTCAGGAGGTCGATTTGGGCGGGGTGGCTGCAGGCGTGGGGCTGCTAGGGCTGGCTGCTGCCGGGGCTGCGGCGGGCGTGGCATCGGTCTTGGCAGCAGGGGCCGCAGCGCTATCGCCAGTGACTGGCGCCACGCTGGTCGCAGGCGCACTGCCGCCCTTGAAATCGGTCACGTACCAGCCGGAACCCTTGAGCTGGAAGCCAGCAGCGGTCAGCTGCTTTTTGAAGGTGGATTGCCCGCAGGTGGGGCAGTCTTGCAGCGGCGCGTCGGAGATTTTTTGCAATACGTCCTTGGCAAACCCGCAGGACTCGCATTTATAGGCGTATATGGGCATGGAAGTATGGCTCTGACATCAAGTTGCAAAGCCTTCAATTATAAGTGGCGCTTAGAAAACCCCAACGCGCACCACAATCTGCATCACCACCATGCCTAGCGCGAACCCGATCACCGCGGCCACCAGGGTCTGCAGCAGGCGGTTCGTCCGCTTTTGCTCCACCAGCAGCTCTTGCACCAGCTGGCTGTTGTCCGTGCCACGCTGCTGCAAAAACTGGTGCAAGAGCGCCGGCAACTCGGGGATCAGCTTGGCGTAGCGCGGGGCCTGGGCCTTGAGCTCCTTGATCAGTTTTTGCGGCCCGACCTGCTCCAGCATCCATTGCTCCAGAAAAGGTTTGGCAGTAGCCCACAGGTCCAACTCGGGGTCCAGCTCGCGGCCCAGGCCCTCAATGTTGAGCAGGGTCTTTTGCAGCAGGACCAACTGCGGCTGGATTTCCACATGGAAGCGGCGCGAGGTCTGGAACAGGCGCATCAGCACCATGCCGAGAGAAATCTCCTTCAGCGGCCGGTCGAAATACGGCTCACAGACCGCGCGCACGGCGGCCTCTAGCTCGTCCACCCGCGTGCTGGGCGGCACCCAACCGGATTCGATGTGCAGCTCGGCCACGCGCTTGTAGTCGCGCCGGAAGAAAGCCACAAAGTTTTGCGCCAGGTATTCCTTGTCGACTTCGGTGAGCGTGCCCACGATGCCAAAGTCCAGCGAGATGTAGCGACCGAAGGTGGCCGGGTCCAGACTGACCTGGATGTTGCCCGGGTGCATGTCAGCATGGAAAAACCCATCGCGAAACACCTGGGTGAAGAAGATGGTGACCCCATCGCGCGCCAGCTTGGGGATATCCACCCCCGCCGCACGCAGCCGGTCCATCTGGCTGATGGGCACACCCACCATGCGCTCCATCACCAGCACGTCGGTGGTGCAGTAGTCCCACAGCATCTCGGGAATCAGCACCAGCTGCAGGCCTTCCATGTTGCGGCGCAGTTGGGCGGCGCTGGAGGCTTCGCGCACCAGGTCCAGCTCGTCGTGCAGGTACTTGTCGAACTCAGCCACCACCTCGCGCGGCTTCAGGCGTTTGCCGTCGGCCGACAGGCCCTCCACCCAACCCGCCATCATCCGCATCAGGCTCAGGTCTTTGTCGATAACCTTGAGCATGTCGGGACGCAGCACCTTGACGGCTACCTCGCGCTCACGGCCCTGGCGGTCGCGCAGCACGGCGAAGTGCACTTGCGCAATGGACGCGCTGGCCACGGGCGTGCGGTCAAACGACACGAACAGCTCGTCCACCCGCTTGCCCAAGGCCCGCTCCACCATGGCCACGGCCAAGTCAGAAGGGAACGGAGGCACGCGGTCTTGCAGCTTGGCCAGCTCATTGGCAATGTCCAGCGGTAGCAAGTCGCGCCGGGTAGACAGCACCTGGCCGAACTTCACAAAGATGGGCCCCAGGCGCTCCAGCGCCTCACGCAGGCGCTGGCCGCGCGGCGCGTCCAGCTTGCGGCCTACCGAGACAATGCGCGCCAGCAGGTGCAGCCAGGGCTTCTGGAAGCTGGTGAGCACCAGCTCGTCCAGCCCATAGCGCAGCACCACCCAGACGATGTAGACGCCACGGGCCAGACGCGTCATGCGGCGGGGCCGGTGGTGTCGGCAGGCGGCGCGGCGCGCTTGCCCACAAACTGCTGCAGGGCCTGGGCGAAGGTGCGCCCGGTTTGCATGAACAGATGGGCCGGGGCGTCGCCCAGGACGCGGGAGAGGTCTTCCTCCACGTCCCAGCGCACATGGTCAGCCAACCAATTGATTTCGGCGGCCAACTGCACATCACCCTCAATGCGCACCTTGGGTTTGTCGCCTTGCATCAGGGCCTGGGCAATCGCAAAGGGGGATTCGTCGGTGATCACCAGCGTCAGGTCGGCGGTAGCATCGGCCGGTGCCAGGTCCAGCAGACCGGCAGGAGTGGCCTGTACCTTGAAAGTGAAATCGCGCCATTGGCTCAGCACCACTCGCCCCTTTTGGCGCGCCAGCCGCTCCATGGCCTGGGGCTCCTGCTGCAACACATGGTTGAGCAGAAGCACCACGCGGCGGTGGCTTTCTTCAACGGCCCACGCGGGCGGAGCGGGAGGGGTCGGAAGCGCTTTCAAAAAGCCTTCCAGCATAGAAAAGGGGGACTGTGTTGCCATAGTCCCCGATTATTGCTCACCCCCGTGTCGGCGCGCACGCCGGAGACGTCGTTTACTGCAGGGCTTGCACGCCCGCCACCAGCCAGCCGCTGCCGCCTGACTTGGATTTGGTCATGTTCCAGACTTCGCGGAATGGGCTGGGGCCGGCGGAAGGCTCCTCGCGGATCATGCCGGAGAACTCAACGCTGGCCATGTACTCATCGGGCAGTTCTTCGATGCCCAACAGGTGGGCTTCGATCATCACCACTTCGGTCAGGTTGGCGCCGGCACCGGTGTGGGTCTCGCGTTCGGACAGCTGGGCTTGGATTTCCTTCAGCATGTCGTCCGTCATCATGGCGCGCAGGGCGGGAATGTCCGAGCGGTCCCAGGCGGCCTGCAGCGTCACAAAGTTGGACTTGGCAGACTTCAGGAAACCTTCGCTGTCAAAGCCTGCGGGCACACCCCAGGTTTGCGAACCCAGCAAGGCCGAGCCGATCATGGAGCCGCCTTGGGGTGGTTGCTGCGGCGCTTCAAACGCCATGCTATTGCGCTCCCAGGGGCGAGCCGATGCGTCGTTGCCCACGTTCTCGGCGCGGTAGGGCTTGGCCAGCGGTGCGGGCGAAGCGCCTGCGCCCTGGAAGGCAAAGGGTGACGCCTGGGGTTCTGCAGGCTTGCGGCTGCGCATGAACCAGCCCACCAGCATCATCACACCCAAGGCCAGCAGGCCAAACATCAGAATGTTGCCAAACGCGCCGCCCATGCCCAACGAGTTAGCCAGCCATGCCAGCCCCAGGCCGGCGGCCAGGCCACCCAGCATGGCGCCCCAGGGGCGTTTGGGGGCGGCCGCTGGCGCAGGGGCGGCGGGAGCCGGCTTGGCCGCTGCATTGTTCACGCCCTGCGCGGGGGCGGCTGGAGCCGCAGGCGCGGCTTGCCGTTGTGTCACATTGCTGGACTGCTTGCCGAACGACGTGCCGCCGCCCAAGCGTTTGGCGGCCTCTGCATTGATGCCCGACAAGGACAACACCAGCGCCAAACCCAAAGCCCACAATTTCATGATTTCTCCAAAATGATTGTTCTCAACACTTGATTCCAACATGCAATGCGGCAATGCCGCCAGTCAAGTTGTGATAGTCCACATGTCCGAAGCCCACTTTGTGCATCATGGTCTTTAGCTCTTGTTGGCCCGGATGCATGCGGATGGACTCCGCCAGATAGCGGTAGCTGGCGTCATCCCCAGCGATCAGTTTGCCCAGGCGCGGCAGGATCTTGAAAGAGTACCAATCGTAGACTTTCTCCAGTGGTGGCGCCACTTTGGAGAACTCCAGCACCAGCAGCTTGCCACCGGGTTTCAGCACCCGGTTCATCTCGGCCAGCGCCTGGTCCTTGTGGGTCATGTTGCGCAGGCCAAAAGCCACGCTCACCACGTTGAAGTGGTTGTCGGGAAAAGGCAACTTCTCGGCATCGCAGACCAGCGTGGGCAGCACCACGCCAGCATCCAGCAGGCGGTTGCGGCCAGTGGAGAGCATGGCTTCGTTGATGTCGGTGTGCACCACCTGCCCGCTCTTGCCCACCTTTTTGGAGAAGGCCAGGGCCAGGTCGCCGGTGCCGCCGGCGATGTCCAGCGCCTTGTCGCCTTCCTTCAGGTTGGCCACCAGCACGGTGTAGGCCTTCCAGCCGCGGTGCAGGCCGGCCGACATCAGGTCGTTCATCAGGTCGTACTTGGGCGCGACCGAATCGAACACGCCACGCACGTGGCTGGCCTTCTCCGATTCATCAACGGTCTTGAAGCCGAAATGGGTGTTTGTCATGGGTTACAGATAAAAAGTGGCTCTAGCCCCCGCAGAATATGCGCAAGCAGCTCCTGAAACAATAGCAATTTTAATGGCTGGCGCAGCTGTGTCCGCCCTTGGCCGCCATGGGCGCATCGCGTTCGGTGTGGGCGGCCTTGAGTTTGTCCGCGTATTCCTGCCAAAGCCGGTCCGCCTGCGAGCCCAGAAAGTACAGGTAGTCCCAGGTGTAGATGCCGGTGTCGTGGCCGTCGGAAAAGCGTGGCTGCACCGCGTAGTTGCCCACCGGGTCCAGCGCCTCCAGTTCCACATTGCGCTTGCCGGTCTGCAGCGTTTCCTGGCCCGGGCCATGGCCCTGCACCTCGGCCGAGGGCGAGTAGATGCGCATCAGCTCAAACGGAATGCGGAAGTGCGCGCCGTCCGAAAAACTGACCTCCAGTACCCGGGACTGGCCATGCACAGTCAGCGCCTGCGGGGTGGGAGAGTTGGGAGTGAGTCCGGCCATGGTCTTAGAAACGTGCGGTGAGGTTGATATGCAATTTGTCATCCCCTTCGCGGGGGTAGGTCGTGCCACTGGCGGCGGGCAAGGCGCTGCCGGTGATGACGCGACCGTAGTCAGCCGACAGCGAGAGTCCGGAGCGCACGTAGCGCAGCCCCAAGCCCACACTGGCGATATTGTCCGATGCTAGCTTGTTGGCGTTGGGACTGTTGTTGCTCAGCCAACCCGCGTCGACAAAGCCCAGCGCGCGCCATCCAGGCGCCAACTCGGGTGTGGTGATTTCGCCCGAAATCGACAACCCGCTGTCTGCCGAGATGGGCCGCTCGCCCGTGCCGCGCACGGAAGTAGCGCCTCCAATGCCGAACTGCTCGCCCGCTATCAGCGCATCCGGGCTGTACTGAAACTGCCCGCGTACGCCCCACAGCCAGCCACCACCCAGCCCCGCCAGGTAATTGGCCCCGCCATGCACGGCAGTCCAGCTGGCCGTGCTGATGCGGGTGTCTTCGGTGCGGTAAGCCGCTACGTCATTGCCATCGCCGCCCGGCAGGTTGATGGCCACATCGGCGTTGTAGCCCCAGGTGGCCAGGTCCGACTCCAGCCGCGCGTTGTAGCCCAGCGTCAGCGGCAAGCTGCGGCGCGCGGCCTGGCCGGCCAGGGGCACGCCGTTGATCTTGGTCACGTTGAATTGCTTGTCATCCACGCCCAGCAACAGGTAGCTGCGAAAACCGCCCTGCGGTGCCAGATAGTGGTTGTAACTGATGCCAGCTGTCTGGCCCGCGCCCGTGCTCTTGAAGGAACCAAAGTCCCCCAGCACGTCGGACTGGGTGAAGTTGGCTCCCAACACACCGCCCCAGCGGTACATGGGGATGCGGTAGTTCAGCCCGTACTGGCGTACATCGTCAGGCCGCTCCATGGAGGTGGTGAAGGCCAGTGTCAGCGAATGGTCCAGGTCCGCAATGTTGGCGTGGCCAGCAGCCAGCGTCACGCGGTCATTGCCGGTGGCCTTGGAGCCCGTGTTGGCGGCGTTCGCCGACACGTACCAGGGCTTGTCTTCCTTGACCAGAATGCGCGCGTCGATCTTGTCGGGTTGCTCCGACTCCTTGAGCGACACCTGCACCTGCTTGCCTGGGCTCTCGTTGGCAATGGCCGTTTGCACCGCTAGCGTCTGGAAATTGGGCGCCGTGCCCTCGGCCAGCTCGGGCACGCTGGCGCGCAGGTTGGCCTCGCTGTAGCGCTCGCGCCCTTCGATGGTCACCTTGCCAATCACGAACTTCACAATGTTGAGCGTGACGGTGTTGCCCACCTCTTGGGGTGGCAGTGCCACGCGGTGCAGCAGGTAGCCACGCTCTTTCAGCGCGGCCTCCAGCGCCTGGGTGGTTTTTTGCAGCGTCTCGATGGTGGCGTCGTTGCGCAGGTAAGGCGCCAGGATGCGCGACACATCCGAGGACGACAGCGGGTTGTCCCCTACGATGTCAAAGCCACGGATCACAAAACTGGGGTTGCTGATCACAGGAGACGCGGGGGCCGGCGCCTGCTGGGCATTGGCGGCGGGCCCGAGCCATAGGACGGCACAGGCCAGGGACAGGGACAGGGCGTGCGACGGAAATTTGGAGAGCTGGGGCATGGGCATCATCCGCGGCACTGGTTAACGGAACGCACACCGGCGTCGTTGAGCACGCCGCGCAGCTGCTGGTTCTTGCTATCGGGGCGCGGGATGATGTCAAAGTCCAGGAACAGAGGAATACGCAGGGGGCGCACTGCGTCGCCATTGGCGCCGGCAAAGCCGGCCTCGCCCCGACCTAGCTGCAGAACCTCAGAAGCGGTGGTGATCTCGATATGGCCATCGCGCACAAACACGTACAAGCCCTCTGTGCCTTCAGGCAAGGCAGTACCAGAGAAAAGCTGCTGCATATCCACTTTGACCTCGTCAGGACGCGGCAAATCGCCCAGCGTGGGCTCGGTCAACACCCGCACTTCATCGCGGCTCACAAACAGGCCCTGTCCGGCCTCCAGTACCTGCAAACCGGTTTGTCCATTGGGCGTGACTTCAATAGAGCCCAGCCAGGTGAAGAAGCTGCAACTGCCTTCGCTGGAGCAGTCCATGTCCAGCCCTGTGCCGCGAATACCAATGGTGGACGTGGCCGTGGTGAAACCCACATTGCGCTGGTTGGCCTTACCGATAAGTCCGGTCAGCGCCCGCATGGAGCCCTGCAACAACGAGACCAGGAAGCGCCCCTCACGCGGGCTAGCTTGGTCAAACACAAAGCTGTCGACCTTGAAACGGGTGTTGGCGCCTATGGTCACGCGGCTCTCGTCGCGAAACGCGAAAACGGCCGTAGCACCCACGCCGGTTTCCACCACATCGCCAGGGTACACACTGCCGCCGGGCACCACACGGCGCCGGGTGCCTGTGGCATCCAGCACGCTGGCATCACCCAACAGGGTGACCAGCTTGGCACTGGCCAACACCATGTTGCTGCGGGCCGGGTCGGGCACCTTGGCCGACTCGGCCTTGCAATCGGCGGTGCAAATGCGCGCATCAAAGTCCGTGCCGCGGATACCAATGGTGGCCGTGGCCGTGACCACACGCGCCGCGCCCGGCGTGCTTTTGTTGATCAGCCCCGTGATGGCGCGAAACCCGCCGCGCAGCAACTGCAGCACCAGGCTGTTGTTCTCCGCGTTTTGCTTGTACTCGTATTGCTGGATCAGGATGTCAGAGTTGGGGCGCACCGTCATCTGCGTGCCGTCCTGCAGCTTGACGATGGCGTAGGCGCCATCGGCCGTGGTGAGGCGGTCGCCCGCCTGCAAGGCCAGGCCTTGCCCCAGCGTGCGCGGCGTCTGTCCGGCTGATTGGGCAAACCCTACGCCGCGCGCAAACTCCACCTGACCTGCGGGCTGCGCCAGCGCAGCAGAGACGCAAGCCATGGCCAGCGCCAACACGGCAACCAGTGTCTTCAGACTCGGCATATTTCGCCCTCCACCACCAGCCCGTCGGTCCCCTTGCCCTTCTCGTCCTTGGTGTCCTGCCGGATCAGTAGGGTTTCGAACTTGTCGGCGAAATCGGCGGTGGTGCTACCCGCAAACGGCTGCAGGGTGGTCACTGCCTTCGTCACATTGCCAATGGCGCCGCTGGTATTGGCCTTGTAGCCATACACCTTGAGCCCACCCGCATCTACCATGGCATCCACCGTGGCGTTACTCACCGTGGTGTTGATGCCGGTGCCAATATCAGGACTGCTCAGTGTGCCGGTGCCGGACAGCGTGATCGCGCCCACAGGCGTAAAACCCCCAAGCAAGCCGGTTGGCCCCGTCAGCGTGGCACCGGCTAGGCTGATCGACGTGGTGCCGTCATAGGTTTTGGTGATGGATCCACCCAAGCTGCCGGTGAGTACCGCCCCCACTGCGGGGTCGTAGAGCACGCCGTTGCCGGTGCCCAGCACCGTCGCGCCATAGGCTGCATTGAACTGCTTGAAAGCAGGAGTGGAAACAAAGCTGTGTCCAGCCAGGCTCTTGACATAGGCCAGCCAGCGCCCAGCAGGTGTGGTGATGGAAGCCGTGGCGTTGCCCATGGTGCCATCGGTGCGCAGCACCACGGCGTCACCCGCCGCGCTGGCATTGATGGAGCCTGCCAACGTGAGGTTGCCCACGGCATAGGCATTGAGCGACCCCACCGATAAGTTGGTCAACGACAGGGCATTCGCATCCTGGAGACTGACCGCGCCGGCACCGGAAATGGCGACAGAGCCAAAATTGTTGCTGCTATTGGTCAGCGTCACGCTGCCACTGCCAGTGTTCAACGTCGTGAGTCCGGACACCGACAAGGCCGTCGCCTGGGTCAACGCACCGCCCGCAGTGCGAATTTCCAGATCCCCCGTGGTAGTGATGGCCCCCAGACTCAGAGCACCGGTGTTCCAGTAGAGGAACTGGTTTGTATTGCCACCGGTCTTGACTGCACTGAAGGTGCTGACCGTGTTGGAGCCATCCAGGGTGGCATAACTGTCGCCTAGCAGGTTCAGCGTGGAGGCGGTGATGCCAGCCCCCGCCCCTATCGTGGATACACCACCCGTGCCAAATTTCAGCGTGATGGTGTTGCCTGCAGACGCCAACGCACCCGTGATGCTGACGCCACCACCACTCTCCAGAGTGAGGTTGTCATTGAATGTAGCTGTACCGGCTGAGATCAAACCCGTGTGCGTAGCACTGCCGATGGTGATGCCTGAAAACCCGTTGCTTAGAGCCCCAAGCTCCGTCGCATCCAGCGTAAAGGTCCCCGCGCCGTTGCCCACTCCGATGCTGGTGCTGCCGGTCAAAGGCTTGAGCGACAGGGTACCCGTACTCTTGATCGAGACGCCGGACCCGATGGCGATGTCTTCCAGCACCCCGCCAGCCACAAAGCTGATGGCGCCCGAAGCGGACGCGCCCCCAATGGTGACGGCACCGTTGCTGCCGTCCAGTTGAAAACTGTGCTGCGAGGCCACGCCTGAGCCCGCACCGGTGAAGCTGATGGAAGCAGAGCCCGAGGACGTCACACTCACCGCCTGCCCAAAACCATACGCACGCACCCCTTCGGAATTTCCTGTCGCGGTGCCATCAATGGTGACCGAGCCGTTGGTGGAGGACACAGAAAGCCCTGAAGTACCACCCGCAAGCAAGACACCGTAGTTCAAGCCACCCGTGCTGCCAGCTCCGCCATTGCCGGTGATGGACACGTTTCCGCTGGAAGTCGCGCTCACCGTACCCCCATTCAGATAAACCCCCATGTTGGAGCCTGTGCCGTTGCTGCCGCCCGTACCCGTGAGCGCAATGGCACCGCTGGCCGTCTGGATGGTTCCACCTTGCAACAAAATGCCGTACTTGTTGTTGTACACCCCGCCGCTGGCGCCTCCAGTGCCGTTGAGGGTAATGTTGCCGCTGGTGGTTATCAGGGAACTGCCCGTACCCACTTCAATGCCACTGTTGATGCTGGGAATGCCTGCAACGCCAGCGCCCGTGATGCTGATATTGCCCGTCTCCGCGCTCAAGGTAGCGCCGGTCAGCTTGACCCCGGTGGTATTGGTGGCGTTGCCAACGCCGCTCAGCGTGATACTGCCGCCCTTGCTGGTAATGGCAGAACCGGTGTTCATCACAATCGCGCCACTGGCGGTCAAAACCACGTCCAGCGGATGGGCCGTTGATGTCGAGCTGATACTGATGCCGCCGTTCACAACGATATCGTTGTCCGCCTGAAGCGTCAGCGAAGTGCCGGCGCCGGCACTCTTGGTCACGTTGGACCCCACCACGATGTTGCCCGCGCCACCACCGCTGCTGGAGGTGCTGACCGTCACATTGTTTGACACCAACGCGGCGTCCAGCGTCGCAGTTGTCAACAGGGAGTCCGTTGGGGTGCCCGCCGTTGAAAACAGCGTGGGGCCCGCAAGGTCCACGGAGTTATCGGTTCCCGCCATGCCCAACGCAGTGGCCGTCGCCTGGTCCACCGCGATGTAAATATTGGTGGGGTCCAACAGCAAAGTGCCTTTCTTGCCATTGGCGGCGCTGGTTGTCACCTTGCCGTTGAACGACAAAAAGTTTTTGCCGGACACCTCAACCATCCCACCATTTCCGCCCAGGGAACCGCCATTGGCGTTGATGGTGCCGAAATACCGTGTGGCGTCGTCAGACCACACGATGACCTTGCCGCCGTTGCCGTTGGTTCGGGCATTCGCCAGCAACTGTGTATTCGCTCCCACATAGGCGGCCTTGGCGTTTTGCACCAGCGGATTCTTGCCCTGGTAATCGCCACCCACCAGAATCTCGCCACCACCGGTAGCTCCGGATGCGTCTACGACAGCGTTATCGGTAACCGCCACGCGGTTGCCCAGAATGGCCACGCTGCCGCCCTTGCCTGCAGCGCTGCTGACATCGACACGGGCGTCTCCGCTGACATAGGTGTCGCCGCTAGCTTTCAACACCACCTTGCCGCCTTCCATTGTGGCCATGGTTGCTTGGATGGCACCGCTGTGCCGAAGCGTCCCCGCGAACATGCCCACGGCACCGGCTTTCAGCGTTCCCAGATTCACTGCAGAGTCCGTGGGCGCCTGCACTTGCAGGTAAATGCCCTCCAGGCCGCGACCTGTGAGCTCCACCTTTTGCCCAGCCGCCAGAATCGTGCTGCCATTGGGTGCCTCGATGAGCGCGTCTTTGCCCGTGTCCACGCTGGAGCCAATCAGAACCACGTCGCCGCTACGCGCCAGAATGCGGCCCTGAACCGACACGCCCGAAGTCGCTGTGCTGTCGTCACCAAAGCGCAGGCGCCCTGCCAGGGCATCGGCATCTGACATGCGCAAGGCCGACGCAGTAAAGCCAGCCGTATCTACCACGGCTCCGGTACCCACGGCAATGCCGGCCTGGTTGACCAGCACCAGGCTGCCGTTGCTCGACAAGGTACCAAACAACAGAGACGGGGTATTGGTCACCACCCGGTTGATGGAAGTGCTGGCCGCGCTGGGCTGCTGAAAATGGGTGGCGCTGCCCGCCGGAATGGAGAAACTTTGCCAGTTGATGGCCGAGTAGTTGGTGCCTGCACCGTTCTGCGTGGTCACCACCAAGCGGTTGCCCGTCGTGGCCATATTGGCCGTACCCACGATGGCCACACCGCCTTCTGGGTTGGCGAAGGCCACAGATGTGGTCCCCATCCAACCCACCGCAATGGCTAGCGAAAGCGCCCCCAGTCGCAATGGCGGAGACGCCACAGGCCAGGCCAATGCCCTTCCTCCCCTTACGCCGGCTGCCGCACGCCCACCGCTGCTGGCAATTTCAGCCACGGCCACCATGGCGCCCAGCGCACTGTTCCAGACAGTGCGGTAAACATGGTTCAGCGATGCACGATTCGACATATGGGAGCCCCCCGACAACACAACCCTGGACCTGCGCTCCGTGTGTGCAACGCCACACCCACGGCCTGTGGCGAGTATCCGTCGAAATGCCGCCGCGTCCCTTACAAATTCTCAAGCCTGCGCCAAGAGGATTACACGAGAACCCGTTCAATGCCCCCGGCATTGGCCGTTTGCACGTACTCGGGCATCCAGTCTTTGCCCAGAATCTGGTTGGCCATCTCTACCACGATGTAATCGGCCTCCAGCAGGCCCGACTTGAGGTCGTCCTGGTAGCGGTTCAGGCCCATCAGGCAGCTGGGGCACGAGGTCAGAATCTTCACGTTCTGCTCAGGCTGCACGCTGCCGGTTGCCCGCAGCGTGGCTTCGCCCTTGCGAATCTCTTCTTCCTTGCGGAAGCGGATCTGCGTGGACACATCTGGGCGCGACGAGGCCAGCCCCCCGCTTTCGCCGCAGCAGCGCTTGCTCTCCACCACACCATCGCCCACCAGCGCCTTCACGGTTTTCATGGGCTCCTGCATCTTCATGGGGGTGTGGCAGGGGTCGTGGTACAGATAGCCACCACCGGCGGCCGCGCCCAAGGTGATGTTCTTCTCCAGCAGGTACTCATGGATATCCATGATGCGGCAGCCAGGGAAGATCTTCTCAAACTCGTAGCCTTGCAACTGGTCGTAGCAGGTGCCGCAGCTCACCACCACGGTCTTGATGTCCAGGTAGTTCAGCGTGTTGGCCACGCGGTGGAACAACACACGGTTGTCGGTGATGATCTTCTCGGCCTTGTCGAACTGACCCGAACCCTTTTGGGGGTAGCCGCAGCACAGGTAGCCCGGGGGCAGCACGGTTTGCACACCGGCATGCCACAGCATGGCCTGTGTGGCCAGGCCCACCTGGCTGAACAGGCGCTCCGAACCACAGCCGGGGAAGTAGAACACTGCCTCGGTCTCCGCCGTCGTGGTCTGCGGGTTGCGGATGATGGGCACGTAGTCCTTGTCTTCAATGTCCAACAAGGCGCGAGCCGACCGCTTGGGCAGGCCACCCGGCATCTTCTTGTTGATGAAGTGGATCACCTGCTCTTTGGGCGAGGCCGGCCCCACCGTGGCGGGCGGCGCCTGCGTCTGCTTGCGGGCCAGCACGTTGAGCACCCGGTTGCCCAGGCGTTGGGCCTTGAAGCTCAGGTCGGTAGCGGTGCGCGCCACGGCAATGGCGCTGGGGCTGGTGGTGCCGATGAACCAGGACTGGAAGGCTGCCGCCGGGCGGAAGCTCTGCTTGTCCATTTTGCGCAGCAGGTTGCGCATGTTCATGGTCACATCGCCAAAGTCAATCTTCACCGGACAGGGCGACTCGCACTTGTGGCACACCGTGCAGTGGTCGGCCACATCTTCAAACTCTTCCCAGTGCTTGACGCTGATGCCGCGGCGCGTCTGCTCTTCGTAGAGGAAGGCCTCCACCAGCAGAGACGTGGCCAGAATCTTGTTGCGCGGGCTGTACAGCAGGTTGGCGCGCGGCACGTGGGTAGCGCACACGGGCTTGCACTTGCCGCAGCGCAGGCAGTCCTTCACCGAATCAGCAATCGCGCCAATATCGCTCTGCTGCATGATGATGGACTCATGCCCCATGAGGCCGAACGACGGCGTATAGGCGTTCGTCAGATCAGCATAGATGGTCGAACCATCTTCAGTCAAATGCGGTGCAAACCCACTACCAGGCTGCGCAGGCAGCTCCTGATTTCGTAGCAACTTGCCTTTGTTGAAGCGTCCCTCGGGGTCCACCTTGGCCTTGTAGGCAATGAAGGGTGCCAGCTCGGCTTCGCTCAAAAACTCCAGCTTGGTGATACCAATGCCGTGCTCGCCCGAGATCACGCCGTCCAGGCTGCGCGCCAGCGCCATGATGCGTTTGACCGCGCCATGGGCGGCCTGCAGCATGTCGTAGTCATCGCTGTTGACGGGGATGTTGGTGTGCACATTGCCGTCGCCCGCGTGCATGTGCAGCGCCACCCAGACGCGGCCCTTGAGCACGCGCTTGTGGATGGCGGTGCACTCCAGCAGGATGGCCTCAAACGCCGCGCCGGTGAAGATGTCTTGCAGCGGCGCACGCAGCTGGGTCTTCCAGCTGGCGCGCAGCGTGTGATCTTGCAGCTGCGAAAACAGCGGCTCCACGTCGTTCAACCACCCCTGCCACTGGCCGCGCACCTGCGCCACCAGCTCCAGCGCCTGCGCCACGCGGTCTTCCAGCAGCTCAGCCGACGGGATGTCATTGGCATCGTCGGTCTTGCCCAGGGGCAAATCGCTGCGCTCAAAGAACTCGGTCAGCGCATCGCACAGCGCCAGCTTGTTCTGCAGACTCAACTCGATGTTGATGCGCTCGATGCCGTCGGTGTACTCGGCCATGCGCGGCAGCGGAATCACCACGTCTTCGTTGATCTTGAAGGCGTTGGTGTGCTTGCTGATGGCGGCCGTGCGCTTGCGGTCCAGCCAGAATTTCTTGCGCGCCTCGGCGCTCACGGCCACGAAGCCTTCGCCACTGCGGCTGTTGGCCAGGCGCACCACTTCGCTGGTCACACGGGCCACATCGTCGGCATCGTCACCAGCAATGTCACCCACCAACACCATCTTGGGAAAGCCGCCACGTTTGCTCTTGGTGGCGTAGCCCACGGCCTTCAGGTAGCGGTCGTCCAGATGCTCCAGGCCCGCCAGCAGCACACCGCTGCGCTTTTGCTCGGCGAACATGAAGTCCTTGATATCCACGATGCTGGGCACTGCGTCACGCGCATTGCCAAAGAACTCCAGGCACACGGTGCGTGTGTGGGCCGGCATCTTGTGCACCACCCAGCGCGCGCTGGTGATGAGGCCGTCGGTGCCCTCTTTCTGGATACCGGGCAGGCCGCTGAGGAACTTGTCCGTCACGTCCTTGCCCAGGCCTTCCTTGCGGAAAGTGGCGCCGGGGACGTCCAGGCGCTCCTTGCGGATCGGCGTCTTGCCATCGGCCTTGTAGTACTGCAGCTCGAAGCTGGCCACCTCCACGTCATGGATCTTGCCCATGTTGTGGTTCACGCGTGTCACTTCCAGCCACTCGGCCTGCGGCGTCACCATGCGCCAGCTGGCCAGGTTGTCCAGCGCCGTGCCCCAAAGCACAGCCTTTTTGCCACCCGCGTTCATGGCAATGTTGCCGCCAATGCAACTGGCTTCGGCCGAAGTCGGATCAACGGCAAACACAAAGCCCGCACGCTCGGCCGCATCGGCCACGCGCTGGGTCACCACACCGGCTTCACTCCAGACGGTGCCCACTTCGCGGTCCAGGCCGGGCAGGACTTTCATCTCCACCTCGGTCATGGCTTCAAGCTTTTCGGTGTTGATGACCGCGCTCTTCCAGGTCAGCGGGATGGCACCGCCCGTGTAGCCGGTACCGCCCCCACGCGGGATGATGGTCAGCCCGAGGTCGATACAGCCCTTTACCAAGCGAGCCATTTCCTCTTCCGAATCGGGGCACAGCACCACAAAAGGGTATTCCACGCGCCAATCGGTCGCATCGGTCACATGGCTCACGCGGCTCAGGCCGTCAAACTTGACGTTGTCTTTGGCGGTGAGCTTGTAGAGCAGCTTTTGGGTCTTCTTGCGCAGGGCCGCCACTTCCACAAAAGCAGCATCAAAGGCCTTCACCGCCGCACGGGCGGCCACCAGCAGTTGGCCCACCATGGCGTCGCGCTCGGGGTCGGCCTGCGGGGTGCGGCGTTTTTCCACCTCACCCAGGCGGTGGTTCAGCGCGTCCACCAATTGGCCGCGGCGCTTGGGGTTGTCCAGCAGGTCGTCCTGCAAATAGGGGTTGCGCTGCACCACCCAGACATCACCCAGCACCTCATACAGCATGCGGGCAGAACGGCCAGTCTGGCGCTCACCGCGCAAGTGGTTGAGCAAGTCCCAGCTCTGAGACCCCAGGAGGCGAATCACGATCTCACGGTCGGAGAAGGACGTGTAGTTGTAAGGAATTTCGCGAATGCGTTCTTGCACATGCGCACCAGGGTTGGCGGCGCTGAGGAGGTGATTGAGCGAGGTGGGTGCGTTCATCAGGGTGGGTAGTTGCTGCCAAGGGCCCCAAAACAGGCGTTTTTTGGTAGGCCTTAGATGGTAACGCACCCTCTATTCACGGGCTTTTCTAGTGGAAACCCCTGACCAAATGGTCAAGGTCTCTCGTGTTTAATCAAATTGACACGAATTTGACACGACCCGCACCTAGCATCGCGCCATTCTTCATTCAGGAGCCCCCCCATGTCGATCACCCGCAGAGCCCTTGCCATCGCCGCTGTGTCCGCAGCCGCGTTCTCCGTCCCCACCCTGGCCCAAGCCCAGGTGGATATCCAATGGTGGCATTCCATGACCGCCGTGAACGGCGAATGGGTCAACGACCTGGCCAAGGAATTCAACGCCAGCCAGAAGGAATACCGCATCCTGCCGACCTTCAAGGGCACGTATGACGAATCCATGACAGCCGCCGTGGCCGCCTTCCGCGCGGGCAATGCACCCCACATCCTGCAGGTGTTTGAAGTGGGCACCGCCACCATGATGGCCAGCAAGGGCGCCATCGTGCCTGTGGGCAAGGTGATGACCGATGCGGGCTACAAGTTCGACCCCAAGGTCTACATCCCCGCCGTGGCCGGCTACTACACCGCGCCCAATGGCCAGATGCTGAGCTTCCCGTTCAACAGCTCCACCACCGTGTTCTATTACAACAAGGACGCGTTCAAGGCTGCCGGCCTGGACCCTGAAAAAGCACCGGCCACCTGGGGCGAAGTAGCTTTGGCCGCAGCCAAGCTCAAGGCCAGCGGCCACAAGTGCCCGCTGTCCATTTCCTGGCAGAACTGGACCCAGCTAGAGAGCTTCTCCGCCTGGCACAACGTGGAATTCGCCAGCAAGCAGAATGGCCTGGGCGGCATGGACACACGCCTCAAAGTGAACACTCCACTGCACCAGCGCCACATTGAAAACCTGGCCAATATGGCCAAGCAGGGCCTGTTCGTCTACAAGGGCCGCGGCAACGTGCCCGAGGCCAGCTTTGTGTCTGGCGAATGCGCCATGATGACCACGTCCAGCGGCTTCTACGGCAACGTGAAAAAGAACGCCAAGTTCGCCTACGGTCTGGCCCCCCTGCCCTATTACCAGGACGTGCCCGGTGCGCCACAAAACACCGTGATCGGTGGCGCCAGCCTCTGGGTCATGGCCGGCAAGAAGCCTGACGAATACAAAGGTATCGCCAAGTTCTTCGACTTCATCTCCCAGCCCGAAGTGCAATCCGCCAGCCACAAGCGCACCGGCTACCTGCCTGTGACCACCGCCGCGTACCAGCTGACCGAGAAGTCCGGCTTCTACAAGGAAAACCCCGGCACCGATGTGGCCGTGACCCAAATGATCCGCAAAGTGACCGACAAGTCCCGCGGCATCCGCCTGGGCAACTATGTGCAGATCCGTGCCATTGAGGACGAAGAACTCGAACAAGTGTGGGCAGGTAAAAAGACCGCCAAGGAAGCGCTGGAAGCCATCGTCACCCGTGGCGACGAGCAACTGGCCCGCTTTGAAAAAGCCAACAAATAGGTAGCTGCTGCGAGTGGAAAAACGCGTCTTCTTCAAGTCCGCCTGGCTGCCCTGGGTGCTGATTGCACCTCAGGTGCTGGTCATCGCGGTCTTCTTCTTTTGGCCCGCCGGCCAAGCCCTGCTGCAGTCGGTGCAGCAAAGCGATGCCTTTGGCACTTCGGTGGAATTTGTCGGACTCGAGAACTTCCGCAACCTGTGGAATGACGCGTCCTACCTCGAGTCCTTCAAAACCACCACCGTGTTCTCCGCGCTGGTGGCGGTGCTTGGGCTGGTGCTCTCGCTCACGCTGGCCATTTTTGCGGACCGGGTGGTGCGCGGCTCGGGCATCTACCGCACGCTGCTGATCTGGCCTTATGCCGTGGCGCCCGCCGTAGCGGGGGTGCTGTGGCTGTTCATGTTCTCGCCCAGCATCGGCATCTTGTCGTACTGGCTGCGCCAATGGGGCGTGGGCTGGGACCCGCTGCTCAACAGCACCCACGCCATGGCGCTGATCGTCATGGCTGCAGTGTGGAAGCAGATCTCCTACAACTTCCTGTTCTTTCTGGCCGGGTTGCAGTCCATCCCCAAGTCGCTGATCGAAGCCGCCGCCATGGACGGTGCACGGCCCTGGCGGCGGTTCTGGACCATCCAGTTTCCACTGCTCTCGCCCACCACCTTCTTCCTGCTGGTCATCAACATCGTCTACGCCTTCTTTGACACTTTCGCCATCGTGGATGCGGCCACCAAAGGCGGCCCTGGCAAAGACACGGCCATCCTGGTCTACAAGGTCTACTTTGACGGCTTCAAGGCCATGGACCTGGGCGGCTCCGCGGCCCAAAGCGTGGTGCTGATGGTGATCGTCGTCGCATTGACGGTCGTCCAGTTCCGCTTCGTCGAGAAGAAAGTGAGCTACTGACATGGTTGAACGACGGCTCACGCTGGGCATTCTGGCGCACGTGATTTTGCTGCTGGGGGTGCTGGTCATTGCGTTCCCGATCTACATCACCTTTGTGGCCTCCACCCACACCACCGAAGCCGTGGTGCAAGTCCCCATGCCCCTGTTGCCGGGCACGCATTTGCTGGACAACTATGCCACCGCCCTGTCGGGCGAGCGCACGGGTACCGGCTCGCACGCCTCGGTGGGGCGCATGATGGTGGTGAGCTTTGTCACCGCCATGGTGATTGCGCTGGGCAAGATCGCCATCTCTCTGCTCTCGGCCTTCGCCATCGTGTACTTCCGGTTTCCGTTTCGCATGGCATTTTTCTGGGCCATCTTTGTCACGCTGATGCTGCCGGTGGAGGTGCGCATTGGCCCCACCTACCAAGTGGTGGCGGACCTGGGCATGCTCAACAGCTATGCGGGCCTCACGGTGCCACTTATCGCATCGGCTACCGCCACGTTTTTGTTCCGCCAGTTCTTCCTGACCGTGCCCGATGAGCTGGCCGAAGCGGCGCGGGTGGACGGTGCCGGGCCCATGCGATTCTTCAAGGATATCCTGGTTCCGCTGTCTGCCACCAGCATGGCCGCGCTGTTTGTCATCCAGTTCATCTACGGCTGGAACCAGTACCTGTGGCCGCTCTTGGTCACCACCGAAGAAAACATGTACCCCGTGGTCATCGGCATCAAGCAGATGATCTCTGGGGGCGACGCGCAAACCGAATGGAACATCGTGATGGCCACCGCCATGCTGGCCATGCTGCCGCCGGCGCTGGTGGTCATGCTGATGCAGAAGTGGTTTGTCAAAGGTTTGGTCGATACGGAAAAGTAATAGAGAAATATGGCATCCATCGAACTCAAGAACGTCATCAAACGCTACGGCAGCGGCAAGTCGGCCAACCAGGTCATCCATGGCGTGAACGCGCAGATTGCCGATGGCGAATTCATCGTCATCGTCGGCCCCAGCGGCTGCGGCAAATCCACACTCTTGCGCATGGTGGCAGGGCTGGAGGAAATCAGCGACGGCCAGATTTCGATTGGCGGCCGCGTGGTGAACGACCTGGAACCGTCGGACCGCGACATCGCCATGGTGTTCCAGAACTACGCGCTCTACCCGCACATGAGCGTGTTCGAGAATATGGCCTACGGCCTGAAGATTGCCAACGTGCCCATGGACGAAATCAAGCGCCGTGTGGACAAGGCGGCCAAGATTCTGGAACTGGCACCGTTTTTGGAGCGCAAACCCAAGGCCCTGTCGGGCGGCCAGCGCCAGCGTGTGGCCATGGGCCGCGCCATCGTGCGCCAGCCCCAGGTGTTTCTGTTTGACGAGCCGCTGTCCAACCTGGACGCCAAGCTGCGCGCCCAGACCCGGCTGGAGATCCAGAAGCTGCACCGCGAGCTCGGCATCACCAGCCTGTTTGTGACCCACGACCAGGTCGAGGCCATGACCCTGGCCCAGCGCATGATCGTCATGAACGGTGGCGTGATGGAGCAGTTCGGCACACCCGAAGAGGTCTATACCCGCCCCGCCACCACGTTTGTGGCCAGCTTCATTGGCTCCCCGCCCATGAACTTGCTGAAGAATGCACCCGATGCCCAACCTGGCCTCATCACCGGCGTGCGGCCCGAGCACCTGGACATCACGCCCACCGGCTGGGCGCTGCAGGTGGAGGCCGTGGAAATGCTGGGTGCCGAGCGCCTGATCTACGGCAAATGGGCCCACAAATTGCATGCGGCAGACGCCGACGAGTTGCTGATCATCCGCACCGAAGAGTCCGCCGCCGTGCCCGCGCTGGGCACTACGCTGCATGTGACACCCCGCCCGGACCGCATCCACCACTTTGACGCTGCCACTGGAAAACGCCTAGACACTGTATGAGCGACCCCACTACCCCCGACCTGCCCATCTGGCCCTACCCGCGCTGGGTGGCGCACCGCGGCGCGGGCAAGTTGGCACCCGAGAACACGCTGGCCGCTTTCCGTCTGGGGGCCGGCCACGGCTACCGCATGTTCGAATGCGATGTGAAGCTGAGCAGTGATGGCGTGCCGTTTTTGATGCACGACGCCACCCTGCAGCGCACCACCAATGCGCGCGCCAAGCTCGGCCAAGGCCAAAGCGCCGTGGGTGGCGACCACGTGTGGGGCGCCCTGTCGCAACTGGACGCTGGCAGCTGGCACAGCCGCGCCTACGCGGGCGAGCCGCTGCCCACGCTGGATGCCATTGCCGCGTATTGCATTCGCAACGGCTACTTTCTGAACATCGAAATCAAGCCCACACCGGGCACCGAACGCCACACGGGCGAGGTGGTGGCGCAGCATGCCGCCCGCCTTTGGGCTGGCCAGGCCGTGCCGCCCCTGCTCACCTCCTTTGACCCCGAGGCGCTGGAAGGCGCACAGGCCACCGCACCCCACCTGCCACGCGGCCTACTGCTGGACACGCTGTGGAAAGGCTGGCTGGAAACCGCGCTGAGCCTCGGCTGCCAGGCGATTGTGTGCAACCACGCGCTGTGGGACACCAGCACGGTGACCCAAGCCAAGAGCGCGGGCTTCCGCACTTTGAGCTACACGGTGAACGACGACTGGGCCGCCCAGCGCCTGATGGACCTGGGCACTGACGCCATCATCACCGACCGCGTAGACCTGTTCAGCCCCGCCTGATTGCTATACAAACCATAGCTACTCGCACATATTCTGCGGGGGCTAGGGACCATTTTTCCTATAAAACCTGCGCTGGCAGCCGCATCGGCACATAGGCGATGCCGCGCGTCTGCACCTCAGGTCCTGTAGCCACAAAACCCAGACGCTGGTACACCGGCAATGCATAGGGTGTGGAGTTCACCGTAAAGCCTTGAGTATTGCCACGCGCCAGCGCACGCTGCTGCGCATAGGCCCACAGGCGCGCGGCAAAGCCCTGGCGCTGGAACGCGGTGTCTACAAACAGATGGAACAGGTGCTGGCCATCACGCACGGCCACCACGCCGGCCAGTTGCCCCTCGCATTCCCCCACGCTGTAATCGAACGCATCGGACGCGATATAGCCCGCAATAGCCGCAGACGACACAGTTTGCAGAAACGGCGCCGTGGCGGCCTGCGTAGGGTCTAGCAAAAAATGGTGGGCCAGCCCCTGCACCAAGCGGCTGATGGCGTGGGCATCGTCGGCTTGCGCCTGGCGAATCTGCAGGTCCATGACCTACGTGGCTCAGGACTGAGCCAGCGCCCAGCACACCGCGTCCCGCATGCTGGGCAGGGTCACTGTGGCGGCACTGAAGTCGTGGCTGGCCGACATCTCGGTGGGGATGGCCACACAGGCCAGGCCTGCGGCGACTGCGGCGGCTACGCCATGCTCGGTGTCTTCAAATGCGACCACATCCTGCGCGGCCAGGCCCATGCGCTGCAGGGCCAGCAGGTAGCAATCGGGCGCGGGCTTGCTGTGCACCACATCGTCGGCCGAGACCACGGTTTCAAACGCAGGGGCCAGGTCATGTGAGCGCAACGTGGCGTTGATGGCGTACCCACGCGCACCGGTGACCACGCCCAGGCGCAGTTTGGCGGCCTGCAGTTGAGCGATGGATTCGCGCACGCCGGGCATCAGCGGAAAAGCGTTGGCCTGCAAATAGGCTTGGGCGCTTTCGTTTTTCAGACGGGCCAGCACCTCGGGAGACTCCTGCACGCCGAAGCGCTCCACCAGGTCAGCCGCATTGGCGTCGGTGGGCACACCGGCATACAAATCCTTGTACTGCGCCAGCGTCAGCGCAAAGCCGTAGGGCGCCAGCACCTGGTTCCACAGGGCAAAGTGTTGGCCCTCGGATTCCACCAAGGTACCGTCGTGGTCAAACAAAACCGCCTTAAAACGCATGAGACTCCGATGCAAATGTGATCAACGGCGCAGCGCCCACCACTGGCTGGTAGCGGTGGCCACCACCAAGGCGGCGTAGCCGGCCATCTTGCCGTCGCGCCCCAGCAGCCACAGGGCCAGCCCCAGCGCCACGGCACCCGCTACAGAATTAATAGCTGCCTGCGCAATACATCCGCGGGCTAGCGCCTGCTTTCGATAAAAAACTGGCGCCACAAAGGCCAGCAGGCAACCCAAGGCCAGGGCTGGTGCCACAAAATTCAGCAGGTGATTGAGCAGGTCAAAGAGGCCCATGGTGGTTGGCGCAAAGGCCAATTGGGGCCTCGGTGGTGGGGAAGAAGGGCTCGATTTTATAATCGGGGTCTAAACATATGGCAGTCTGGGCATTAGGCATCAACCACACCACCGCACCGCTGGATATGCGGGGCCGGTTTGCGTTCGCCAGCGACCAGATTGCGCCGCAGCTCCACGGCCTGCGCCAGAGCATGGCACGCCCGCCCGAAGCGGCCATTGTCTCCACCTGCAACCGCACCGAAATCTACTGCGCCGGCGACGAAGCCGCGCTGGACCACACGCTGGCCTGGCTGGCCGAATCGGGCGGCCTGACCGCCAACGAGCTGCGCGCACACACCTACCGTCTGGAAGACGGCCAGGCCGCGCGCCACGCCTTCCGTGTGGCCAGCGGGCTGGACAGTATGGTGTTGGGTGAGCCGCAGATCCTGGGCCAGCTGAAAGATGCGGTGCGCGCTGCCGACGAAGCTGGGGCACTCGGCACCACGCTCTCGCAAATGTTCCAGCGCTCGTTTGCCGTGGCCAAGGAAGTGCGCACCTCCACCGAGATTGGGGCGCACAGCATCAGCATGGCCGCCGCTGCGGTACGTTTGGCGGGCAACCTGTTTGAAGACCTGGCCCAGGTGAAGGTGCTGTTTGTGGGTGCGGGCGAAATGATCGAGCTGTGCGCCACGCACTTTGCCGCCAAGAACCCCAAGGCCATCGCCATTGCCAACCGCACGCTGGAGCGTGGCGAGAAGCTGGCCAGCCGCTTTGGCGGCGAGGTTATGCGCCTGGCCGACCTGCCCGAGCGCCTGCACGAGTTTGACGCCGTCATCAGCTGCACCGCCAGTACCTTGCCCATCATTGGCCTGGGTGCAGTGGAGCGCGCCATCAAGAAGCGCAAGCACCGCCCCATGTTTATGGTGGACCTGGCCGTGCCCCGCGACATCGAACCCGAGGTGAAGGCCTTGGGCGATGTGTACCTCTACACCGTGGACGACCTGGCCAGCGTAGTGCAAACCGCCCAGGCCAGCCGCCAGGCGGCCGTAGCCCAGGCCGAAGCGATTGTGGACGCCGGCGTGCAGAGCTTCATGCACTGGGTAGACCAGCGCCGCGCTGTGCCCCTGATTCAGCAGCTCAATGCCCAGGCCGACGAATGGCGCGCCCTGGAGCTGGCCCGCGCCCGCAAACTGCTGGCCAAGGGCGAGGACGTGGACGCAGTGCTAGAAGCCCTCTCCAAAGGCCTGACGCAAAAGATGCTGCACGGTGCCATGGCCGAGCTGCATGCCGGTGACGCGACTGCGCGCGAACGCGCCAGCAATGCCATCCAGCACTTCTTCCTGCGCAACAGCCGTTAGCGACGCTGCCCCACCGCAGCCCTGCCCTTGGCACGCGCTGGGGGCCTTCCCCAATTTTCCGTCTGAGTAGTGCCATGAAACCGTTTTTGCGCCAACAACTTGCCCGCTATGCCGACCGCCTGGGAGAGCTGGAATTTCTACTGTCCCGCGAGGACATCATGAAAGACATGGAGCAGTTCCTCAAGCTCTCGCGCGAGCACACCGACGTGGCCGCGGTGGCTACGCGCTGGGCCCGCTACCAGCAGCGCGAGGCCGACCTGGCCAGCGCGCAGGACATGAAATCGGACCCCGACATGGCAGAAATGGCCGAGGAAGAAATCACCAGTGCCACGGCCGAACTGACCCAGCTGGAGACCGAGCTGCAGCGCATGCTGCTGCCCAAAGACCCGGACGATGCACGACCCGCGTTTGTGGAAATTCGCGCTGGCACGGGGGGCGACGAATCGGCCCTGTTTGCGGGCGACCTGCTGCGCATGTACATGCGCTACGCCGACCGTTGCGGCTGGAAGACCGAGATCGTCAGCGAGTCGCAGAGCGAACTGGGCGGCTACAAGGAAGTGGTGGTGCGCATGGAAGGCCACCACAACGGCACGGGCGCCTACGGCGCGCTGAAGTTCGAATCCGGCGGCCACCGCGTGCAGCGCGTGCCCGCCACCGAGACCCAAGGCCGTATCCACACCAGCGCCTGCACCATCGCCGTGCTGGCCGAGCAGGACGAGGCGGAGGCCATCAAAATCAACCCGTCGGACCTGCGCATCGACACCTACCGCGCCAGCGGCGCCGGTGGCCAGCACATCAACAAAACCGACTCGGCCGTACGCATCACGCACATCCCCACCGGCATCGTGGCCGAATGCCAGGACGGACGCAGCCAGCACAGCAACAAGGCCCAAGCGCTAAAAGTGCTGACCGCCCGTATCCACGAAAAAGACCGCTCGGAGCGCGCCGCGAAGGATGCCGCCGAGCGTAAGAGTTTGGTGGGCAGTGGGGACCGCAGCGACCGCATCCGCACCTATAACTTCCCACAAGGGCGCCTGACCGACCACCGCATCAACCTGACGCTGTACAAGCTGCTGACCATCATGGAAGGCGACCTGGACGACGTGGTGGAACCCCTGCAGGCCTACGAGGCCGCGGAGCAACTGGCAGCGCTGGAGAAGGGGCTGAACTAAGCCCCGGCGCTGCGGCGGGGTTGCAACCCCTCAGAGTTTGAAAACGCCGACCACCTGCACCAGTTCGTTGGCCTGGCTCTTGAGGCTGCTGGCCGCGGCGGCCATTTCTTCCACCAGTGCAGCGTTCTGCTGTGTGGCCTGGTCCATCTGGGTGATGGCCTCGCCCACCTGGGCCACACCGGCGCTTTGTTCATTGCTAGCGGCGCTGATCTCACCCATGATGTCGGTCACGCGGCGGATGCTGGTGACCACCTCGGTCATCGTCTCGCCAGCCTTGTCGACCAGCGTGGTGCCCTGCTCCACGCGCTCTACGCTGGCGTTGATCAGGGTCTTGATTTCCTTGGCCGCCTCGGCGCTTCGGCCGGCTAGGCTGCGCACTTCAGACGCTACCACCGCAAAGCCGCGGCCTTGTTCGCCCGCGCGGGCGGCTTCCACTGCAGCGTTCAGCGCCAGGATGTTGGTCTGGAACGCGATGCCGTCAATCACGCTGATGATGTCGCTGATCTTGCGAGACGCGTCGTTGATGCCCTTCATAGTTTCGACCACCTGGCCCACCACTTCGCCGCCCTGCACGGCCACGGTGGAAGCGCGCATGGCAAGCTGGTTGGCCTGGCGCGCGTTCTCGGCGTTTTGCTGCACGGTGGAGTTCAGTTCTTCCATGCTGGCGGCAGTTTCTTCCAGCGCGCTGGCCTGGTGTTCGGTGCGTGTGCTCAGGTCGTTATTGCCCTGGGCGATTTCGGAACTCGCATTGGCCACGCTGTCGGCGCTGCCACGCACCTGCGCCAGCACGCCATGGATCTTGCCCACAAACTGGTTGAAGCCCGAGCCGATGGCAGCGAGCTCGTCATTGCCCTGCACCTCCAGCTTGGTGCGCAGGTCGGCCTCGCCGCTGGAAAGGTTCACCATGGCCTGGCTCAGCGCGCGCAGCGGGCGCATCAGCCGCGACACCACAGTCACCAAAATCAGCGCCGTGGCCAGCGCGCACACCACGGACACCACCAGGGTGTAGAGCGTGAGCTGGCGCGACGATGCGGTGGCCACGCTGTGCGGAAAGCTCATCCGCACGCTCCAGGGCGCCGTGTCGGTGTGGATCACCACCGGCTGCAGCAGGTGCACCACGTTCTGTGCGTCGCGGTACTCGTACGGCTGGCCCTTGCGCACCGCCTCCAGCCCGTCGGCAGGAATGTCTTCGGCCTTTTTGTTGATGCGCTCGGCATTAGTGTGGCTGGCGTACAGGCCGCCGTTGGAAATCAGCGCCAGCTCGCCCCCGTCCATCACCTTGGTGTCCGCCAGGATCTTGCGCAGCTGCGTTAGCGAGAAATCAGCGCTGGCAACCCCCTGAAATTTGCCACCCACCATGAGCGGCGCCACCAGCGAGGCCATGAGCACGTCCTTGCCCTCGATGGGGTAGATATAGGGCTCGGTGAAGTAGATCTTGCCGCTCTTTTTGGGGACGTCGTACCAATCGTCCGCGCCCGCCGTCTTGGGGTCGAACACGATGGGGTCCACGTGGAAGGTGTTGCCGGCCGAGCGCGTCCAGTAGGGCATGTAGCGGCCGGTGTCGTCGTACTCGGGCTTCTTGCCCGCGTACTCGGCGTCTTTGCCGTCCAGCGCGTTGGGCTCCCAGGTCACCGCGGAGCCGATGAAGTCCTCTGAGCTGGACAGCGTGGCCTTGGTGAGTTCGCTGATCTGCTCACGCGTGGGCGGCATGTTGGCGGTCTTGGTAGACACCATGGCACCTGCCAACGCAGTGACGTTAGAAAGGTTGGAGCGGATGCGGGTCTGCAGAGCCCCAGCCGCCTCGCGGGCCGAGGTGCGCGCCAGATTCATGGTGGCCTCTTCGGCCGCACCACTGCTTTTGATGCCGATGACCGAGGCAGTGATACCCAAACTGAGCACCACCAGCGCCGTAGCGGCCAGGCAGATTTTTGCATTCAAGGACAGGCTTCGGCGGGCGCGGGGCACCAGACTGGAGGCAGTGGACAATGTGGCGGCCATTTCGGTTTTCCTTTGGTGCAAAAAAGGGCGCCCCACCAACGCCAGACAGGGTGTTGTTCCTCTGTACTTATTTGTAATTTGCATGCTACTCCAACTATTCATTTGCTGTCGATGAAGAAATGCCATGCCTTCCCCATTCCTTTGCCTACCGCACGCACATGCTGCACCAGCAGCTCCTTTTTTTATAGCACACTGTGACTTCCATCGCCCACAGCATTGATACGCTTTTGTCGCAAGGGCTGGACCGGCTGGATGCCCAGTTACTGGTACTCCACGTGGCGGGCCGCCCAGCGCATGACCGCGCCTGGCTGCTGACCCACGACACCGACACCCTGCCTGCCCCCGCGCTGGCCAACCTGCAGACGCTGACACTGCGCCGCCTGCAGGGCGAACCCATTGCCTACCTTACGGGCCACAAGGCGTTTTATGGGATGGACCTGCAGGTGGACGCGCGCGTGCTGGTGCCCCGGCCGGATACGGAAACGCTGGTGGACTGGGCGCTGGAAGTGCTGGCCCCCACACCCAACGCCACGGTGGTGGACCTGGGCACGGGCAGTGGTGCGATTGCATTGGCACTGAAACACACGCGGCCCGCGCTGCGGGTGCAAGCGGTGGACTACAGCGCCGATGCGCTGGCCGTGGCGCAAGCCAATGCGCAGCGCCTGGGCCTGGAGGTCGCATTTGCCCAGGGTTCATGGCTAGAGGGCGTTACCGGCGCGCTCCACGCCATCGTCTCCAACCCGCCCTACATCCGCGAAGACGACGAACACATGCCCGCGCTGCGCCACGAACCACGCCAGGCCCTGACCTCGGGCGCCGACGGCTTGGATGACATCCGCACCATCATCGACCAGGCCCGCAGCCGCCTGCTGCCTGGCGGCTGGCTGCTGCTGGAGCATGGCTACGACCAGGCACCCGCCGTGCGCGCACTGCTCATGGCGGCCGGTTTCACCGAAGTGCAGAGCCGCCAGGACTTGGCGGGGATTGAGCGCTGTAGTGGTGGAAACTGGGTCTAGCCCCCGTATTGATTGCGCCAGCAGCTCTCTTTTTAATAGCAAATATAGGATTCACCCCAATGTCCACCAGCCCCGCCTGCCCCCAATGCACTTTGGAAAACACCTATCCCGATAGCAGCAACTTCGTCTGCGCCAACTGCGGGTTTGAATGGCCCCAAACCGAGGCATCCAGTGCTGACGAAGAAGCGGATGCAGTGGTGAAGGACTCCAATGGACAGGTCCTGCAGGACGGTGACGCGGTGGTGCTGATCAAAGACCTCAAAGTCAAAGGCAGCTCTACCGTGTTGAAAATGGGCACCAAGGTCAAAAGCATCCGACTGGTAGGCGGCGACCACGAGGTGGACTGCAAGATGGACGGTGGTAGCTTCATGCTGAAAGCCTGCTTTTTGAAGAAGGCTTGAGCCACAAGGCTACCTTTTACTGGCCAGTGGGCCACTGTGGGCCGCCATATACAATACGCCATATCCCACCTAAGGAGGCGTGCCATGTCCACCAGCACCGTTTTCACCAATAACCGCAGCCAGGCCATTCGCTTGCCTGCAGACATGCGCTTGCCCGCTTTTGTGAAACGCGTCAACGTGCGGGCACGTGGCATGGAACGCATCATCACGCCCGTGGAAAATACCTGGGACAGCTTTTTTCTCGATGCCCCCGCTGTACCGGATGACTTTTTGCCAGAACGCGCAAGCCAGGAGCAAGCCGAACGCGAAAGCCTGTGATGTTGAAATTCCTGCTGGATACCAACATCGTGATTTACGTCATCAAGCGCAAGCCGATGTCGGCACTCGCCCTCTTCAACACGCATGCCGGGCACATGGCGATCTCGTCCATCACGCTCGCCGAACTGCTGCACGGAGCCGAAAAGAGCAACGCCTCGGCACAAACCCTATCGGTGGTGGAGGATTTCTGCAGCCGACTGGAAGTGCTGACCTACGGCCCTAAAGCCGCACAACATTACGGCAGCATCCGGGCCAGCCTGGAGAAAATCGGCCAGCCCATCGGAGTCAACGACATTCACATCGCGGCCCACGCACGCAGCGAAGGATTGACGCTGGTGACGAACAACCTTCGCGAATTCGAGCGCGTGCCGGCGTTGCAGTTGGAGAACTGGGTGGCTTGAACGCTGCCGGAAAATTGCGCCCCGAAAAGGGAGAACAACAAGATGTACAAAATCAATCACAGCACCAACCGCATCAACAAACTCAGGCAGGTTCGTTTTTCGGAACTGGGCTTTTCAGAGCGCAACAACCTTCAAGAATGGCTGGCGAATCAACCTGACGCTTTGGGTGAAGACCTGCTCATCATTCAAAAGGAATTTGACGGCTTCGATGACACCAAAGAGCGTTTGGATTTGTTGGCTATCGACAAGTCTGGCGGGCTGGTCATTATCGAAAACAAACTGGATGACTCGGGGCGCAACGTAGTGTGGCAGTCACTCAAATATGCGTCTTATTGCTCCACTCTTTCTCAGCAAAAGATTGCCGAGATTTTTCAGCGCTATCTGGACAAGCACCAACCCGGACAAGATGCGAAAACCATGATTTGCGAGTTCTTGGGCAAAGAAGACTTTGAAGATGTGGTGCTGAACCCGGGCATGGATCAGCGCATCATCATGGTGGCGGCAGAATTTCGCAAAGAGGTCACATCGACTGTGCTTTGGCTACTCAAACACCGCGTGCTGCTGAAATGCTTCAAGGCCACTCCGTTTCAAGACGGCAACGACCTATTCCTGACAGTAGAACAACTCATACCACTCCCAGAAGCCGAGGAGCTGATGATTGGAATTTCGGAAAAAGAGGTGGAGGAGCAGTCACTGGAACGTGGACAAGCCAATCGACACAAGCTTCGTACCGATTTTTGGCATCAAACATTGGAAGCACTTGAGCAAGCCAAAGTGGCTTTGTACAGCAATGTTGGGCCGTCCAAAGATCACTGGCTCAATGCGGGCGCGGGACTCGGTGGCGTGCACTACGCAATGATCTTCAACCGCGATGAGGTTCGCGTCAACTTCGTGTTGGGACGTACCTCCAAAGAGCAGAACAAAGTCCTTTTCGACGTATTGCACGCACAGGCAAAGGAGCTTGACCAAGCATTTGGCGCACCATTGTCATGGAGACGGATGGATGACAACAAAGTGTCCATCATCGAATACACCCAAAGCTTTGACGGCCACAACCGCGAGAGTTGGCCGACCATGATCGACTGGCTGGTCCAACACATTCAACGACTGGAAGCCGCTTTCGACGCGCAGATTCCCCATCTGCGCGCTGCTTTGCGTTAGGCGGCTTCGGTCTCCAATGCACCGGCCTGCACCAGCCCCAGGCGGTTCACACCGCTGATCAGCGCCTGGATGGAGGCGGTGACGATATTGGTGTCCATGCCCACGCCAAAGCGTTCCCCGCCCTTGCCGGTATCGCCGCTGGCGGACACCAGTTCCAGGAAGGCGCAGGCCTGGGCGTCGCCGCCGTCGGTGCTGGCTTTGGTGGATCGCTCTTCATAGCTGCGCACCTGCACCTTCACCCCCATGCCTTGCAGCGCATGCACGGCTGCGTCGATGGGGCCATTGCCTTCGCCACTGAGCAGCATGGGCTGGCCATTCACTTCCACGCCGATGCGGATGCCCTGCACATGCTTGCCGGTTTGGCCGGGGTGGTCAAACAGGTGGTGTTCCACGTAACGCACCGCCGCCGTGGGGCTGTTCAGGTAGGTGGCATCGAACAGGTCCCAGATGTTTTGGGCCGTCATCTCGCCGCCATGGGCATCGGTGTGGGCCTGCACCTCTGCGGAGAACTCCACCTGCAGCCGGCGCGGCATCACCACGCCAAACTCGGCCTCCATCAAATACGCCACACCGCCCTTGCCGCTCTGGCTGTTGACGCGGATGACCGAGTCGTAGCTGCGGCCCAGATCGGCCGGGTCAATGGGCATGTAGGGCACGTTCCACAAGCCGTCCGGCTTTTGCGCGGCAAAGCCTTTTTTGATCGCATCCTGGTGCGAGCCGCTGAACGCGGTGAACACCAAATCGCCCACATAAGGGTGGCGCGGGTGGATGGGCAGCTGGTTGCAATGCTCCACCGTGCGGGCCACGGCGTTGATATCCGAAAAATCCAGCCCCGGCGCGATGCCTTGGGTGTACATGTTCAACGCCAGCGTCACCACATCCACATTGCCGGTGCGCTCGCCATTGCCAAACAGGCAGCCTTCCACACGGTCCGCACCAGCCATCAGCCCCAGCTCGGCAGCGGCCACACCGGAGCCGCGGTCGTTGTGCGGGTGCAGGCTCAAGATCACGCTGTCCCGGCGCGCCAGGTTGCGGTGCATCCATTCGATCTGGTCGGCATACACATTGGGGCTAGCCACTTCCACCGTGGCAGGCAGGTTGAGGATGACCTTGTTGGTGGGCGTGGCGCCCCATTCCGCCGTCACGGCATTGCAGACCTCCAGCGCAAAGTCCAGCTCGGTACTGGTAAACACCTCGGGGCTGTACTCCAGCACCCATTCGGTCTCGGGCGCCTGGGCGCACAGCTCCTTGATGAGCCGCACGGACGACACCGCCAGCTCTTTCACCTCGTCGCGGCTCATGCCGAACACCACGTCGCGGAACACGGGGGCCGTGGCGTTGTACACGTGCACGATGGCGCGGCGCGCGCCCTTGAGCGACTCCATGGTCCGGCGGATCAGGTGTTCGCGGGACTGGGTCAGTACCTCAATGGTCACGTCGTCGGGGATGTGCCCGTCGGTGATCAGGGTGCGCACAAAGTCAAAGTCGGTTTGCGAGGCGCTGGGGAACGCAACCTCAATCTCCTTGAACCCCACCTGGCACAGGGTGCGGAACATGCGCATCTTGCGCTCGGCGTTCATGGGCTCGAACAGCGACTGGTTGCCGTCCCGCAGGTCGGTGCTCATCCAGATCGGTGCCGCGGTGATGGTGCGGCTGGGCCACTGCCGGTCTGGCAGGTTGACGGGGGGGAAGGCGCGGTACTTGGTGGCGGGGTTGGTCAACATGGCTTACGTCTCCTCTGGGGCCGATACAGGTTTAGGTTCCTTGTATCGTAGGCCCGCAGAGGGAGCAGCCGATTGCGATTACGCGATTTTATCGCTTCAATGAAGAAGAATATGCCAAATTTATTTTAATATCAGCAATATTCAACCTACTAAAGAGTAGATCAGGCAATCAATGGTGGTGGCCATGGGCACCGTGTACGTGGCCGTGGGCGATCTCTTCTTCGCTGGCCGCACGCACTTCCAGCACCTTGACGGCAAAACGCAGGGTCTTGCCGGCGTGGGGGTGGTTGCCGTCCAGGTGCACCACGGGGCCCTTGATCTTGGTTACGGTGAAAACGATGGTGTTGCCGTCTTCGGCACGGCCTTCGAGCTGGCCGCCCACCTTCACACCGGGGGGAAACTGGGTTTTGGGGATGGTTTGCAGCAGGGCTTCGTTGTAGTCACCAAAGGCGTCAGCGGGCTGCAGTTCAATGGTGGCGGCAAAGCCCACGCCCTGGCCTTCCAGCGCTTCCTCGATCTTGGGGAAGGTGTTGCCGTAGCCGCCATGCAGGTAAGAAATGGGCTCCTGGCTTTGGTCCAGCAGTTTGCCGGTGGTGTCGGAGACTTTGAATTGCAGTGTGACTGCGGTGTTTTTGGTGATGTTCATGGCCCGTATTATCCGAAAAAGCCCTGCCCAACGCGCGCCTTGTGCGCCGCCCCACGCACCGGGGCCGGTGAAGGTGAAATAATCGGGGGTATCTATTCTCAGGAAACTGCACCATGAGCGACGCACAGCAACGCATTGACGACCTCGTCAAATCCAACGACATCCTGCTCTTCATGAAGGGCACGGCCAGTTTTCCCCAGTGCGGTTTCTCCGGCCGCGCCATCCAGATCCTGAAGGCCTGCGGTGTGGACACCAAGACGGTGAAGACCGTCAACGTGCTGGAAGACGACGGCATCCGCCAGGGCATCAAGGAATACAGCAGCTGGCCCACCATTCCCCAGCTCTACATCAAGGGCGAGTTCATCGGTGGCTCGGACATCATGATGGAGATGTATGAGAACGGTGAGCTGCAACAGGTCATTGGTACGCCTGCTGCCTGATCTCTCTCAGCGCTATGCGAACTAGCCACCTCCGGGTGGCTTTTTCTTGCGCTGTTCTTTTGTTGGCGCCCGCCACAGGCCCGCGGTGAGTGCCGCCGCTCATGTCCCCCGGCCTTCGGCCTCCTCCTTGACTTCGCTTTGGCACTCACCGCGAGCCTGCAGCTTGGTAGCTGGACGTCAGCGAGCAAAGTCGCGGCGGTTCGGGTGGGTGGGGTGTTCTGCACAGTGAGGTCAAGGAGGAGGCCCCTCACGGGCCGGGGGACACGAACGGAGCAGAGCACCCCACCCGCCTGAACCCGAAAAAACAGTACCTAACAAGGCTGTTCGAAGGCTTTGGGTTGGCACACCCCATGCTTTAATGAACGCGTGGTTTGTTGACAAGGAGTACTTTATGGATTCCCGCAGTCTCGTTCCCCATGCCCCTGGCTTTCGCTTGCCGATCGCCCATATGCGCAACGTCTTCGCGCCCGACGACGTAGAGCGCAAGCTAGCCAAGCTCCCCGACCGCGATTGCGAAAACCTGCGCAGCACCTATCAGCGCATGCTGGAGCGTGGCCCCGAACGCTTCCAGGTCAAGCCTTCCGGCATCCCCGACATGGGCGAGCTCTACGCCCAGTTGCCTAACTTCACCGACGTGCTCGACGACGTCAAACGCCACGTGGCCCTGAGCCACGACTGCCGCGATGGGCTGGAAGTCACCCCCATCCTGCTGCTGGGCAACCCTGGCATTGGCAAAACCCACTTTGCCAAGAAACTGGCCCAGTTGTTGGGCACCGGCATGAACCTGGTGCCCATGAGCTCGATGACTGCGGGCTGGCTGCTGTCGGGCTCTTCATCCCAATGGAAAGGCGCCAAACCCGGCAAGGTGTTCGAGACGCTGGTGGACGGCCAGTACGCCAACCCTGTGATCGTGGTGGACGAGATCGACAAGGCGGCCTGCGATGCGCAGTACGACCCGCTGGGTGCGCTCTACAGCCTGCTGGAGCACGACACGGCGGGCAGCTTCACCGACGAGTTTGCCGAGGTTGCCATCGACGCCAGCCAAGTGATCTGGATCACCACGGCCAACGACGCAGGCGCGATTCCAGACCCGATCCTGAACCGCATGAATGTGTTTGAGATTGACCCGCCAACGCCCGAGCAAGCCCGTGCGATTGCGCGCAACCTGTACCAAAGCATTCGCGGTGAACACGACTGGGGCCGCCACTTTGGTGCCGAGCCGCACAGCGATGTGCTGGACCAACTGGCCGAGTTGGCCCCCCGGGAAATGCGCCGTGCGCTGATGACCGGGTTTGGCAACGCGCGCCTGGCGGGCCGCGAAGAAATTCGCAGCGACGATCTGCCCAAGGCCAGCACGGGCAAAAGCAAGATTGGATTTTTGCAGTAGGTGCCGCGCGGCGCTTAGCCGGCAAAGTCCCACAGCCGCTTGGCGCCCAGCACAGCGCTGGGGTACGGGGCCTTGCCGCGTGAGCCGTTGTAGCGGCCCAGCGCCATGAACACGTCACCGCGCTCGCGGTCCAGGTAGTGGCGCAGGATCACACAGCCAAAGCGCAGGTTGGTGCCCATGTGGAACAGCTTGCCAGCGTCCCCATCGCCGATCACGCGCGTCCAGAACGGCATGACCTGCATATAGCCACGCGCACCCACGCTGCTGACCGCGAATTTGCGAAAGTTGCTTTCCACCTGGATCAGGCCCAGCACCAGGGACACGTCTAGCCCCGCACGCTTGCTCTCGTACCAGACGGTTTGCAGAAAGTCTTTGCGGGTTTGCCAGTCGGGCTTTTTCTTCTTGAGCCGCTCGCTCATGGCACCCAACCAGCGCAGGTACTTGAGGCGCGACTCGGTGTCGGCAAACACGGGCTCAGGCGGCGCGGTGTTGGCAATGGCTGCACTCAGCGCCGTTCGCACGGCATCAGCCAAGGGCTCTTCCACCTGCGCACCGGCTTGCGCTTGCTCTGCAAATGAGAGCACTCCGCACAGCGCCAGAAGGCGCTGCAGGCCAATTCGCCTTGAAACCAGTGGTTCGACCTGGTCTGGCGTCATGCCTTCAGGCGTGACAGCAGCAAGGCAGCAATCTCGCCCACGGGCACCTTGGTCGCCTCGTCATCACGGCGGTGCTGGTACTCCACCACGCCTTCTTTGAGCGCACGGTCACCAATCGTCACCCGGTGCGGCACGCCAATCAGTTCCCAGTCGGCAAACATGGCACCAGGGCGCTCGTTGCGATCGTCCAAAATCACATCAACACCGGCCGCCAGCAGCTCGGCGTACAGCGTGTCGGCCGCGGCCTTCACGTCGGCAAAGCGGTCGGGGCTGATGGGGCACAACACCACGGTGAAGGGTGCCAGCGCGTCAGGCCAGATGATGCCCTTCTCGTCATGGTTCTGCTCGATGGCGGCAGCGGGCAAGCGCGTGATGCCGATGCCGTAGCACCCCATCTCCATGAACTGGGGCTTGCCGTTTTCACCGAGGAACGTGGCGTTCATGGCCTTGCTGTACTTGGTACCCAGGTAGAACACGTGACCCACCTCAATGCCGCGCTCAATCGCCAGCACGCCCTTGCCGTCAGGCGAGGCATCGCCCGTCACCACATTACGCAGGTCGGCCACTAGATCGGGCTCGGGCAGATCACGGCCCCAGTTGACGCAGCTCAAGTGGTAGTCCACCTCATTGGCGCCACACACCATGTCCGCCATCAGCGCCACTTCGCGGTCTGCGATCACTTTGAGCGGCTTCTTCAAACCGACGGGGCCGAGATAGCCTGGCTCGCAACCAAAGTGCTCGTCAATTTCAGCGAGTGTGGCAAAGCGGAAGTCTGCCAAGCCCGGGAGCTTGCCAACCTTGACCTCGTTCATGCTACGGTCTCCACGAATCAGCAGCAGCCAGACTTGGGACGTCACCACCGCCCCCTTGTCGTCATGCACATCCGTCGCCACCACCAGGGACTTGAGCGACTGCGCCAACGGTAAGTTCAGATACACGGCCACGTCTTCGCAGGTACTTTTGCCCGGCGTTGCTACTTTTTTCATAGCAGCTTGCGCAGCAGCTCTGGGGGCTGTAGGCGCTAAAGCCTCCGCCTTCTCCATATTGGCCGCATATTCACTGTTGGGGCAGTAGACGATGGCGTCTTCGCCGGTGGCAGCAATCACCTGGAACTCTTCGGAGAGATCGCCCCCAATGGCGCCACTGTCCGCCGCCACCGCGCGGTAGCGCAGGCCAAAGCGGTCAAAGATCTTGCGGTAGGCAGCAGCCATCACCTGGTAGCTGGCCTTGGCCGCGTCCTGGTCGCGGTCAAAGCTGTAAGCGTCTTTCATGATGAACTCGCGGCCACGCATCAGGCCGAAGCGGGGACGGCGCTCGTCGCGGAACTTGGTCTGGATCTGGTACAGGTTCTTGGGCAACTGCTTGTAGCTCTTGATTTCCTGGCGCGCAATGTCGGTCACCACCTCTTCGCTGGTGGGCTGGATGACAAAGTCGCGGTCGTGGCGGTCTTTGATGCGCAGCAGCTCGGGGCCCATCTTGTCAAAGCGGCCGGTCTCCTGCCACAGCTCGGCCGGTTGCACCACGGGCATAGTCAGCTCCACGGCACCGGCACGGTTCATCTCTTCCCGCACGATGGCTTCTACCTTGCGAATGACGCGCAGGCCCATGGGCATGTAGTTATAGATGCCAGCGCCCAGCTTCTTGATCATGCCCGCGCGCATCATGAGTTTGTGGCTGACCACCTCGGCGTCCGCAGGCGCGTCTTTGAGGGTGGAGATAAGGAATTGGGAGGCTTTCATGGGGGAACTCGCTGACGACGGAGGCGTTCTGCGCTTGATGCACTGCATTCGCTGTGCATAATGAACGAAGTTTAAAAATTGGGGTTTGATTATGCTTGACCGGGACGGATTTCGGCCCAATGTCGGCATCGTCCTGCTCAACCAGAAAAATCAGGTATTTTGGGGCAAGCGCATACGTACCCATTCGTGGCAGTTTCCGCAGGGCGGCATTGACCGGGGCGAAACTCCCGAGCAGGCCATGTTCCGCGAATTGCACGAGGAAGTGGGGCTCCAGCCGGAGCACGTGAGCATCGTTGCCCGTACCCGAGACTGGTTGCGCTACGAGGTGCCAGACCGGTACATCCGACGTGACGCACGTGGTCACTACAAAGGCCAAAAACAGATCTGGTTTTTGCTCCAACTGGTGGGGCACGACTGGGATTTGAACCTGCGCGCCACCGACCATCCAGAGTTCGACGCTTGGCGCTGGAACGACTACTGGGTGCCGTTGGATGCAGTCGTTGAATTCAAACGCGGCGTCTATGAAATGGCGCTGACCGAATTGGCGCGCTACCTGCCGCGCCACGAACCGCGCAACCGCTTTTTACGCCACGGCCACCGGTCGCGGGAGATGGATGAATCCGCCCCCGAACACCAGGCACCACCAACCATGGAATTACCCCCTGGCGCATCCTTTGAACCTGACCCTGGCACCAACCTGCCAACGCACCATGACTAAGGGCTTCATCACCAAAAAAGGCCTTGCACTAGCGCTGTACTGGCTCGCTGGCGTCGCCAGTGCACAAAATACGCTGGACAACCCGGACTGGGTAGAGGAGAAAGAGCCTCCACCACCTGCGTATTCCACCACCAAAGTACTGGCATTGGAAATGCCTCACTACGTTTCCGTAAAGGTGTCCATAGATCCTTCCACCATTTTGGTTGGCAACGATGGCATCGTGCGTTATGTAGCCGTCATGACCAATCGCACAGGAACAACGAATGCCCTATACGAAGGCATTCGTTGTGTGAGCGACGAAGTGAAAACTTACGCCCGCGCAGGATCTAGCGGGGAATGGTCTCTGGTATCTGAGCCCGTATGGAAGCCGGTCAATGACAACCTTCCGTCCAAACATGCCTACGCGTTCGCCCGGCAAGCAGCATGCCAGGCCAGAGTGGCCAACAGCAAATCAGAAATCATCAAAGCACTGCAAACCGGCATAAAACCAGGTCAGAGCAACCAAGTCTTTTACAACTGAGCAAGCCTCAGCGCGTCAGCACTAGGTTGTCCCGGTGCAGCATTTCCGGCTCTGCCGCATAGCCAAGCAGACGCTCAAACTCTGAAGAAGCCTTGCGGCAAAGCAACCGGGCCTCTGAACTGGAATAGTTGGCCAAGCCACGCGCGATCTCCTGTCCGGCATCGTCGCGCACCGCTATCACGTCACCGCGCGAGAAATCACCGTCGACTTGGAGCATGCCAATCGGCAGCAGGCTCTTGCCCTCATCGCGCACTTTGATGGCCGCCCCCGCGTCCACCACCACCGCGCCGCGCAGCTGCAAATGGTCCGCCATCCACTGTTTGCGAGCCTGGCTTTTTTTGGTTTGGGCAATCAGCAAGGTGCCAATGGCATCACCCTGCGTCAGGCGAATCAACGCATCGGTCTCGCGGCCCCAAGCAATCACGGTAGACGCGCCCGAGCCCGCAGCCCGCTTGGCGGCCAAGATTTTGGTCAACATGCCGCCCCGGCCAATGCTCGAGCCTGCACCACCAGCCATCATCTCCAGTGTGGCATCTCCAGCTTTGGCCTCATGCACAAATTCGGCCGCAGGGTCTTTGCGCGGATCGGCAGTGTACAAACCTTTCTGGTCCGTCAGAATCACCAGCGCATCAGCTTCCACCAGGTTGGCCACCAAGGCGCCCAAGGTGTCGTTGTCGCCAAATTTGATTTCGTCATTGACCACCGTGTCGTTTTCGTTGATCACCGGCACCACGCCCAGCTTCAACAAGGTCAGCAGGGTGGAGCGGGCATTGAGGTAACGCTCACGATCCGCCAGGTCGGCATGGGTCAGCAGCACCTGGGCGCTGCCCAGCCCATTGGCGCGCAACTTGGTCTCGTACATCTGGGCCAGGCCCATTTGGCCGACCGCAGCGGCCGCTTGCAGCTCATGGATGGCTTTGGGGCGATTCGCCCAGCCTAGGCGCTTCATACCTTCGGCAATCGCGCCACTGGACACCATGATGACTTCACGCCCATCGCGGATCAAGTACGCCAGTTGCCGGCACCACTCTCCAATCGCCTGCTCATCCAGCCCACGGCCTTCGTTGGTCACCAAGCTGGAGCCCACCTTGACCACCACACGCCGCGCATCACGCAGCACAGGAGAACTGAACTTTTGGATCATTTTGGCCTGCAGCCCTTGAATTCACTGCGCGAGCAGCTACAAAATTGATAGTATTTTAAGAAGCAGGTGCGTCGGACGAATCTACCGAGCCCGCGGTGAACCGGGGATCCACTTCTACATGCGGTTGTTCGGCCAATTGCTGGGCTTTGACGTGCTTGTAGATTTCTTTGATCAGCGGCTCGCAGCCCTCGCGCGTCAAAGCAGAGATTTCAAACACAGGGCCCTTGAACTTATAGCGTTTGACAAAGTCCTTGATCAACGCTGGCCGTTCGTCGCCGGGCACCATGTCGAGCTTGTTCAACACCAGCCAACGCGGCTTTTTGTACAGGTTTTCGTCGTACTTCTTGAGTTCGTTGACGATGGCCTTAGCCTGCGCCACCGTATCCACGCCTTCGTCAAACGGAGCCATGTCCACCACGTGCAACAGCAAACGGGTGCGCTGCAAATGGCGTAAAAACTGGTGGCCCAGACCCGCCCCTTCGGCGGCGCCTTCAATCAGACCGGGCAAGTCGGCGACCACAAAGCTCTGTTCCGGCCCCACGCGCACCACACCCAGGTTGGGATGCAAGGTGGTAAACGGATAGTCGGCAATGCGGGGGCGCGCGTTGGAGACGGCAGAAATAAAGGTGGACTTGCCCGCATTGGGCATGCCCAACAGGCCCACATCCGCCAAAACTTTGAGTTCAAGCTTGAGATTGCGTTTTTCGCCGGGCCAACCCGGGGTTTTCTGACGTGGCGCCCGGTTGATCGCACTCTTGAACCGCATATTGCCAAAACCACCGTCACCGCCCTTGGCGATGGTGATTACTTCGCCCGGGGTCAGCAGTTCAAACAGCACTTCGCCGGTTTCGGCATCCGTAATGATGGTGCCAACGGGCATCTTGAGCGTGATGTCGTCACCCGCAGCCCCAAACATGTCTGAGCCCATGCCGTGCTCGCCACGCTTGGCGTCGTAGCGGCGCGCAAAGCGGTAGTCCACTAAGGTGTTGAGGTTGATGTCCGCCACTGCGTAGACGTGGCCACCGCGGCCACCGTCCCCGCCATTGGGGCCACCGAATTCCTTGTACTTCTCATGACGGAAAGAGACGCAGCCAGCGCCACCATCTCCCGCGGAGATATCAATGTAGGCTTCGTCAACAAACTTCATGGCATGTACCGAGGTTAGAAATGAAAAACCCCGCGCAAAGGGCGCAGGGTTTCTCGGGGGAGCATGGGCAGATTACGCTGCAGTCACGCTCACTGTGTGCTTGTTCAGCGCGCCCTTGACGGCGAACGACACGTGGCCGTCTACCAGTGCAAACAGGGTGTGATCCACGCCGATACCGACGTTGTTGCCGGGGTGGAACTTGGTTCCACGTTGGCGCACGATGATGGAACCAGCGCTGATCAACTCACCGCCGAAGGCCTTCACACCGAGCATCTTGGGCTTGGAATCGCGCCCGTTTCGCGTAGAGCCGCCGCCTTTTTTCTGTGCCATGACCTGTGCCCCTTATGCGGAAATCGCGCCGATTTGCAGTTCGGTGAACTGCTGGCGATGCCCTTGACGTTTCTGGTAGTGCTTACGACGACGCATTTTGAAAATGCGCACTTTGTCGTGCTTGCCATGAGAAATTACTGTGACCGTAACGGTCGCACCGGACACCAAGGGTGTGCCAACCTTCAATTCAGCGCCGTTTCCGACCGCCAGAACCTGATCAAACACAATCTCTTGGCCTACGTCCGCAGCAATCTGTTCTACTTTAATTTTTTCGCCGGCAGCAACTCGATATTGCTTACCGCCGGTTTTTATGACCGCGTACATGTTGACCTCTTCGACTAGGAATTCTGCAAAAGAATTTTTACAGAGCCTTGGAGTATACCATTTTGGCAAATTTGTCCAACCCCGTGCTTGGGCGGCCCAAACCACGGTGGTGGCCTTCCTATAATGACGGGATAACAAACCGGTCATTGCCTTGCAAGTCACAACTCCCGGCTCATCGACGGGGCTCTCCATCGTCGAACAGGACATGCGTCATGTGGACAGGGTCATTGCCCAGAGGTTGGACTCTGGTGTGCCTCTTGTCGGCAGCGTTTCTCAGTACATCATTTCTGCCGGTGGCAAGCGCCTGCGCCCTGCTCTGCTGCTGCTCTGCTGCGGCGCCTTGGGCTACCAGGGTGAGCAGCGTTACAACCTGGCCGCAGTGGTGGAATTCATTCACACCGCCACCCTTTTGCACGATGACGTCGTAGACGACTCCGCACTACGCCGCGGCCATGCCACCGCCAACGCCAAATTTGGTAATCCCGCCAGCGTACTGGTGGGTGATTTTTTATATTCGCGCGCATTCCAGATGATGGTCGAAGCCCAGAGCATGCGCATCATGCAGGTGCTGGCAGACGCCACCAATGTGATTGCCGAAGGCGAGGTACTGCAGTTGATGAACATGCACAACGCCGCACTGGACGAAGCGGGCTACCTGCAGGTCATTCGCTCCAAGACCGCCAAGCTGTTCGAAGCCAGCGCCCGCGTAGGCGCCATTTTGTCGGGAGCCAGCGCAGCTCAGGAAGAGGCCTGTGCGGAATTCGGTCAAGCCCTGGGCACCGCGTTCCAAGTAATCGACGACGTACTGGACTACACCGGGGACGCCGCCGTCATGGGCAAGAACCTGGGCGACGATCTGCGCGAAGGCAAAACCACACTCCCACTGATTGCGGCCATGCAGCGCGGTACGGCTGCTGAACGCCTGACCATCCAAACAGCGATTGAAACCGGCGAACTGAGCATGCTTGACGAAGTGATCGCGATCGTCAAAAAGACGGGCGCCCTGGACGTGGCACGCGACGCGGCCCACTCCGAAGCACAGCGCGCCATCTCCGCTGCACAGCGGCTGCCCGTCTCGTCGCATACGGACTGCTTGCTACAATTAGCGACCCAATTGCTAGAGCGAAATCACTGATTTTCGGGTTCCTGGAGCCCACACCACGGGGTGTAGCTTAGCCTGGTAGAGCGCTACGTTCGGGACGTAGAGGCCGGAGGTTCGAATCCTCTCACCCCGACCATTCTCAATATGGTTTCATTCCGATTCCCCATGAAAAAAGGCTTGTCTTGCGACAAGCCTTTTTGCTAAGCGCGTGAAATTACGCCGCAGTAGCTTGCTTACGGCGACGAGCAATACCGCCCATCAGGCCCAAACCAGCCAACAGCATGGCGTAGGTTTCAGGTTCTGGCACGGGCGCAGCGCTCAAAGTAATGCCATACAAACCACCGCTAGCACCGGTTGCAGTACCGGTAATGTCAACGTGGTAGCTGCCGGCGGTAGGCAAATTGAACGTGTAGCTGCTGTTGTTGCCAGCGAACGAACCGAAATTCACAGTGCCGTTCGGATGGCTGTTGTTCCAAACATTCACGGTCAAGCCAGCAATGTCGTAAATGCTCACGTTAAAAAACGAGAGTACAAGGTTGTTGGCAGCGCCGCTCAAAACAGAAGGGCTGGTAACGTCGAAGTTGATCGTGTCTTCAAACGAACCAACAGTGTGCGAGAAAGTGCCGGTGTAGCTTCCAAGCGTTCCAGCGCTGACGGTGGTGGCTTGTGCCACACCAGCAGACATGGCCGCGGCGACGAGGCCAGCGATCAGTGTTTTTTTCAAAATCATATTTTCCCTTTTGAGTATGTGAACCCGGCGCATACCCAAGATGGGATGACTACGAGTTGGGGCAAGTTTCTTTGTATCTCCACTGATCGTCTATAGCCTGATCGGACTAGCGGCGTGACTTACTGCACACTTAACGCCCGTAGACGTCCTCAAATCGCACGATATCGTCCTCACCCAAATAGCTGCCCGACTGGACCTCAATCATCTCCAGCTCCACTTTGCCGGGGTTCTGCAGGCGGTGCGTCGTACCTAACGGGATATAGGTCGATTCGTTTTCGGATAGTAGGAAGGTTTTTTCACCCTGTGTCACCTTGGCAGTACCGCTCACCACAATCCAGTGCTCCGCCCGGTGGTGGTGCATCTGCAGCGACAAGGCCGCACCGGGTTTGACCACGATGCGTTTGACTTGGAAGCGCTCACCTGAGTCCACGCTGTCGTACCAACCCCAAGGCCGGAACACCTTGCGATGGATCTGCCCCTCAGTGCGACCAGCCTGTTTCAGGCGGTCCACAATCTTCTTCACGTCCTGCGTCTTGTTCTTGTGAGCGACCAAAATCGCATCAGCGGTCTCCACCACGATCAAGTCGTCCACGCCCACACAGGCGATCAAACGCCCCTCGGACAAAGCTAGGGTATTGCGGCTGTCCTGCATCAACACGTCGCCCTGCGCCACATTGCCCTCAGCATCTTTGGGCAATACGTTCCATAACGCCTCCCAAGCCCCCACGTCCGACCACCCTGCCGACAGTGGAATCACGACCCCCACAGGCAAGCTGGTGTTTTGGCCGGCAGCAATCCGCTCCATCACCGCGTAGTCGATCGAATCGCTGGGGCATTGGCTGAATGCATCCTTGCCCACGCGCACAAACTCCCCATCCGAACTGCCCTGCGCCCAGGCGGCTTCGCAGGCGGCCGCGATGTCAGGCCGGCAGGCCTGTAAGGCCGACAACCACACCGAGGCGCGCATCATGAACAACCCGCTGTTCCAGGAATAGCTTCCCTCGTCTAGGTATGCCTGCGCGGTCTGCAAGTTGGGTTTTTCCACGAAGCGGGCAATGCGCTTTGCACCATCGCTGCCAAAGCTTTCACCCGACTGGATATAGCCATAACCGGTCTCGGGCGCGTCCGGCGTAATGCCGAAGGTCACTACCGCGCCATCATTGGCCAGGGCAGCACCTTTTCGCACAACGTCCTGAAAGGCTTGGGTATTCACGATTACATGGTCTGCCGGCATGACCAGCAGCACGGGGTCTGCTCCGTTTTTCATAGCTGCTCGCGCAGCGATGGTGAGGGCTGGAGCCGTATTTCGCCCCAGTGGCTCCAACACCACAGTGCCAGGCTTGCCCATCACGCGGAGCTGCTCGGCGATCACGAAGCGGTATTCCTCGTTGCACACCACCAGGGGTGCAGCCAATTCAACGCCCGCAATGCCCTCTACACGACGTACCGTCGCTTGCAGCAAAGAATCGTCGCCGATCAAGGGCAGCAATTGCTTGGGATACTTTTCGCGGGACAGGGGCCACAAGCGGGTTCCGGATCCACCTGACAACACGACCGGCTGAATCAACATAGCATTTCCTTCAATAGTTAAATCTTGGCGTGTCAGGCGCGGGCATCGCCCCAGCGCAGGCGGGCCGTGTCATCCCCGCGGTATAGCGTCTCACCATGGCGGTTGACGCAGTAATGGCGCGACACAATCATTTCGAAAAAGTGCATATCAGCGGGGATGCGCGTGTATTCAAATAACACCCCGCGCGTAATGCGCGCACCGGCGCGAACCACACTCCCGTGGCCAATCCACGCAGGACCAATAATGGTCGCTCCGGGCTCAATCTTCACACTGGAGCCGATATACACCGGCCCTTCAATCTTCACTTGGTCCCAAGGGATTTGTGTATTCAAACCCACCCACACACCCGGCTTCACTTCCTTACCGGGCATACGCATGTAGTCGATTTCACCTTGCAACACCCGCTGCAACACCGACCAGTAGTCACTGACTCGACCAATATCGAGCCAATTGAAAGGGCGGTTTTGCACAAAAAATGGCAGCTTTTCATCTGCCAACTGAGGAAACAGTTGTGAACCAATGTCGTACACCTTGCCCACCGGGACTTTGTCCAATACCGCCGGTTCAAAGATGTAAATGCCAGTGCTAGCCAGGGTAGATTTGGCCTCTTCAGGCTTGGGCTTTTCCTGGAAGGACTGAATACGTCCGTCGGCATCTGCTACCACCATGCCATAAGAGGGCACTTCTTCCAAAGGCACCTCCAGCGCCACGACACTGGCCAATGCACCTTTCGCCTTGTGTTCGGCCAAAGCTGCGGTGATGTCCAAGTCAATCAACGCATCGCCACACAGCACCAGTGTGGTGTCGTCAAAAAAGCCGCTGAAATCCTGAATATGTCGCATGCCCCCGGCAGAACCCAAGGGACGGGGAAGGATGTCGCCATGCTCCCGTACCCCTTCGTAGGAGTAGCCGATTTCCACCCCCCAGCGCTGCCCATCCCCAAAGTACTCTTCAATACGCTGGTGGTGATACGCCACGTTGACCATGATTTCCTTGACGCCGTGGCGCGCAAGGTGCTCGATTAAGTACTCCATAACCGGCTTGCCCAGGATCGGCACCATGGGCTTAGGCAAGTCGCGCGTCAGGGGACGCACACGGGTCCCCTGACCTGCGGCCAAAATCATTCCTTTTGCCATTTTTTCCCTTTTGTCTTTTTCGGTTTTGACAGTACTAAAAGTGTACTGGTTACCCCCTAGTCCATATGGACTACAGCCCATCACAGATATGTAACCAGCATGCAAAAACAAAGCCAATGGCTGTCACAGAAATGCCATCTCACCATGCCTCAATTCCACATGCAATAGCCCTTGCCCAGAGTCTGTTACCAAGGTGAAACAGATGAGAACTCGGCATCCAATACTTTCGACAAATGTGCATTAGTTCACATTTGACTGTCGCTTCGTACCAATTGGCACAAATTCACCCGTTTGGGGGATGGGCACATGACCAAGGCCTACTTATCATCGCGCACTTGTCTCGATATTCGCGTTAACCCTAATACTTGCGTACCCCACCCATGCTGTTCCTTCCCTCGCTCTCTACCGAGGATCTTCACCACTATCACCGGGTTGTGACCCATTCGGTGGAGGTGCGCAGCCACTTTGACGTGCTCATCTGGCTGCAAGGCGATATGCAGCGCTACCTGCCCCACGACATCTTGGTGGCGGCTTGGGGCGATTTTTCGAGTGGTGCCGTGCAGCACGACATCATTTCCGCTATGGCCGGCGTGCGCTCCCACGTGTCGCATGCCCCTGCCATCACGCCACTCCTAATGACGCTGTTCAATCGTTGGGCTGAATTCGGGAACAAACCTTTCAGCCTAAATGCTGGCGAAAGCGGATTCCTGCTAAACGACTCTGGCCTGAAAAGTGCTTTGGGCGGTGCGTTGCAAAAAATGCGCTCCGCCACGGTGCACGGCATTCGGGATGAGCGAGGGAGTCACGATTGTCTCTACGTTGCGTTCAGCGTCAAAGACCTCTTTACGGATATAGAGCGCGGAGCCATGTCCATGGTGCTGCCCTACATTGATACAGCTCTGCGCCAAGTGGAGCACCTGCCCCACCAGGCGCAACTGCAGTCCCACAACAACGGCAAAGATACGCCGCTAACGGTGGAGCACGAACTCACCGACCGGGAAGCCGAAATCCTTAAATGGGTGGCTCTGGGCAAAACCAACCCCGAGATAGGCAGCATCCTGGAGATCAGCGCCTTCACGGTCAAAAACCACATGCAACGTGTTTTCAAAAAACTCGACGTCTCCAACCGCGCCCAAGCGGTGGGCAAATTCCGTGCATGGGTCAACCATGTCTAAGGCTCACGTTACGCTATCTGCCGCCGCCCTCAACCGCGGCTCAGACCACCCCACGCTAGGGAAGGACAACCTGCTGAGCCTATTTGAGTCGGCGGTCTGCCCGGGCGCTTTGGTGGCTTCTTTGTGGGTGGTGGCCTATTACTTTGAGGGCAGCTTGCCCCCGGCCTACCTGTTGCTGGCCGTCCTCACCTTCGCATTGACCTTCCCCGGTGAATCACGGCTGCAAACCCCCATGGGCACCGTGTTGCTGGACATTTCCATCAATTGGATTTGGATTGCAGGCTTGCTGGGCATTACCGGCTACGCCACCGGCTACATCAAAGAGTTTTCCCTGAATGCGCTAACCGCATGGCTATGGGTCGCGCCTTCGGCTGAATTGCTAGCCTGCCTCACTTTGCGTGCTGCCGCACCGTGGGTGCTGAAACTTCAGGGGCCCAAACAACGTGCCTTGATCGTGGGAATGAACGAACAAGGGCTGGCCCTGGCGAACAAACTCAAAGACTCCCCCTATTCACGCATCGAATTTGCAGGCTTTGTGGACAGCCGCGGCACCGACCGGCTTCATCCCAACGCACCCCATGCCTTGTTGGGCAAGATTGATCAACTAGCCGGCATCGCCCAGCAAAACCGTATTCAAGTCATCTACCTGTCGCTGCCCATGGCATCCCAGCCGCGGATCTTGCATATCTTGGACGAACTGAAAGACACCACCGCATCGATTTACTTTGTGCCCGACATGTTCGTCACTGACCTGATCCAGGGCCACCCTAGTGCCGTATGCGGCATGCCCGTCATATCCGTGTGTGAAACGCCTTTCAGGGGGTTTGACGGTGCGGTGAAACGCATGAGCGACGTGGTGTTCTCCGCGTTGATTTTGCTATTGATCACGCCTGTGCTCATTGCCATTGCCATGGCAGTCAAATTAGGCTCGCCTGGCCCCATCATCTTCAAGCAGCGACGCTACGGGCTGGACGGTGAAGAAATTCTGGTCTACAAATTTCGGTCCATGACGGTCACCGAAGATGGTGCGGCCGTACAGCAAGCAACCAAGAATGATTCACGCATAACTCCCTTAGGGGCTTTTCTGCGCAAGACCTCGCTGGACGAACTTCCGCAATTCATCAATGTGCTGCAAGGCCGAATGAGCATCGTGGGGCCTCGCCCCCACGCCGTGGCCCACAATGAGCTCTACCGCAAGCTCATCAAAGGCTACATGGTCCGCCACAAAGTCAAGCCGGGGATTACCGGCTGGGCTCAGGTCAACGGCTATCGCGGTGAAACCGAAACGCTAGACAAAATGCAGGGCCGTATTGACTACGACCTGGACTACCTGCGCAACTGGTCACTGCGGCTGGACATTCACATCATCCTCAAAACCGTGCGCCTTGTGGTCAAAGACCAGCAAGCGTACTGAGCGCATGCGACAAACTGCTCCTCTTCTTTGGTCTATTGCGTTGCTCCTGTGCAATGCGGTATCCGTACACGCCCAGGAAAAGCCCTTGGTGTTCAATGCGAGCTACACCGTTCAGACCGATAGCAACTTATTTCGCTTGCCGAGCAACGCGAACACGCAAGCCCTCATTGGCAAAAGCAGCGCGGCAGAACAAATTGGCATCACCACCTTGGGGCTGGGCTTTAACACGCAGCAAAGCCTGCAAAAGTTTGAGCTGGATTTGACTTTGGTGGACTACAAATACCAAAACTTCAACTACCTCAGCTTCACTGCCAGCAACTATGCGGCGGCCTGGCATTGGGCAGTGACACCGCGGCTTACCGGCAACTTCACTACAGACCGCAAAGAAACACTGAACAGCTTCAGTGACTACCAAGGCTACAACGTGCGCAATCAGCGCGTGGATACGACCACTCGCGTGGACGCTGCTTACGAATTGGACGGCCCATGGCGTCTGATTGTGGGCGCCAGCACCACCCGCCAAGCTAACCAGCAAGCATTACTGGCTGGCGGCGACTACACCAATACATCAGCAGACGCAGGTCTGCGCTATGCGTTTGCTTCGGGCAGCAGCCTGACTTACCTAGCACGTTTGGGTAGCGGCAGCTATCTGAACCGGGTCGTTCCCAACACGGGCGCGTATGACGACCAATTCAAACAGCTGGACAATGACTTGCGTCTGCGCTGGAACCTGAACGGTAGCAGCAACGCAGAGGTGTATATCACCCACATTAATCGCACACACCCCACCTATGGAGAGCGTGACTACAACGGCTTCAACACGGGGGCCAACCTGGACTGGGGCATCAGCGGCAAATCATTGCTGTCGGTCGGATTCAGCCATTTGCTAGACGCCTACGCCACCAGCAACACCAATTACAGCCAAACCGACAAATTATTTATAGGGCCCGTTTGGCAATTTAGTCCCAAAGCGGCTTTGCGCCTGCGCCACGAATGGGCCCAACGCGACTATCAGGGTAGTCCCACCGCCGCGGCAAGCAGCCAACGACATGACGTCACCCGTGACACCAGCGTGTCTGTTAACTGGCACCCCTACCAACAAGTTTCCCTGAATGCAGGCTTGCAAAACAGCACCCGTGGCTCCAACCAAGCCGGGCTCGATTTTGAAAGCACGCTGCTGTTTTTAACTGCCCAAGTCAATTTTTAAGTGCACTACACCATGAACATTTCCTCTCAACGCTTCGCCACCGCCGTCCTGGCGGCATCTATTGCTCTCGGCTTGGCCGCTTGCGGCAACAAGGACGATAAGAAAGTGGCCACCCAAGTCGCCGCCAAGGTCGGTTCAGAAGAAATCTCCGTGCACCAAATCAACCAGGTGCTCAGCCGTACCAATATGAACGGTGCAACCCCAGAGACCGTGCAAGCCATGGGGCGAGACATTTTGGAAAAACTGATCGACCAGCAATTGGCCGTAGACCAAGCAACCGAGAACAAACTACACCGTTCCCCAGAAGTAGTCGCCCAGATAGAAGCCGCACGCCGTGACATTTTGGCCCGTGCCTATATTCAGCAAATTAGCGCGGCTACGCCCAAACCATCCGCCGATGAGATCAAAAAATATTACGTCGACCACCCACAACTGTTCAGCGAACGCCGGGTCTACAACGTGCAGGAAATTGTGGTTCCCACCTCTGCCGGTGTGGCGGACCAGTTACGTCCACTGGCAGCTGCCGGCAAACCTATTGAAGACGCAGCAGCCCTGCTTAAATCCAAAAATATCCAGTTTGGCGGCGGCGCTGCAACCCGCGCTGCGGAGCAGATTCCACTCGAAATCCTGCCACGCATCCACGCCCTTAAAGATGGCCAAAGCACTCTGATTGAGACACCCCAGACCATCACGCTGCTGCGCGTGGTGTCGTCGCAATCATCTCCCGTGGCTCAAGAGGCGGCTCTGCCACGTATCGAACAATTCCTGATGAACCAGCGTGCCGGCGAAGCCGTTGCGGCCAACATCAAGCAATTGCGCTCCAGCACCAAGATCACTTACACGGGCGAATTTGCCAATGCCGCCCCAGCTCCTGCGGCACAGGCACCAACTGAGCCATCTGTGACACCAGAAGCTGCGAACAAAACCACCATCGAAAAAGGTGTGGCTGGTCTCAAATAACCCCCCACACCGCTCGCACAGATTGCCACCATGAAAACATTTCGCCTTCCCCAATTCTTGCTCGCTGCGTTGTTGGCGCTGAGTAGTTTTGTCTCATTGGCCCAAGACAAATCTGACTACCCCCTGGGGGCCGGTGACACCATCCGCGTGCAGGTTTTTCAAAATCCAGACCTCACCATAGAAACCCGCGTGTCGGAAAGTGGCAGCATTACTTACCCACTGATCGGGGCTGTGGAACTGGGCGGCTTGTCGGTAGCAGCGGCTGAAAAGAAAATTGCAGATGCCTTGCAACGTGGGGGATTCATCCAAAAACCCCAAGTCAACATTGCCCTCATTCAGATCCGCGGCAACCAGGTATCGGTGCTGGGCCAGGTGGCGCGTCCAGGACGCTTTCCGTTAGAGACCGTCAATACCCGCTTGAGCGACATGTTGGCAAGCGCCGGTGGCGCAACACCGGGTGGTGATGACATTGCTATCGTAACGGGCGTGCGAGACGGAAAACTCTTCCGCAAAGAAATCGACATCCCGTCCATCTTTCTCTCGGAAAAGCTGCAAGACAACCTAATCCTCCAAGGTGGAGACACTATCTACGTCCACCGAGCGCCGGTTTTCTATATTTATGGCGAAGCACAACGCCCCGGCTCCTATCGCATTGAACGCGACATGACAGTCATGCAAGCCCTTGCCCAGGGTGGTGGCCCCAGCGCCCGCGGATCAGAAAAGCGTCTGCGCCTGCACCGCAAATTGCCCAACGGCGGTATTCAACAAATTGAACCTCAATTGACCGACCCCGTGCTCCCCAATGACGTTATTTACGTCAAGGAAAGCATCTTCTGATTTCGGGCACCACACCATGACACTTCAACAATTTCTACTTATTCTGCGGGCCCGCTATCGCATGGCGCTACTTGCCTTTGCAGTCACCGTATTCACCACCGTGGGTATCAGTCTATTGCTGCCAAAGCAATACACCGCCAGCGCCGCAGTCGTTGTGGACGTGAAATCACCTGACCCGGTTAGCGGGCTCATGCTGCAGGGCATGATGGCTCCTGGCTACATGGCCACCCAGGTGGACATCATCAACAGCGATCGCGTTGCACAAGCTGTGGTCAAGGGATTGGGCATGGAGAAAAGCCCGGCTATTCAAGCGCAGTGGCAAGAAGCGACCTTGGGCAAAGGCCAGCTGCGTGACTGGCTTGCCAACCTGCTGCAAAAAAGCCTTGACGTCAAACCCTCGCGTGAAAGCAACGTCATCAGCATCAACTACACCGGCGCAGACCCCGAATTTGCTGCGACGGTAGCCAATGCCTTTGCCCAAGCGTATATGGATGTAAATCTCGATTTGCGCGTTGCGCCAGCCCGTCAGTTCGCCACATTTTTTGATGAGCAGACCAAAACCGCGCGCGACAAACTGGAAAAAGCCCAACAAGCTTTGTCTGACTACCAGCAGAAAAACGGCATCACATCCACCGACGAACGCATGGACTTTGAGACTGCAAAACTCAACGAAACCAGCAGCCAACTGACAGGCGTGCAAGGCCAGACCACTGACAGCCAGAGCAAGCGCCAAAGTGGCAAGGCCGATACCGTGGCAGAAGTCATGCAAAGCCCTCTCATCAATGGCCTTAAAGCAGACATCGCCCGCGCCGAGGCCAAACTGGCAGAAAGCAAAGGGAACCTCGGTGCCAACCATCCTCAAATTCAGCGCGCCGAATCCGAACTTGCGACGTTGAAAGCGCAACTGGATGCAGAAACACGCAAGATCACAACCTCGATCGAAACCGCCTACCAAGTCGGCAAACAGCGCGAAACCCAGTTGCAAGGTGCGCTTGCAAATCAAAAAGCACGTGTATTGATACTCAACAAACAGCGTGACGAACTGAATGTCCTGCGCCGTGATATTGAATCCGCTCAGCGTGCATTTGAAATTGTGAGTCAGCGCGCGTCGCAAACCAATATTGAAAGCCAGACCAACCAAACCAACATCGCAGTGCTGAACCCTGCCATTGCACCACCCGACCCGTCCAAACCCAAGATTTTTCTCAACACCCTTGTCTCCATATTCCTCGGAGGGTTGCTGGGGGTTGGGTTGGCGTTGGTTCTGGAGCTGATGAACCGCCGCGTGCGCTCGACAGAAGACCTGGTCGAAGCGCTGGAGTTGCCCGTCTTGGGTGCCATTAGCTCAGCATCCGGCATGTTTAAACGCACGGCCATTGGAGTACGCGCATGAATCAGGTTAGAACCATCGGCGACATTTTGGTGGCCACTGGCCGCCTGAGCCATGACGATGCTGCACGCATTGTGGAGCGCCAGCGCAAAGACCAAGTGCAGTTTGGTGACGCCGCATTGGCCCTGAAAGTGCTTACCAAGGACGATATCGACTTTGCTCTGAGCAAGCAGTTTGACTATTCCTACCTGAACGACCAAGACGACACCGTTAGCCACGAGCTGGTAGCCGCCTACAAGCCATTCAGCCGCGTCGGTGAGAACTTGCGTGCGGTGCGCAGCCAACTCATGCTGCGCTGGTTCAACACCGACCCCGCCCACAAAGTATTGGCCGTGGTCAGCCCCGGCAGTGGCGAAGGCCGCAGCTTTATCGCGGCCAACCTCGCCATTGTGTTTGCCCAGCAAGGTGAACGTACTCTGCTCATAGATGCAGACATGCGCGCCAAACCTGATCGTGCACAGCACGCATTGTTCAAGCTGGGCAAAAGCGCCGGCCTGTCTGGAATTTTGGCAAACCGCGCAGGCCTGGAAGTCGCGCAACTCATTCCCGGTTTGCCCGGCTTGGCCGTGCTGCCGGCTGGCGCCATACCGCCCAATCCCCAAGAGCTGCTGGGGCGCCCCGCATTTGGCGATCTGCTCCGCATTGCCAGCCAACAGTTTGATGTGATCATCATTGACACACCTGCTGGCACCGAATATGCCGATGCAGAAATTGCGGCGGCGCGTGCCGGCGCTGCGCTCCTGGTTGCCCGCAGAAACACGAGCTTGCTGCCACAGGCTACTCAACTGTCTCGCCGCCTTCAAGACAGTGGAGTCGCTTTGGTGGGCTCGGTACTGAACGACGCATGAACTCCGTGGACCGAGGAAGAACCACCCTCCAGGTGCAGCTGCTGACATGGCTGCCCGTAATACTCGGGCTTGCCGCGTTGTACCTGCCCAGCCTTCACGACCTATTCACTGGTATTTGGGCAAAAGACGAGCAGATGCACGGCCCCATCGTGCTGGGCATCTCCTGCTGGCTCATCTATCGCAATTGGTCCAGCATGCTTGCGGCCAACCAAGGCTACGGGCCCTCTGCCTGGGGCTGGCCCTTCTTTGTCTTAGGTTTGTTCTTCTATGCGCTGGGCCGCTCGCAAGACATCTTGCTGCTGGAGGTTGGCTCCGTCATCTGGCTACTGGTGGGCATTGCACTCCTCACCCTAGGCCCCAAAGCACTAAAGGCCCAGTGGTTTGCCTTGTTCTTCATGTTCTTCATGGTACCGCTACCGGGTGTGATCGTGGATGTGGTCACCATGCCTATGAAAATGGCCGTGTCATACGTGGCAGAGCATGTGCTCTTTTGGGCTGGCTATCCGATTGGCCGCAACGGCGTCATTTTGCAAATTGGCCAGTACATGCTGTTGGTGGCCGATGCTTGTGCCGGCCTGCACACGCTGCTCACGCTGGAGGCTCTGGGGCTGCTGTACCTCAACATCGTTCGGCGCGACTCTTTGTTTAGAAACGTAGGGCTGGCCGCACTGATCGTACCCATCTCTTTCACCGCCAACGTCATTCGCGTGATGGCGCTGAGCCTCATTACGTACCACTTCGGTGATGCTGCGGGCCAGGGCTTTTTGCATGGCTTTGCAGGTATGGTTTTGTTTTTAACCGCACTACTACTGATCATCGGGTTCGACAACGCACTGCAAGCCCTCGAAACTATCAAAGCGCGTAAAACAGCGTCGCTGAGCCTGAGGTAACCGCGCATGTTGAATCAATCAAAATCCTGGGTTTTGGCGCTCTGCATGCTCGGTACCGCAGTGGCAGCATGGGCCCTGACGCCGCAAACACTTATGTCGGACCAACGGGCCAAGGTAACTCTTGCAGATCTCATACCCACAGCATTTGGCGACTGGAAAGAACTGCCCCAGTCCGGCAGGCAAATTGTCAATCCGCAGCAAACTGCCATCTTGGATGAGATCTATTCCGAGACCCTGTCCCGGGTCTATGTGAACACCAGTGGCGCCACCATCATGCTGTCGCTAGCCTATGGTGCCAACCAATCACGCGATCTACAAATCCACAGACCCGAAGTCTGTTATTCGGCACAGGGCTTTCAAATCCTGGGCACGGAGAAAACCAATATTGCCACCAGCGTCGGGAGTGTTCCCGCAATGCATGTGGTCGCCAAGCTGGGCCAGCGCAACGAACCCATCACCTATTGGGTTCGCATTGGCGAGAAAGTTGTGCGCGGCAACCTGGAGCAGGGTTTTGCACGCCTCGGTTACGGGCTTGGCGGTGTGGTCGCAGACGGCATCTTGTTCCGCGTGTCCAGCATCTCCGCCGATAACGACAAAGCCTACGCCACCCAAAAGCAATTCATCGACGACCTGCTGAATTCCGTCCCCGCTGATACCAAGGCGTATCTGCTGGGCGATGCCAAGTCCTAGCCCTCGCTGGCTAGGACTATCCAACTGCGAGGCATCCTTTGCTACGACACACCATTTTCATGGCGCTATCCACGGCACTGCGGTTGCTCACCGGTGTTGTGATCTTTATTGTCATGGCCCGTATGTGGGGCCCTGAGCGTTTTGGCTCGTTCATGTACCTGTTCACAGTGACTTCGCTGGTGGGGCTGATCATTGATTACGGCTTTGGGCAACAGCTCATGCGCGACATAGGCTACGACAAAAACAAGACTCGCCACATCATGTCGGGGGTGCTCGCTGCAAAGTTGCTCTTGTCTGCCGGCGTAGTACTTGTTTTTGCGATCGCGTCATTTACACCATGGGCCGCGTCGCAACCCATTGGGGTGTTCTGGATCTTGTTGGCCACTTGCATCGCAAGCTCGTTTGCCGAAACGTACACCTGTGTTTTTCGGGGCCTGGGCCAATACCAGGAAGAAACGGTCATTGCCGCTTGGGTCAACTTTGTGCACTTTGGCGCAGTGCTTGCGCTTCTTGCACTGGACTACGGCATCACGGCCGTTGCCCTGGGTTTCCTGGCTTCGCGCATCCTCTTCCTGATACTGACGCTTCGCACCTACAGGCGCATCGCGCCCGCGGCCGAACTCATCCGCAGCCACCGCCTGCGCGAAGGCCTGCACAACCTGCGTGCCGGGCTGCCATTTGCAGCAGAGGCTGGTTTTACCAACTTCCAATCGCAAGCGGACACCCTCATAGTTCATCACTTTCTAGGGCCAGCTGCGGTGGGCATATACCAGGCTGGCCTGAGGCTTATGCAAGGTGCCAACACATTTGCACAGGTATTGAGCAACGTCTACTTGCCGCCCATGGCAAGCAAGATCAACGATGCCCCAGCCCTCAAACACCTTGCAAACCGCCTCTTCATTCAGATGCTTCTGCTCGGCACGGCATCGCTGCTGGTATTTGGCTTTGGTGCCAATCTCATCACGCATACGCTCTATGGCAACAAGTTCCAGGACCTCAGCAAACTGCTGCCCTGGTTTGGGGTGTTGCTGCTTTTTCGCTACGTCGCCGCCAGCCACGGTGTAACGCTCAGCGCTGTAGGGCTTCAGTCCACACGGGTCGCAGCAATCACTGCAGCGCTTATAGCGCTGTTCACTTCTGCTTACTTTTTGCTACCGCGCTATGAGCTACCGGGCATGCTCTATGCGTCCATCATCGCCATCGCGTGCCTCTATGTGGTTTATGCACTAAACCTGGCCAACCGGGGCTTTCCACTAGGCATCAACAAGCTCAACGGCGCAGCCTTTGCAGCTGTGCTTGGCATCGCACTTTTCTTGATATCTGGAATTTAAATGTTAACCATCGGACTACTCTGGCACTCCCTCAGCTCCAGCAACTTAGGCGTTGGTGCGCTTACGCTTTCTCAGATCGCCATCATTGAAAAAGCCGCCGCCCGCACTGGCAAGCAAGTGCAGTTCAAGGTCTTTGGCACTATTGGCGTAGAAAATTACGGCATCACCCCGGGCGTTGTCAGTGTCCTCGGGTTGGAGCGCAATTTCATCGCCCCCTGGAAGTCTCCGTTTTTCAAACAAATTCGCGAATGCGATGTGGTGCTGGACATTGGCGAAGGCGACAGCTTCACTGACATCTATGGCCTGGAACGCTACTTCATCTTGGTGGGCACCAAGTACGCCACATGGCTGTCAGGCATTCCACTGATTCTGAGCCCACAAACCATTGGCCCCTTCAATGGGGCGGCCACCCGTGCAGGGGCCAAGTTCATCATGCGCCGCAGCAAGCGTGTGTTTGCGCGTGACCACCTGTCCATGGAATACCTGCAGGCCAACGGCATCAAAAATGCGGATGAGGTCATCGACGTCGCCTTCGCCCTGCCCTTTGACAAGCAAACTCCTGTGGCAGATGGGAAGACTCGCGTCGGCATCAATGTCTCGGGCCTGCTGTACCACGGTGGCTACACCCGCAACAACCAGTTTGGCCTAAGCCTGGACTACGCAGCACTCACCCACGCCATGCTGGACTGGTTCACCGCCAAAGCAGACTGTGAAGTACATCTGGTGTCCCACGTAGTGCCAGAGTCCATGCCCGTGGAAGACGACTACCAAATCTCTTTGGAACTGCAAAAGCGCTATCCCTCTGTGCAAGTCGCCAAGCGCTTCACCTCCCCCAGCGAAGCCAAATCCTATATATCGGGCATGGACTTCTTTGTAGGCGCACGCATGCACGCATGCATTGGCGCGTTCTCCGGCGGCGTGCCTGTAGTGCCACTGGCCTATAGCCGCAAGTTCAATGGTCTGTTTGAATCGTTGAACTATCACCACTTTGGTGATTGCAAAAAAGACAGCCTGGAACAGGCCCTTACTAAAGTGCAAACATCTTTCGACAACCGCCATGCGCTCAAGGCCGAAGTAGACGCTGGCAATCAGATGGCCAAAACCAAGCTGGCTAAATATGAAAACTACTTGGCCGACGTGCTGAAAGGCCTCAATGGCTGAACCTAAAAGCATTGAATGGATCACGGCTAGCGGCCTGTGCACGGGCTGCGGCCTGTGCGGCTCCATGTTCCCCGGCAAAGTGAAGATCGCATTGCGTGAAGACGGCTACCTGCGCCCAGTGGCACACACCCCGCTGACAGCAGAAGAAAACGCCAAGCTATTTGATACCTGCCCCGGCGCCCTCATCCAGCATGACGCCGAACAAACCAACTACCACCCCCATTGGGGCCCCCTGGTAGAGGTGCGCACCGGCCATGCAGTTGACCCCGCTACCCGCCACGAAGGTTCATCGGGCGGCGTGCTCTCTGGCTTGCTCATTCATCTGCTGGCAAGCAAGCAGGTCGACTTTGTGGCCCATGTGAAAGCGGCCAGCGACGACCCTCTGGGCAACGAACTCTCCATCAGCCGCACGCGCGAAGACGTGCTGGCAGGCGCCGGTTCACGCTACGCACCATCTGCACCGCTGGCCAAGCTGGCCGAGCTATTGGCATTACCCGGACGCTTTGCTTTCGTTGGCAAGCCTTGTGATGTTGCAGCCCTGCGCCGCTATGAGAAGCTGAACCCAGACATCAGCGACAAAGTGCCCTTCATGCTGTCGTTCATGTGCGCAGGCATCCCAAGCCGAAAAGGTACTCTGGCCATTCTGGACAAATTTGGTGTGCCACCAGAGCAGGTCAAGTCATTTGCCTACCGTGGCGATGGCTGGCCTGGCAAAACGACCGCCGTCACCCATGACAACCAACGCTTTGAGACGGACTATTCCACGTCGTGGGGGACGGTGCTCAATCGCCACCTGCAGTTCCGCTGCAAGATCTGCCCAGATGGCACAGGCGAGTTTGCCGACGTGGTGGGCGCAGACGCCTGGTACGGCAAAGACGGCTACCCAGACTTTGCCGAACGCGAAGGGCGCAGCTTGGTGCTGTCGCGCACCGGCAAAGGAGAAGCATTGGTGCAAAGCGCCAAAGCAGCCAATGCCATTGCAACCGAACCACTGGCAGTGGAGGAAATTGCCAAGATGCAGCCCTACCAGCTGAACCGCAAGCGGCTGGTGCTTTCCCGCATCGCCGCACTGTGGTTTACACGCCGCCCTGCGCCGCGCTATGCCCACTTTCCACTCTTTCGCCTGGCAACACAGCTCAGCCTGCGTGAAAACATTAGCAGCTTCAGAGGCACACTGCGCCGTTTAATTGCATGAAGCCAAGATCCAAAGAGCAAAGAAGCACTAGTCGCCCAATATGCCATGAATGCAAGAACCATAAGTAATCGAAATGCATGGACAACCGTTTGGGCGGTGCTTGCATCAATAGTGGGATTTTTGGCTATATTAGTTTTCGCATACATAATAAATACCGCCAATGTACTAATTCCAATCGCACTCATTGCTGCCTTGATTGGATTTATTGCATCCTTAAAATATCCCGTCTTGCCACTATTTTTAGCACTACTGGTTGCATGCGATGTAATCCCTTTTCCCAAAGGAGGACGCGCATACCCAGCATTTCTAATATTTTCAATCTCCACAAGTATTGCTATTGCGACCCTCAAATCTCAAAAGATTCAGAAATTTAATTGGAAATTATTCGCGCCAGCCTCGCTATTAATAATTACTCTAGCATGGGGATACTTCTATGGAGTTTTTTACCTTAAAAACTACAACATATATGCTCTCTCAGAAATAAATAGCATAACCGCATGGCTTCTAACTCCGGCACTATTAATTACTTTCAACCAAAAAAATAATGCGAAAAATGTTCTAAAGTTAATACTCATTACAGGCGCAATTATCTCTTTTATTTCAATATTTCAGTACGCAACCGGAATTTCTTTTGGTGCCCGAGTTGAACAACTAGAGACCTTAGGCAATGTTGACTCAGGCGTGACCCGAGCCACCATACCTGCAAAATTATTTGTGTTATTTAGCTTATTCACCTTTATTGGTTGGATTACAAGCAAGCGCTTGTCACTCGGTTACTTGATTGGCGCAATTGCATTTATTGCACTCATAGGTTTCGCATTGCTTGTTAGCTTCGGAAGAGCCCTTTGGGCATGTGCTTTTATAGGCGTCATACTGACAGCATTGCTTTTGGGAGTTCGACAACTGATTGTTACCGTAATCGCAATTGCGATTGCTGGATCTCTTGGACTAATGTTATTGAGCATAATTTCGCCAGAGGTTTTAGGCGCCGCATACGAGCGCGTATTGAGTGTATTTAAAGAAGGCGCAAGCAGCTCATCATTTGGATGGAGAATTGGCGAAAATATTTTTGCTGAGCAATCGATTGCAAAACACCCTATATTAGGAATAGGGCTCGGTGGCGAATACAAACCACCACTGGTATCATCAATATTATTTCCAAATCAAACCAGCTATATACACAACAGCTACTATTTTTGGGCCATGAAATTGGGTATTTGGGGCCTTTTGGTGCCTTTATTTGTTGTTCTCTCAATATCCATTTCCGGAATTCAGCGTCTCAGCACAGCAACGGATTCATTAGAAAAATCGGCTATTGCAGCTGGTATCTCTTCTGTATGGGCAATGTCACTCTTGGCGATCACTCAACCAGAATGGATCAGCGTGTCTTCAATGGCATTCCTGAGCTGCTTCATGGCGTTTCTAATGCAAATCGACGCTGTCAAGACAATTATTAGAAAAAGCCCTCCCAACTCCTCACTTGGGAAATCACATGAATATTCGTGACAAAAATAATTTTGATGCACTAAGGTTTTTGGCGTCAACCCTAGTTCTCTTCTCTCATTCATTCCCCCTAGTGCTGGATGCCAAGAGCGAGCCATTGGCCCAGCTGACGGCAGGTTCCTTGAATGGCGGAAAAATTGCAGTGTGGTTTTTCTTTATTGTGAGTGGATTCTTAATTGCCGCCAGCTGGGAAAGCAAAGAAAATCTTTATGCGTTCTTGGTGGCTAGATCAAAAAGAATATTTCCTGGACTCGCATTAATGTTAGTAATTACTGTTGGTTTTTGTGCAATCTTAACCAAAGCGAATTGGACAGAATACGGCAAATCCGCAGCCATATACTTCATAAAGAATTTAACCCTTTACAAGGGGAAATTTGATATAGCAGGTATTTTTGAAGAAAATCCCTACGGAGCCGCAGTAAACGGATCTCTATGGACTTTGCGACACGAATTCACTTGTTACTTGATGATAGCCGCGCTTGGGTATTTTGGATTTATTCGATCTGCCATAGTTTGGGTACTTTGGTTTTTATGCGTGACCCTAACTTTTACAACGTTAATAACAATTAACTTTTTCCAAGAGTTTCTCCCCTTGTGCGGCTGGTTTCTTGCGGGCACATTGGCTTACATACATAGAGATATTCATTTAAATAGAATGGGCTTAGTTATCGCAATAGCTACTATTACGCTGACTACCTTGATGGGACTAAACCTGTTAATTGTCTCTCCTGCAATTTCTTATTTACTTATTAACATTGCCTATACTCCATCCATTTTTTCGAATTTTGGAAAGAATGGCGATTTCTCTTACGGCATATATATCTATGCATTTCCTATACAACAGTTTGTCATCTATTTAATTACCAAATCACTGATAGGTCCCATGGCCTGGTGGGTAGTGTTCCTTGCATCTTTTCCTGTCACATTGCTTTTCGCGGTTGCCTCTTGGCATCTGGTTGAAAAGCGTTTCTTAAAACGAAAGGTCATGGCCGCTTGATGCTGACTGACGTTGCTCCACATGTTGCCGTCCTACTTTTGAACTGGAATGGTTGGCGAGACACCATTGAATGCTTAGAGAGCGTCACCCAAAGCACGGGCGTAGCGTTCAGCATCGTGGTTTGTGACAACGGCTCACACGACAACTCGTTGGAGAAAATCACCGCCTGGGCCAACGCGGCGGCCAAGCCTTTTGCCCTGTATGACCGCGCGCAGGCCGAGGCTGGTGGAGCCATAGGCCAAAACGAACCGCTGGTGTTGATCCAAACCGGGACCAACCTGGGCTTTGCTGGTGGCAACAACGTGGGCTTGCGCTACTGCCTGGCTCATGGCGGATTTGATTACGTGTGGGTGCTCAACAACGACACGGTGGTGGCACCCGATGCGCTGCAGCAGTTGATTGCGCGCATGCAACAAGACCCCACCGTGGGCATGTGTGGCTCCAAGCTGGTTTTCTATCACCAGCGGGACCAAGTGCAGGCCTATGGCGGGTCCGCCTTTAATGCGCAGCGTGGTGTCGTGGTGCCTATTGGGCAATTTGCGCCCACAGATGCCGCCTGCGATGTGGCTGCCGTAGAGGCGCAGACTGCGTATGTAGTGGGTGCGTCCATGCTCGTTAGCACGCCATTTCTACAAACTGTGGGGCTGATGTGTGAAGACTATTTTCTGTACTTTGAAGAAATAGACTGGGCCTTCAGGGCGCGGGGTAAGTACAAACTGGCCTACGCAGATGCCAGCGTGGTGTGGCACAAAGAGGGTGGCACCATTGGCTCCAGCAGCACCAAAGAGCCATCCGCCACATCCACTCGCTACCTGTACCGCAACCGAGTAATCTTCAACTGGCGGTACAACCGCGCACACTTTGCGCGCTGCCTGATGCAGGTGGGGTTTGAGATGCTGGTGCTGCTGAAGCGCAAGCAATTCAAAACCGTAAAGGTGGCGCTGCAGTCCACCCTGGCCGGGCTGCTGGCTCTGCGCCGCACGGGGGTGCCCTATGCAGGCTAAGCCACTGCTTTCCATCGTGATCGTGAACTACAACGGTCTGCGTTTTCTGGACGAATGCATTGCATCCGTTGCGCAACATGTGCACTGCAGCCATGAGGTGATCATTGTGGACAATGCCTCTGCGGACAACAGCGCGCAGTACATAGAGTCCACCTTTCCGCATGTGCACCTGATCAAGAGCCCCGTAAACACTGGCTTTACGGGTGGCAACAACATTGGGGTGCGCGCCGCGCAGGGCGACTTGGTGCTACTGCTCAACAACGACACCAAGCTGCTTAGCCCTATAGACGACGCGATAAGCGCGTTTGGCAACCCTACGCTGGGTGCGCTGGGGGTGCATTTGTTTTACGGTGACGGGCGCAATCAACCATCGGTGGGCTACGAGCACACGCCGCTGCGCATTGTGTTGTCATGGTTGGGCTTGGCGTCTGTCAACGCATTGCCGAACGTGTTTCGCCGCACGGAGACACGCACTGCGTTTTATGACCAACCCCACGCCAATGTGGCATGGGTGTCGGGTGCTTTTTTGCTAACGCGCCGCGGCCTGTGGAACACCATAGGCGGGCTGGACGAGCGCTACTTTATGTATGTAGAGGACGTGGACTATTGCAAGCACGTGCAGCTGAATAGCTACACCGTGGCTTACCTGCCAACTGTGCAGGTATGCCACTACGAAGGCGCGGGCAAAGCCTGGATTGGCCAAGGCGCGCTGACACGCACAGTGCGCTCTTATCGCCTGTATCTGAGCAAACATTACGGTGCACTGGTAGCGCGCACAACCGGCGTGCTGCTGGCTACCGTGCTGGTGCTAAGGGTGCCGCTGTATGCGCTAAAGCACAGGCTGCAAGGCAATGCCATCGCCGGGGAAAAGGCCAAGGGGTACGCAGCAGCAGCCAAGCAGGCCCTAGCGGCGCTACAGGGATAAGGCGACCATGAAACTCATCGTCTTATCTCCTTTTGTGTACTACCCGGGCGTGCCACATGGGGGGGGGGCTTTGTGCTGGGGGCAGCTGGAGGGTTTGGCTGCGGAGCATGAAATTCACTTCGTGGCATTTGCACAAACAAGCTCTGCGGAGTTGGCGGCGGCGCTGCCGCACTTGCAGCGTATTTGCGCCTCTGTCACAACGGTGCACCAGCCGCTGGACAAGCTCACTATATTGCGGGCCAAGCTGGCGCAGCTACTACTCACCCCCGTAGGGGCATCGATATGCCACGTGCCCGCCATGACAAAGGCTCTTCAGGAAGCCCTGGCCCGCACACAGGCCGATGCAGTGCTGGTGCAGTTTCCGCAAATGGCGCAGTACGTGGCCACGTGCAGCGGTGTGCCTACGCTGATGGATGTGCAGGACGCCTACTCGGTGTCGGGATACCGCCAGTACAAAGCCGCAGGCTCCTGGATCAAGCGCCTGCTGGGCATGCTGAACTGGCTGGGGTGGCTGCGTTACGAGTCACGCTGGTACCCCAGGTTCAGCGCTGTAGCGGCCATTACCGAGCAAGACCGGTTGGTCTTGGAAGTATTTAGCCCCGGCCTGGCCGCCGCCGCCAGCCCTGCTGCAGTGGCGGTACCTGCCCAAGCTTGGGCACCAGTACAAGCCAAAAAAATCGCGTTCATTGGGTCATTCACCCATCAGCCCAACGTTGCGGCTCTGCTTTTTTTCATCCACCAGATATTGCCCAGCGTGCTGCAAGCCCACCCCGACTCCGTGTTTGAAGTGGCGGGCAAGGGCGTGCCACCGGGGGTGCTGGCTTTGGCGGGCAACAACATTCAGTTTGTAGGCTTGGTGCCTGATGCCTATGAATTTGTGCGCTCAGCGGCGGTCGTGGTCGTGCCGCTCCTCAGCGGTGGTGGCATCAAGATCAAGACGCTGGAGGCCATGGCCTGCGGTTGCCCCATAGTGACCACCAGCATTGGTGCCGAAGAGACTGGTGCCAGCTCTGGCAAACAGATGCTGATTGCAGATGCACCCCAGCAGTTTGCCCAGCACGTGATAGCGCTGCTAAACAACCCGGAGCTGAGCCAGCAGCTGGGCAACAACGCCAGAGCGCTCGCGCAGCAGCATTTCTCCTGGCAGGCCAAATGGGCGTCGCTCAACATGCTGCTGCAACAAGCCGTAGACCGGCACAAGGCTATGACGACAACACCAACCAGAGGCGCACAGGTATGAAAGTGGGCTTTGACCTGCATGTGGTGGACGGCCTGTTTCAAGGCTCACGCACCCACGTGATTGAACTGTTTGCCCGAGTAGCCAAGCTGTGCCCGGAAATAGAGTTTGTCTGCCTGCTCGACAACACGGCCGCGTTCTTAACAAACTACCCAGCGTTTGCACTGCCGAACGTGCGGCTAGAGCGCATGGCCCACACCGGCTCGGTGCGCCGGCTGATGTGGGAGTTGCCCCGCATGCAAAGGCGCCTGGGACTGGATTTGTTGCACACGCAGTACATCATTCCCCTGCCCTCGCTATCAAAAACCGTGGTGACCATCCACGATGTGCTGTTCGAGAGCCACCCGCAGTACTTTCAACCTGTGTTTCGTCTGCGCTCGCGCATCTTGATGCGCTGGGCCGCGTATCAGGCGGAGCACATCTTTACGGTGAGTGAGTTCTCCAAACGCGAAATCTGCAAGCGCTACGGCGTGGCGCAAGAGCGCGTGACCGTAACGACCAACGCGGCCGACGGGGGGCGTTTTTACCCCGGGGTGGACGGGGCTGAATTTGTAGTGGCACGGGGCCTGCAACCTGGCGGCTACTTTTTGACCGTGGGCCGCCTGGAGCCGCGCAAGAACCACGTGACGCTCTTCAAGGCCTACGCAGCGTTGGGGCCTGATGCGCCGACGCTGGTGGTGGTGGGGCAAAAGGACTTCGGGTTTGACGCCATGTTTGAAGTGCTGGCGCAGGCTGGCTTGCAGGACAAGGTGGCTTTTTTGGACAACGTGGGGGACCAAGAGCTGCCCGCGCTGTACCGGCATTGCCTGGCGTTTGCGTACCCTTCTTTGGCAGAGGGCTTTGGCATGCCGCCACTGGAGGCCATGGCCAGCGGCGTGCCGGTAATTGTGGCCAACAACACGGCGCTGACCGAGGTAGTTGGCGACGCGGGCGCCTTGGTGGAGTCCACCGATGTGGAGGCCTTGCGAGACGCCATGCAGGCATTGGCAAACAATGCCGACCTGCGCGCAACGCTGGCGCAAAAAGGGCAAGTGCAAGCACAGCGGTTCTCTTGGGATGAAGCTGCCCGCCGGGTGGCTGCGCAATACAGGGCCATAGCGGCAAAGGATAAGACACCATGATGATCCGTACTCTGTTGACTCTGGCGTTGGCCATGTGCACCCAGTTGGCCGTGGCGCAAACCAATAAATACAACGTGGGGGTGTACTACTTTCCAGGCTGGGCAAACAACCAAAAGGGCGCCCAGTTTCGCCAACCTTGGGAGCAGATCAAGCCCTACCCCGAGCGTGAGCCCAAACTGGGGTGGTACCAGGAGGGCTCTGACGATGTCATGCGCCAACAGATTGACTGGATGGCGGAATACGGGATCAACTTTGTAGCCTACGACTGGTACTGGAGCAAGGACAGCAAGGTATTGCTGGAACACGCAATTGCCGCCCATATGCGTGCACCCAACCGCGACAAGGTGAAGATATCGCTGTTATGGGCCAACCATGATGGGGTACCGTCCAGTCGCGACAATTTTGAACGCATGGTGACCTACTGGGTGAAGTACTACTTTCAGCGGCCCGAGTTTTTACGTGTGGATGGCAAGCCGGTGGTGTTCGTTTTCTTTGCAGATTTTTTGAGAACGGATGCGGCCAAGTTTGGTGCCACGACCAAAGAGCTACTGGACTCTGCCCAAGCCATCGCACAACAAAACGGGCTGCCCGGTATTTATTTTGTGGCGGGCACCGGAGCCGGGTCACCCATGATTGACAGCTATGCCAAAGAGTCAGGCTATTCGGCATTGTCTGCATATAACCTGCATCAAGGTTTGTATTCCCCTGTTCAATCGCATAGTTATGCCGAACTGGATACAGCTTATCAAGCGCACTGGGGGCGTTTTGCTGCCAAGGGCAACCTGCCCACCATCGTGCCGATGACAGCGGGATGGGACAAACGCCCCTGGGGTGGCAGCAAGGACACGTTGCACGACATGTCCGTCAGCAACGCCAGCCAGTTTGAAGCACACCTGAATGCGGCCAAAGCTGCTATGGATGCAGCCAAACCCGGTAGTCCGAAGATGGGCGTGATTTGCTGCTGGAACGAGTTTGGAGAAGGCTCCTACATCGAGCCCACCAAGAAAGACAGTTTCAGCTACCTGGAAAAAGTAAAGAAAGTATTTGGTACACCATGAGTGCACAGACGAACAAGACCCTTCGCATCCTCGGCACCCGGGGCGTACCTGCCGCGCATGGTGGCTTTGAAACCTTCGCTGAATACCTGTCGCTGTACTTGGTAGCCCAGGGCTGGCGCGTGGTCGTGTATTGCCAGGACGAAGGCACCGGGCCCGTGTTTGAAGACACCTGGCAAGGTGTGGAGCGCGTGCACATCCCAGTGAGCCAGGAAGGCCCCAAGGGCACCATTGTGTTTGACTGGCAAGCCACAGCCCACGCCGCCAAGCACCGCGACTTGTGCCTGACACTGGGCTACAACACTGCGGTGTTTTGCGCGCTGCTGCGGCTCAAGGGCATTCCCAACGTTATCAACATGGATGGCATTGAGTGGTCGCGCATGAAATGGGGACCCATCGCCAAGACTTGGTTTTGGCTGAATGATTGGGCCGGTTGCTGGCTGGGCAATCATCTGGTGGCAGACCATCCGCAGATCAAGGTGCACCTGACCAGCCGCGTGCGGCCCGGCAAGATCACCACCATTCCCTATGGGGCAGATGCGGTGACTGCTGCGCCAACAGCCCCTGTAGAGGCGCTTGGGCTGCAGCCCGGCAAATTCATGACCGTGATTGCCCGGGCCGAGCCCGAAAATTCGTTGCTGGAAATCGTGAAAGGGTTTTCCGCAAAGCCACGTGGCATGCAGCTGGTGGTACTGGGCAACTACTCAGAAACCAATGTGTATCACCGCGCAGTGAAGGCCGCCGCCAGCGCCGAGGTGCGGTTTGTTGGCGCCATTTACGACAAGACGGTGGTGCAAGCGCTGCGCTTTCATAGCGCCGCCTATGTGCACGGTCACCAGGTGGGGGGTACCAACCCGTCACTGGTGGAAGCATTGGGTGCAGGCAACGCAGTCATCGCCCAGGACAACCGGTTTAACCGCTGGGTGGTGGGTGATGGTGCGGTGTACTTCACAGGGGCAGATGGTTTTGCTACCTGTATGGACCAGCTCCAGGCCCAACCAGAGACACTGGCGAAGCTGCGCAAGAACGGGCAAGTGCGCTTTCAGCAGGAGTTCACTTGGCCGCACGTGCTACAGCAGTATGAAACACTGCTTGCGGAGTACCTACCGCGCTAAATTTGCTATAAAAAGAGAAGCAGCTAGCGCAATATCTATAAGGCTCAAAAGCCAATTTCATGCATATTCGCGTTTTCGTTATGCTGCCTCGCCACTTGGATGCGGCATATTGGGAAAAATGCTTTGCCAGGGGAGACGCGCCGGACGAGACGCCCTATGGCTACCACTTGGCACGCGAGATGGGGGCCGAAGTGACCTTTTCCCAGCCCACCCTCACCACGTGGGGGCTCCTGGGCTTGCTGGACAGGGGCATCAAGTACCTACTCGGTTTTGACATTCGGCATGCCTGGAGAAACCGCACTGCTGTTTTCGGGTCAGACTTTGACATTATCTGGACGCATACCGAATACGAACACTTGGGCATTGCAGCGCTGAAATTCTTGTCAAAGCGCAAGGGAGTACCGGTACTTGCACAATCGATCTGGCTGATCGATGAGTGGAAACGCTTTGGTCGCTTGAGAAAGGTGTTCTATGGCTTGCTGATGAAGCAGGCTGCAATCACCACATTCCATTCCCCAGAAAACCGATCCATGGCCCAGCACCTCGGGCTGCACAGCAAGACTGAGCTGCTCCGATTTGGGATTTCAATGGACAGTTACCCTCTGGAATCGCCCCGTTTGCGATTTGACACACGCAGGCCAATTCGAGTTTTAGCTATGGGCAATGACCGCCACCGCGATTGGCACACCTTGTTCGCAGCGTTGGGACAACGGCCGGAATTTGAATTGCGTGTTGGATCAGCCAAATGGCCAAGATCACTGCAAGCCGACAACATACGCGCGTCCACGATCACCCAAGAGGAAGTGCGTGCGGCGTATGCATGGGCGGACTGCGTGGTGGTGCCATTGACAGCCAACCTTCATGTATCGGGAATCACAGTCATTTTGGAAGCCGTTGCAACCGGCGTTCCGGTTGTAGCCACACGCGCTGGCGGTTTGGAAGCTTATTTTGACGAGGTAGCTATCCAGTATGTGCCGCCGAAAAACGCGGAAGCATTGCGTGCGGCTATACATGCAATCGCTCAAACTCCGGCCGCCGCCCTGGAAAAAGCCTTGTCTGCACAGAAGCAGCTTGTCGCCTTGGATCTAACCACGCGTGGTTTTGCACGACGGCATGTTCTGCTGTCCAAGCAGGTACTGCCCGAGACTTTGCGGCAGAATCAGCCCATTCCTTTCCATTCCGCAGAGTCTCCATGAAAAAAATAGCACTCATTACCGGCGTTACGGGTCAAGATGGCGCTTACTTGGCCGAATTCCTGCTGAAGAAGGGCTATGAGGTGCATGGCATCAAGCGCCGGGCCTCCAGCTTTAATACAGACCGCATTGACCACCTGTACCAGGATCCCCATGTGTCGGCCCGCAACTTCACGCTGCACTATGGTGACCTGACCGACAGCAGCAACCTGATTCGCATCATTCAGCAAGTACAGCCCGATGAGATTTACAACCTGGGTGCAATGAGCCATGTGGCGGTGAGCTTCGAGAGCCCCGAATACACAGCAGATGCAGACGGCATGGGTACCTTGCGCATTCTGGAAGCTATTCGCATTTTGGGGCTGGAGAAGAAAACGCGCTTTTACCAGGCGTCCACCTCCGAGCTGTATGGGCTGGTTCAGGAAATACCGCAAAAGGAGACGACCCCGTTTTACCCCCGTAGCCCCTATGCCGTAGCCAAGATGTATGCCTACTGGATTACGGTGAACTACCGGGAGGCCTATGGCATTTACGCCTGCAACGGCATCTTGTTCAACCACGAGAGCCCGCTGCGCGGCGAGACGTTTGTCACCCGCAAAATCACACGCGCCATCAGCCGCATCGCGCTGGGCCTGCAAGACTGTCTGTACCTGGGCAACATGAGTGCCCTGCGCGACTGGGGCCACGCACGCGACTATGTGGAAATGCAGTGGCTGATGCTGCAGCAGGACCATGCGGAAGACTTTGTGATTGCCACAGGCGTGCAGTACAGCGTGCGCCAGTTTGTGGAGTTTGCCGCGGAAGAGCTGGGCATCCAGCTGGCATGGACGGGCGAGGGCGAAGACGAGACAGGTACCGTGGTGGCCGTGAGCGGCAAAGATGCCAAGTGCAAGGTGAATGATGTGATTGTGCGGGTAGACCCCCGCTACTACCGCCCGACCGAGGTGGAAACCCTGCTGGGCGACCCCACCAAGGCCAAGGAAAAGCTGGGCTGGGTGCCCAAAACGACGTTGAAAGAGCTTGTGGTGGAAATGGTGCAAGCCGACTTCACCAGTGCCAAGCGTGATGCCTTGGTCAAATTGGCCGGCTTTCAGACCTACGACCACAACGAGTAATACTGCGGCGCATGAAAAAAACCGCAAAAATCTATGTAGCGGGGCACCGGGGATTGGTGGGCTCTGCCATTGTGCGCAACTTGCAGGCGGCAGGCTATTCCAACCTGCTGCTGCGCACGCACGCCGAGTTGGACCTGATCAACCAGGCTGCCACATCCGCTTTCTTTGAAACAGAGCGCCCACAGTATGTGTTTTTGGCCGCCGCCAAGGTGGGCGGTATTCTGGCCAACGACGTTTACTCCGCAGACTTTATCCGCAACAACTTAGCGATTCAGTGCAACATCATTCACTCCGCCTATGAAACCGGCGCGCAACGGCTGATGTTTTTGGGATCCAGTTGCATTTATCCCAAATTGGCCCCCCAGCCCATGAAGGAAGAGTCGTTGTTAACAGGCCCACTAGAGCCGACCAATCGGTCGTATGCGTTGGCCAAAATTGCGGGGATTGAGATGTGCTGGAGCTACAACCGCCAGTACGGCACCAAGTATTTGGCGGCCATGCCCACCAACCTGTACGGCCCAGGGGACAACTACCACCCGGAGGACAGCCATGTAATCCCCGCGCTCCTGCGCAAATTCAACGAGGCCAAAGCGGCGCAGGCCAAAGAAGTAATGGTGTGGGGTACGGGTACGCCGTACCGCGAATTCATGTACAGCGAGGACATGGCGGCGGCATGTGTCCACATCATGAACCTGTCGGATGACCAGTACGAACCGCTGCTGGGCAGCGACGAAAACAAGACGGGGCGGTTTGAACCTCCCCTGATCAACATTGGGGTGGGTGAGGACCTATCTATCAAGGCACTGGCGCAGGCGATACAAACCGTGGTTGGCTATACGGGCGACGTGGTATTTGACACCAGCAAGCCTGATGGCACGCCCAGAAAGCTGATGGATGTCTCCAAGCTGCGCAGCACCGGCTTTTACGCATCGACCCCCTTGCGTATCGGCTTGGAAAGGGCGAACGCGGATTTTGTGCGATCACAAGGTTTGCGCTGAATAGCTTGCTATCAAAAGAGAAGCTACTTGCGCATATTCCATGCGGACTTCAGGCCTATCCAATACATAAACCCGAAGGAACTATAGACGCAGCCCCGCAGCCCTTTTAGGATGCCGCCCCATGAACGTTTCTACCCTGCAAGACATTGCCACCCAGTCGGGCGTGGCCTTTGGCACCAGCGGCGCTCGCGGCCTAGTGGCCGACATGACGCCTGCGCTGTGCCATGCCTACACCACCGCTTTTATCAACGCGGTGGCCCCCAAAGCGACCACCGTGGTGCTAGGGCATGACTTGCGCCCCAGCAGCCCGGCCATTGCCGCTGCCTGCGCTGCGGCCCTGACGGACCTGGGCCTGACCGTGGTGTACGGCGGCGCCCTGCCCACCCCGGCCCTGGCCTTGTATGGCGCGCAAACTGGCGCCCCCACGGTGGTGGTGACGGGCAGCCACATTCCGTTTGACCGCAACGGCATCAAGTTCTACCGGGAAGACGGCGAGATTTCCAAACCCGACGAACAGGCCATGCTGGGCTATTTGGTGGGGCTACCCAAGAGTCTGACAGTGCCCGCCCTGCCCGCACCTGCGCCGCAGGTGGAGCAGGCCTATGTGCACCGCTATGTGGGTTTCTTTGGTGCCGGCACATTGAATGGCGTGACTGTGGCGGTGTACGAACACTCCAGCGTGGGGCGCGACGTGCTGCGCCACATTTTGGAAGCCCTGGGGGCTGAGGTGATCTCTTTGGGCCGCACCGATACCTTTGTGCCCATCGACACCGAGGCCGTGCGCCACGAGGACGTGGAGCAAGCCAAGGAGTGGGCAGAGCTGTATGACTTTGACGCCATCGTCTCGACAGATGGCGACGCCGACCGCCCCTTAATTGGGGACGAAATGGGACAGTGGCTGCGTGGCGATGTGGTGGGCATTTTGTGCGCCCAGTACCTGCAGGCCCACGCCGTCGTCACCCCCGTGAGTAGCAACACGGCGCTGGAGCAATGCAAGGCGTTTGCCCAAGTCGTGCGCACGCGCATTGGTTCGCCCTATGTGATTGCGGGGATGGAAGACGCGCTGGCCAACGGGTCGGAGCTGGTGGTGGGCTACGAGGCCAACGGCGGCTTTTTGCTAGGCAGCCAGGTACTGCGCCACGGTCAACGCCTGGGGCCCCTGCCGACGCGCGATGCGGTGTTACCCATCGTGGCGCTGCTGTGTGCGGCCAAGGAGCGGGGATTAAAAATGTCGGAGTTGGCCAACGACCTGCCCAAGCGCTTTACGGCCAGTGATCGGTTGCAAAACTTTGCCACACTGAAAAGTATTGGCCTGATTGCCCGCCTGAGGGCGGATGCCCGCTTGTTGAGTGACCTGCTGGCGCCAGGTGCGGGTCCGGTGGAATCGCTGGATGAGACCGATGGCCTGCGCGCCACATTCACCTCAGGCGACATCGTGCACCTACGCCCTTCTGGCAATGCGCCAGAGCTGCGCTGCTACGCCGAATCCAACTCCGCCAAACAGGCCCGCGCCCTGTGCGATGCCTGCCTATTGCAGGTGTTGAAGGTGGCGGGCTGAATTTTTAAGACTGGGGAATGCGACGTCGTGCCGTCCACCCCACCAAACCCAAACCAGCCAACAACATGGCAAGCGTTTCGGGCTCCGGTACCGGGGAGACATTAATGTTGTCGACTGCCACATAGGCGCCGCTAAAACTACCGAGGCGTACCGAGGCCAAATTGGTGAAGCCCGTCAATGCGAACGAAGTAAATACGCCGGGAGCCACTGAGACGGTGTTGGTGACGTTGGGGCCGCTTGTCCGGTAGCCAGTAATTTCTATAGAAAGCGGATTGGGCCCAAAGTTGTGCCAGCCACCTAAATCAATGCTGTTGACATTGAACGCCGTACCTGACACAGCCGCAAAGGACTCAGTGCCTGCGCCACTGGACCGGTACACCAGGAAATGTGTGCCATTGCTGGCACCAAAGCCGCTGGCATCAAAAATACCGTGCAAATCGGTCGTACTGAACTGGTAGCCGGTGCTAACCAAGCCAGTACTGGTTGCGGCCAAAGGACTGGAAAGGTCTTCGAAGCTGACGGTGCTGGCAACCGCTTGGCCACCTGCCAGCAAGGCGGCAAGACCGATGCACGCCTCAAGGGCTTTGATTGCAGTTTTCATTGTGTTTTCTCCCATCAAATCTCAAGGAATGCCTGTGATGTAGGCCGTTGCAGACGTGTTTTTGGGTCCACTTACTGTGCAACCCGTTGTCACATTGGCGCCAATGGCCGTAGGAAAACCTGGTGGCCCCATGTTGTAGTTTCCAGGCAAACCTCCTTGCAACAAGCTCCCTGCATCCTCGCACTGGGCAATGGCCACTCCGTTGCCAGAATTTGCTTTGCGAGCAGCGTAATTAATAGCCGACGCCGAAGAAATACCTCCTGCAACACCTTGCGTAGTAGCCACTTGGGCATCCAAACTCAAATCCACAAACTTGGGAATAGCCACTGCCGCCAACACGCCTAATATGACGATGACCATGACGAGCTCAATGAGCGTGAACCCTCGCTGGTGTCGAGAAATACTGATTAATTGCGAATCGTGACACAAAATCTGCATAAGTAACAATTTGTTACTCGTCATGATAAGCAGAAAGAGCTGCTTTGCAAATAGTCCATCGGGAATAGATAAATCCGCCCTTTCGGCATCAAATTTGCTGTGAGTTCACGATAGTCTGATCGGACTAGCCGGAGTACGTAGGACCTAAACCACGGCTGTCGACAGCGATAATCGAACTCGCTCTTAGCGCTTCAGGGATTTATTCACAATGACTATTTTGGTTACCGGCGGCGCCGGCTTTATCGGCAGCAACTTTGTTCTGGATTGGCTGGCTGGCTCCACCGAAACGGTGGTCAACCTGGACAAGCTGACCTACGCGGGCAATCTGGAGAATCTGGCCAGTTTGGCCGGCAACCCGAGCCATGTTTTCGTCAAAGGCGACTTTGGCGACACTGCGTTGGTGAAACAGTTGTTGGCCACGCACCAGCCGCGCGCAGTGGTCAACTTTGCTGCGGAGAGCCACGTGGACCGCTCCATCCATGGCCCCGAAGACTTTATTCAGACCAATATCGTGGGCACTTTCCATTTGCTGGAAAACGTGCGCGGGTACTGGGGGGGGCTGGAAGGAGACGCCAAAGCTGCGTTTCGCTTTTTGCATGTCTCCACCGACGAGGTCTATGGCTCGTTGGCCAAAACCGATCCGGCCTTTACCGAAACCAACAGGTACGAGCCCAACAGCCCTTACAGTGCCAGCAAGGCGGCCAGCGACCACTTGGTGCGTGCCTACCACCACACCTATGGCCTGCCGGTGTTGACGACCAATTGCAGCAACAACTACGGGCCTTTCCATTTTCCTGAGAAGCTGATTCCGCTGATGATCGTCAACGCCCAGGCCGGCAAGCCGCTGCCGGTGTATGGCGACGGCCAGCAGGTGCGCGACTGGCTGTATGTCAAAGACCATTGCAGCGCCATCCGCCGGGTACTGGAGGCGGGAGCGGTTGGCGAGGTTTACAACGTGGGCGGCTGGAACGAAAAACCCAATTTGGACATCGTGCACACGGTGTGTGCATTGTTGGACGAGCTGAAGCCCCGCGCAGACGGCAAACCTTACAAAGAACAGATCACGTACGTCACAGACCGCCCCGGGCACGACCGCCGCTATGCGATTGATGCCCGCAAGATCGAGCAGCAACTGGGCTGGAAGCCCGCAGAGACGTTCGAGTCCGGCATCCGCAAGACGGTGCAGTGGTATCTGGATAACCCCGCGTGGGTTAGCAATGTGCTGAGCGGCGGCTACCGCGACTGGGTGAGCAAACAATACGGCAACACAGCCAAGGCTGCGGCATGAAGATTTTGCTGCTGGGCCGCAACGGCCAGGTGGGCTGGGAGCTGCAACGCTCCCTCGGTGTGCTGGGGGAAGTGATCGCCCTGGGTTCGGATGCCGCACGCAATCCCGGCGATTTATGCGGCAATCTGACAGACCTGCGAGGTCTGACGGAAACCGTGGAGCGTGTGGCGCCGGACGTGATCGTGAATGCCGGGGCCTATACCGCGGTGGACAAAGCCGAAAGTGAACCCGAGCTTGCACACACCATCAATGCACTAGCCCCCGCCACACTTGCGCAAGCAGCTACAAAAATAGGAGCATGGCTGGTACATTACAGCACTGACTATGTGTTTGACGGCAGCGGCTCCACGCCGTGGAAAGAAACAGATGCCACAGGCCCTTTGAGCGTATATGGTCAAACCAAGCTGGCAGGCGAGCAGGCTGTAGCCACCACGCCCAAGCACCTGATCCTGCGCACCAGTTGGGTCTACGCCGCACGTGGCGGCAACTTTGCAAAAACCATGCTGCGGCTGGCCGCCGAGCGCGATGCTTTGACCGTCATCAATGACCAGTATGGCGCGCCTACTTCGGCAGAGTTGCTCGCAGATGTGACTGCCCATGCCGTGCACACATTGCGCCAGCGGCCAGAGTTGGCCGGCTTGTACCACTGCATCGCCAGTGGCGAGACCACGTGGCACGGGTATGCCCAATTTGTGCTAATCCAGGCGCAAACGCTGGGGCTGCCGCTGAAGGCCGGACCTGCCCAAGTCACTCCAACCTCTACCAGCAGCTACCCTACACCCGCCAAACGCCCATTGAACTCACGCCTGGACACCCATAAGCTGCAAGCGGCTTTTGGTCTCTCCCTGCCACACTGGCAGCCGGGTGTGGCGCGTATGTTGACCGAAATTTCAGGGAAATAAGCACATGACAAGCACCCACACCAAACAGCGCAAAGGCATCATTCTGGCGGGCGGCTCAGGCACCCGCCTGTACCCTGCCACGCAGGCTGTCAGCAAGCAACTGCTGCCCATTTACGACAAGCCCATGATCTACTACCCGCTCAGCGTTCTGCTGCTGGCGGGCATACGGGAAGTGCTTGTCATCAGCACGCCACAAGACACCCCGCGCTTTGAACAGCTGCTGGGCAACGGTGGCCAATGGGGCATTCAAATTACCTACGCTGTACAGCCCTCTCCCGATGGTTTGGCACAGGCATTTCTAATCGGCGAGAAGTTTCTGGACGGCGCCCCCAGTGCCTTGGTGCTGGGTGACAACATTTTTTACGGCCATGACTTCGCGGGCTTGCTGGAAAGCGCTACACAGCAGACCACCGGTGCCACCGTGTTTGCCTATGCCGTGCAAGACCCGGAGCGTTATGGCGTGGTGGAGTTCAATGCAGAAGGCCGTGCCATCAGTCTCGAAGAGAAGCCCAAGGCACCGAAGTCTCGCTACGCGGTGACGGGCTTGTACTTTTACGACGATCAGGTCGTAGAGCTTGCCAAGCAGGTCAAGCCCTCAGACCGCGGTGAACTGGAAATCACCGACCTGAACCGCCTGTACCTGGAGCGCGACCAGCTGGATGTGCAAACCATGGGGCGCGGCTATGCCTGGCTGGATACGGGCACGCATGAGTCCATGCTGGAAGCCAGCCAATTCATCTACACCATTGAAAACCGGCAAGGGCTGAAGGTGGCTGCGCCGGAAGAAATCGCCTGGCGCAGCGGATGGATTGATGATGCACAACTGCAAAAACTGGCACTGCCGCTCGCAAAATCGGGCTACGGTCAGTATCTGCTCCGCTTGCTCAAAGACAAGGTGTATTGATGAAAGTAACCCCTACGGCGATTGCCGATGTGCTGCTGCTGGAACCCAAGGTGTTTGGAGACGAGCGCGGTTTCTTCTTCGAAAGCTTTAACGAACGGGTGTTTCGTGAAGCCACGGGGGTGACGCTTCCGTTTGTGCAGGACAACCACTCGAAGTCTGACCAAGGCGTATTACGCGGGTTGCATTACCAACTCAAGCAAGCGCAGGGCAAATTGGTACGGGTGGTCGCGGGGGAGGTATTTGATGTCGCAGTCGATATCCGGCCACAGTCACCGACTTACGGAAAATGGGTGGGTGAGATTTTGTCGGGAACCAACAAGCGCCAGCTGTGGGTGCCGCCAGGACTGGCACATGGTTTTCTCGTGCTATCCGATACCGCGGAGTTCTTGTACAAAACCACGGACTATTACGCTCCGGAATTTGAACGCTGCATCGCCTGGAACGATCCTAGCTTGGCGATCGCTTGGCCTGCCCTGGCCGAGCCGCCCAAACTATCGACCAAGGATGCGTCAGGCGTACCTTTTGTACAGGCCCCATTGCATTTGGACTGAGTACCTTCGCAAGGGAGAGGAAAAGGTGGGGAATTTGCCACGCACCAATTGGTAAATTTGTTACTTGGCACCAGCTTTGGCGCGCTATTGCGCCTGTCATCGTATATCCTAGTTGGCTATGGCGTCTGCTGATACCCTGAACCGCGAAACTGCCACCGTAGCCCTGCCTGGCATAGGCCGCGCCTTGGTGGCCGCTGGCAAGCTGGGGCAGAAAGCCGCGGAAGAGATTTATCGCAAAGCAGTCGGCAGCAAAAACAGCTTCATGGCCGAACTGGTGGGCTCGGGGTCTGTGTCCCCAGCAGACCTGGCACACACCSTGTCTCAGGCCTTTGCGGCGCCCCTAGTAGACCTGGATGCTGTGGACGTGCAGCGCCTCCCCAAGGGGCTGTTAGACCCCAAAATTTGCGCCGACTTCCGTGTATTGGTTCTGAGCAAACGGGGCAACCGCCTGATCATTGCCACCGCCGACCCTTCAGATCAGGCGGCGGCTGAACGCATCAAGTTCTCGACCCAGATGGGCTTTGACTGGGTCATTGCCGAATACGACAAACTGTCCAAGCTGGTCGATGCGAACGCCACCACCGCCACCGAGGCGATGGAGGACATCATTGGCGGTGACTTTGAATTTGACGAAACAGCGACTGAAATCGCGACGGAGACCAACAACAATGCTGCGGAGGTAGAAGACGCACCTGTCGTGCGCTTCCTTCACAAGATGTTGATGGATGCGTTCAGCATGCGTGCATCGGACTTGCACTTTGAGCCCTATGAGCACACGTATCGCGTACGTTTTCGGATCGACGGTGAATTGCGCGAAATTGCCAGCCCCCCGATTGCCATCAAAGACAAGCTAGCGTCGCGGATCAAAGTGATCTCGCGCATGGACATCTCCGAGAAGCGCGTACCCCAAGACGGACGCATGAAACTCAAGGTCGGCGCAGACCGCGTCATCGACTTCCGCGTCAGCACTTTGCCCACCCTATTTGGTGAAAAGATCGTGATCCGGATTCTGGATCCGAGTAGTGCGAAGCTGGGCATTGACGCACTGGGCTACGAAGCAGAGGAAAAAGAGCGACTGATCAAGGCGATCGGACGCCCCTACGGAATGATCCTGGTCACTGGCCCGACGGGTTCGGGAAAAACGGTGTCGTTATATACCTGCCTGAACATGCTGAACCAGCCAGGCGTGAACATCGCAACCGCAGAAGACCCGTCTGAAATCAATTTGCCTGGCGTGAACCAGGTAAACGTGAATGAGAAGGCGGGGCTGACCTTCGCAGCAGCACTGAAATCTTTTCTGCGGCAGGATCCCGACATCATCATGGTGGGGGAAATTCGCGACCTGGAGACGGCCGATATCTCCATCAAGGCAGCGCAAACGGGGCACTTGGTGCTTTCGACCCTGCACACCAATGATGCGCCCACCACGCTCACACGTATGCGCAACATGGGCATACAGCCCTTCAACATTGCATCCAGCGTGATCCTCATCACGGCGCAGCGCTTGGCGCGTCGCCTGTGCCTGAACTGCAAACAACTGGCTGACGTACCAAAACAAGCTTTGCTGGACGCAGGCTTCAAGGACGGGGAGCTGGATGGCAGTTGGAAGCCTTACCGCGCAGTCGGTTGTTCGATGTGTAACAACGGTTACAAAGGTCGCCTTGGTATCTACCAAGTGATGCCCATCAGCGATGAGATTCAGCGCATCATCCTGCGTGACGGAAGTGCGATGGACATTGCCGCGCAGTCGGAGCTAGAAGGCGTGCGGTCACTGCGCCAGTCGGGCCTACACAAAGTCAAATTGGGGCTAACTTCGTTGGAAGAAGTGCTGGCCGTCACCAACGAATAAAAACCACCCAAGGGATCCTATGGCTACAGCAAAACCTGCTGCGAATAAAGACGCAGTTTTCGAGTGGGAAGGCAAGGACCGTAACGGCAAGCAGGTGCGCGGTGAAACACGTGCGGCCGGGGAGAACCAGGTCAAGTCTTCGCTGCGCCGCCAAGGTGTTACTCCCACCAAGATCAAGAAGCGCCGCATGCGCTCTGGCAAGAGCATCAAAGCCAAAGATCTGGCAATTTTCACGCGCCAGCTGGCAACCATGATGAAGGCGGGAGTGCCCCTGTTGCAGGCGTTTGATATTGTGGGTCGGGGCAACCCCAACCCCAGCGTAACCAAGCTGCTCAATGACATTCGCCAGGACGTAGAAACCGGCACCTCCCTGAATGCGGCATTCCGCAAATTCCCGCTGTACTTTGACAATCTGTATTGCAACCTGGTCGAGGCTGGCGAGTCGGCCGGTATTTTGGACCAGCTGCTAGACCGGCTTGCGGTCTACATGGAAAAGACCGAGGCCATCAAGTCCAAGATCAAGTCAGCGCTGATGTACCCCATCGCGGTGCTGGTCGTAGCTTTTGTGGTGGTGTCGGTCATCATGATTTTTGTGATTCCGTCGTTCAAGCAAGTCTTCACCTCGTTTGGTGGAGAGTTGCCAGCACCCACATTAATCGTAATTGCGATAAGTGAGTTTTTTATCAGCTATTGGTACCTGATTTTTGGTGGCATCGGTGGCGGACTCTACTTCTTTCTGCAGGCCTGGAAACGCAACGAGAAAGTGCAGGCGTTTATGGACCGCGTGATGCTCAAGCTGCCCATCTTTGGCGTCATGGTCGACAAAAGCTGCGTCGCACGCTGGACCCGCACACTGTCCACCATGTTTGCAGCCGGCGTGCCTTTGGTTGAAGCATTGGACTCGGTAGGCGGCGCTTCAGGCAACATCGTGTATCAATTGGCGACGCAGAAGATCCAGCAGGAGGTTTCAACCGGCACTGCATTGACCGCGGCCATGACCAATGCCAACCTATTCCCCAGCATGGTGCTGCAAATGTGTGCGATTGGCGAAGAGTCTGGCTCTATCGACCACATGCTGGGCAAAGCGGCAGACTTCTTTGAAGCCGAGGTGGATGACATGGTGGCCGGTATTTCCAGCCTGATGGAACCCATCATCATCGTGGTACTCGGCACGATCATCGGCGGTATTGTGGTGTCCATGTACCTGCCCATCTTCAAGTTGGGGCAAGTGGTTTGATGCTAAGCGGCGTGCAATGGCTGGATGCCAGCCTGGTCGGTCTGCTGGGACTCTTATTTGGCAGTTTCCTCAACGTAGTGGTGTACCGGTTCCCCAAAATGATGGAACGGCAATGGGCGGCGGAATGCGCAGAACTCTCCGGCAAAGAATCTCCTGAATCGCCCCCGTTCAACTTGATGGTGCCTCGCTCGCGCTGCCCGCACTGCGGGCACGCGATCCGCTGGTTTGAAAACATTCCGATCGCCAGCTATCTGGTACTGGGTGGGAAATGCTCCGCTTGCAAAGCGGGAATCAGCCCGCGCTATCCGGTAGTGGAGCTGGCTACCGGCGCCCTTTTTTTCTGGTGTGCCTGGCAATGGGGCGTGGGCGCCACCGGCCTCGCATGGTGCGCATTCAGCGCCATGCTGCTGGCCTTGGCGCTGATCGACTGGGATACCACGCTTCTGCCGGATGACATCACCCTGCCCTTGCTGTGGCTGGGCCTGATCGCTGCCGCCTTGCAATGGACTACTGTGCCGCTCAGCACTTCGCTGTGGGGCGCCGTGGCCGGCTATCTGTCGCTATGGACCATCTACTGGGCCTTCAAACTGGTGACAGGTAAGGAGGGCATGGGCTACGGCGATTTCAAGCTGTTTGCAGCCTTGGGCGCCTGGTTTGGTTGGCCGCTGTTGATTCCCATGATTTTGCTGGCGTCTGTCATTGGTGCCATCGTGGGCATTGGCATGAAATTCACCAGTGGCCTGCGAGAAGGTGGTTATGTGCCCTTCGGCCCCTTCCTCGCTGGCGCAGGCCTGACGGCATTGCTGCTTGGCCCGCAAGTGATGCGCCAGGCCGTAGGTCTGTAAAAGCATGCCGGGTGCCCTGCGTTTGGGCCTCACAGGAGGCATAGGCAGTGGTAAAAGCACCGTGGCGGCCTTGCTGGCAAGCCAGGGGGCAGCAGTGATTGACGCCGATGCCTTGGCTCGCGCCACCACCGCACCTGATGGGGCAGCAATCGCGCAGATTACAGCCACCTTTGGCCCATCAATGCTGACACCCGAGGGCGCCTTGGACCGCGAAAGAATGCGCCAGCTAGTTTTTGCAGATTCTTCCGCCAGAGCCCGACTCGAAGCCATTGTTCACCCCCTTGTCGGCCAAGCCATAGGACAGTCTACGCAGACAGCAAACACGGCGGGCGCCACACTTATCGTCTACGACATTCCTTTACTCGTAGAGTCAGCGCACTGGCGGCATGACCTGCCACGGGTGCTGGTGGTTGATTGCAGCCCGCAGACCCAAATCCAGCGGGTTATGACCCGCAACGGCCTTTCTGAGATCGAAGTGACCCGCATCATGGCAGCTCAAGCCCCACGCGCGCAGCGCTTGCGGGCCGCCGACATTGTGGTGTTCAACGACGGAATCTCTCTGGCAGAACTTGCGCAGCAAGTGCAGCAAATTGGCCAACAGTTCGGGCTATGATTCGCCGACCGGAAAATACAGCGTGATCCTCTACGAATACCCCTTCAACGAACGCATTCGCACCTATTTGCGACTCGAGCACCTGTTTTTGCGCCTCGCAGAGCTGATGTCGCGTTCCGAACCGCTGGACCACCACTTTGCATTGACCACCATTTTTGAAGTGATGGACGTGGGTGCCCGGGCAGACCTGAAATCGGATGTTCTCAAAGACCTTGACAAACAAAAACAGGTGTTGAACGGCTACCGAGGCAATCCTGCAATTGCGGAAGGTGTGCTGGACAAAGTGATTGCCCAGTTGGACCACTGTTTTACTTCGCTGAATGGACTCACCGGCAAGGCAGGTCAGTCGCTCACCGAGAATGACTGGCTCATGAGCATTCGCAGCCGCGTTGGCATCCCCGGCGGAACTTGCGAGTTTGATTTGCCCGCCTACTACGCTTGGCAGCACCGCGACGTATCGGTCCGCCAAGCAGACCTGCAACGCTGGGCCTCCACCCTGGCCCCGCTGGCCGAATCCATACATTTGTTGCTGAAAATGCTGCGCGACTCCGGTGCCCCGCAAAAGGTGGTGGCGGTAGCTGGCCAGTTCCAGCAGAACCTGCCCCAGGGGCGCACGTTCCAATTGCTGCGCTTGGCGCTGGACCCTGCGCTGCAGATGATTCCCGAAATCAGTGGCAACCGCCTGATGGTGTCGATCCGCCTGATGCGCCACGACGCAGACGACCGCCTGCATTCCAGTGGGGAAGATGGCGCGTTCGAACTGACTCTGTGCAATTGAGACCGACAGGCCATGGCCCTCGCAGATAAACCCAAGATCGTGCGCTGCCCACAGTGTGGCGGCGACAGTGTGTACGGTCCCAGCAATGTCTACCGCCCATTTTGCGGCGAGCGATGCAAGAACCTGGATTTGGGCGCCTGGGCCAGTGAGTCGTTCCGGGTGCCGACCGAAGCCCCACCGGACGACCAAGTGTTTGGCGACGCCAAGCTGCAGTAACGTTCAGTCTCCAAGATAAAGGCCAAATAGGCCTCTAGCCCCCTAGGAATGTGCGCCAGCAGCTATCAAATGTGTAGCACCCAGGTGCCCGCGTTCTGCGGCGAACCAGTCCAACACCGGCACAGTGCCGGGTAAAACCGGTTGTACCTGCACCGGCAACTGCTCCCAAGAACAGCTTTGTGCCTCACGCATCTGCAATTCACCCGACCAGTCAAACACCTTGCAGAAATGCAGACGCACCAAGGCGTGGGGGTAGTCAACCAGCTCCACCTTCCAGGGTGTGGCCGCGGCAATGGTGATGCCAATCTCTTCCTGCAGCTCACGCCGCAGCGCCTGCTCCACGGTTTCGCCCGCCTCCAGCTTGCCGCCAGGAAACTCCCAGTAACCCGCATAGGCCTTGCCTGCTGGCCGTGATGTCAACAGAAACGCTCCGTCACCACGCACTAACACGCCCACGGCTACTTCTACAGCTTTGCGATCGGGGCCGCCATCGCGTGCGGTGCCAGGATCTGCGACCAGGGGCTGGCTCATGCGGCGACCGGGCCACGGCCCGCAAAATCTTTGGCGAACTGGTAAGCCACACGGCCGCTGCGCGACCCACGCTCCAGCGCCCACAACAGCGCCTCGGCACGGGCTGCGGCGATGCGCTCAGGCGCAATGCCCAACGAGCCCAGCCACTGCGCCACGATTTGCAGATATTCGTCCTGATTGAAAGGGTAGAAGCTGACCCACAGGCCAAAGCGCTCGGACAGCGAGATTTTTTCTTCTACGCCCTCGCCTGGGTGCACTTCACCGTCTTCAGTGTGCTTGTAGGTCAGGTTCTCGGACATGTACTCTGGCAACAGATGCCGGCGGTTGCTGGTCGCGTAGATCAGCACATTGGGCGTGGCCGCGGCCACGGATCCGTCGAGCACCGACTTCAGCGCCTTGTAGCCCGCTTCGCCTTCGTCAAAACTCAAATCGTCGCAAAACACGATGAACTTCTCGGGTCGCTGCGCCACCAGATCTACGATGTCGGTCAGGTCGATGAGATCGGCCTTATCGACCTCGATGAGTCGCAATCCCTGGGTCGCATAGGTGTGCAGGCAGGCACGAATCAGCGACGACTTGCCCGTACCACGCGCACCGGTCAGCAGCACGTTGTTGGCCGTGGCACCGCGTACAAATTGGGCGGTGTTACGCTGGATTTTCTCCTTCTGGTCGTCGATCTCTTTCAGATCGTCCAGATTCATTGCCCCCACGTGCTGCACCGGCGTGATCACGCCCTGGCCAGAGCGGCGACGGCGGTAGCGAAAGGCGATGGATGCATCCCAGTCCGGCTGCTCCACGCCGTGTGGCAAGGAGGCTTCCACCCTAGCCATGAACAGTTCGGCACGTGCCAGAAAACTGGCCAACTCTTTGGTCAGGGTGTCGGTCATGGGGCGTCGCTCAGGAGCGGTAGTCGGCGTTGATGGTGACGTAGTCGTGGCTGAAATCGCAGGTCCACACAGTCTCGGTGGCGGCACCACGGCCCAAACCCACGCGCACGGTGATTTCGCTTTGCTTCATCACGCGCTGGCCGTCTTCTTCGCGGTAGCTGGGGTTGCGGCCACCACGCGTGGCCACATGGACATCGTCCAGGTGCAGTTCGATTCCCGTCTGATCCAGATCGTCAATACCGGCATAGCCCACGGCCGCCAGAATGCGGCCCAGGTTGGGGTCACTGGCGTAGAACGCGGTCTTGACCAGAGGCGAATGCGCAATCGCGTAGGCCACCTTACGGCATTCCTCTGCGTCGCGTCCACCCTCCACCTGCACGGTGATGAATTTGGTAGCCCCTTCGCCATCGCGCACGATGGCCTGTGCCAACTGCCGTGCCACCCCCAGCATGGCAGCCTTGAGCACCTGGCCTTCTGCCGATTGCAGGGATGTGATTTCGGCGTTGCCGGCCTTGTTGCTGGCAATCACGACCAAAGAGTCATTCGTGGAGGTATCCCCGTCCACCGTCACTCGGTTGAACGAGCCTTCGGCCAGCGCCAACGACAGCTCATGCATCACGGACTGGTTCACACAAGCATCAGTGGCGATAAAGCCCAGCATGGTGGCCATGTTGGGGCGAATCATGCCCGCGCCCTTGCTGATACCGCTGACGCTGATCTGCTTGCCGCCTATGGTGACTTGGGCACCATAGGCCTTGGGCTGGGTGTCGGTGGTCATGATGCCCTCCGCTGCCTTCAGCCAGTTATCCAGGCGCGCATCGGCAATCGCTGCATCCAGGCCCGCTTCGATGCGGTCAATCGGCAGCGGCTCCATGATCACGCCCGTAGAAAACGGCAGCACCTGCTGGGCAACTATTCCCAGCTTGCCAGCCAAGGCCAAGCAGGTACTTTGTGCACGGGCCAAGCCATCGGCACCAGTGCCCGCATTGGCATTGCCAGTGTTAATCAGCAGGGCGCGCATGGACTGACCGGATGCCAAGTGTTCGCGGCACAACTGCACGGGTGCGGCACAAAAGCGGTTGGAGGTGAATACACCCGACACGCTGGCCCCCTCGTCCAGCAGCACCACGGTCAGGTCTTTGCGACCCACCTTGCGCACACCCGCTTCAGTCACGCCAATGCGCACCCCGGCGATGGGAAACAAAGTGGCCACATCGGGCAGGGGAAGGTTCACAGGCATGGGGGCTCTCTCAGGTCAGTTGGCCGTGGCAGTGTTTGTACTTTTTACCGCTACCGCAAGGGCAGGCGTCGTTGCGGCCCACGCGTGGCACGTCGCCGACGCTGGGTTTCACAGTGGCGTTGTCTACCATGGTTTCCACTTCACCGGTCTCGGTAGGTGCGCTGTAGGTCACGTTGGCAATGCTCTCGCCACGGGCTTCCATCGCATCCGCTGCCTGCTCCAGCTGCTCGTTGGACTGGATCTTCACGGTCATCAGGATCTTCGTGACTTCGTGCTTCACCGAATCCAGCAACTGGCCAAACAGCTCAAAGGCCTCGCGTTTGTACTCTTGTTTGGGTTGTTTCTGGGCGTAGCCGCGCAGGTGAATACCTTGGCGCAGGTAGTCGAGCGCACTCAGGTGATCACGCCAATGGCTGTCAATGCTTTGCAACAGCACCATGCGTTCAAACTGCGTGAAGTTCTCGGCGCCCACCAAATCCACTTTGACTGCGAAAGCCGCATTGGCAGCCTCCACCACGGTGGTAACTACGTCTTCGTCGGCGATGGAACTGGCTTCTGACACTTTCTTCTGCAAGCCCAGTTCCAGTTGGAAGTCATCTGCCAAGGACTTCTCCAAGGCAGGCACATCCCACTGCTCTTCGACCGACTCGACAGGCACATATTGGCGCACCAAATCTTCAATCGCGCCTTCACGCAGCGAGGTGATCTGGGCACTCAGATCCTGCGCATCCAGGATGGCATTGCGCTGCTGGTAAATCACCTTGCGCTGGTCGTTGGACACATCGTCGTATTCCAGCAGCTGCTTGCGCATATCAAAGTTGCGTGCCTCCACCTTGCGCTGCGCGCTCTCGATGCTGCGGGTCACGATGCCGGCTTCGATGGCCTCGCCATCGGGCATCTTCAGGCGGTCCATGATGGACTTCACGCGGTCACCTGCGAAGATGCGCATCAGCGAATCGTCCAGGCTCAGGTAGAAGCGCGAAGAGCCAGGGTCACCCTGGCGGCCCGAGCGGCCACGCAACTGATTGTCAATGCGACGCGACTCGTGGCGCTCGGTGGCAATGATGCGCAAGCCACCCAAGGCCTTGATCGCTTCGTGGTCCTGCGTCCACTGCACGCGCACAGCTTTCAGTTTTTCTTCTTTGGCAGCAGCATCCAGACTCTCATCGGCTTCGACGGTCTGGAGGTCTTTTTCGATGTTGCCACCCAACACGATATCGGTACCCCGACCGGCCATGTTGGTCGCAATAGTGATCATCTTGGCGCGGCCCGCCTGCGCCACGATGTCGGCTTCGCGCGCATGCTGCTTGGCATTCAGTACCTGGTGCGGCAGCTTCTCTTTTTCCAGCAGCTGCGCAATGATTTCGGAGTTCTCAATCGACGTGGTCCCCACCAGCACAGGCTGGCCGCGCTCGTAGCACTCGCGAATATCCTTGATGGCCGCTTCGTACTTTTCGCGCGTCGTCTTGTAGACGCGGTCCAATTGGTCGTCACGGCGGCTGATGCGGTTGGGCGGGATCACCACGGTCTCCAGACCGTAGATTTCCTGAAACTCGTAGGCCTCGGTATCAGCCGTACCCGTCATGCCGGACAATTTGCCGTACAGGCGGAAGTAGTTCTGGAAAGTGATCGAGGCCAGCGTCTGGTTCTCGGCCTGGATCTGTACGCCCTCTTTGGCTTCCACTGCCTGGTGCAGGCCATCGCTCCAGCGGCGGCCCGTCATCAGGCGACCAGTGAATTCATCGACGATCACAATCTCACCTTGCTGCACCACATAGTGCTGGTCGCGGTGGTACAGGTGGTTGGCCCGCAACGCTGCGTAGAGGTGGTGCATCAGCGTAATGTTGGCCGGGTCGTACAGCGACGAACCAGCAGGAATCAGGCCCAGACCGGCAAAAATCTCTTCGGCCGACTCATGGCCCTGCTCTGTCAAAAAGACCTGGTGGCTTTTTTCGTCCAATGTAAAGTCGCCCGGCTTGGTAACACCCTCGCCCGTACGCGGATCGGCCTCACCTTCTTGCTTCACGAGCTTGGGAATGGCCTTGTTGATAGCGATGTAGAGCTCGGTGTGGTCTTCGGCCTGGCCGCTGATGATCAAGGGCGTGCGCGCCTCGTCGATCAAAATGGAGTCCACCTCATCGACGATGGCGTAGTTCAGCCCGCGCTGCACGCGGTCTGCCACCTCGTAGACCATGTTGTCCCGCAAATAGTCAAAACCGTACTCATTGTTGGTGCCGTAGGTGATGTCGGCGCGGTAGGCGGCCTGCTTGTCTTCACGTGGCGCCTGGGGCAGGTTGATACCTACAGTCAGACCCAGGAAGTTGTAAAGGCGGCCCATCCACTGCGCATCGCGGTTCGCTAGGTAGTCATTCACCGTGACCACGTGCACACCCTTGCCACTCAAGGCGTTGAGGTACACCGGCAGCGTCGCAGTCAGCGTTTTGCCTTCACCCGTGCGCATTTCCGAAATCTTGCCGTTGTGCAGCGACATGCCACCCAACAGCTGCACGTCAAAGTGACGCATCTTCATCACCCGCTTGGAACCTTCACGCACGACGGCAAAAGCTTCGGGCAAAACCGAGTCCAGCGTTTCACCCTTGGCAATACGGTCCTTGAACTCCTGCGTCTTGGCACGCAGACCATCATCGGTCAACTGCTCGAACTGCGGCTCCAGCGCGTTGATCCGCGCCACGACGGAACGGTATTGCTTGAGCAAGCGGTCATTGCGACTGCCAAAAATTTTGGTAAGGATATTGGTGGCCATGCATGCAAGACTGGCCTGGTCCCCACCATGGGTTCACAGAACAGCGCAGTCCTTTTTCTAGTCTGGGTGAAATGGGGGCATTCCGGCAAAAGACAACCGCCGCAGCGGGCTGCCTTGCACCAGGAAAGCCAAACCCCGGATTTTAGCGTTGCGCGGCGGGCGCTTTGGCCTGCGCGACTTGGGTAGTCGGCAGATGGCGACCCGCATTGAGAAATTTTTGGGGATCTTGGGGAACACCTTGCACCAACACCTCGAAATGCAGATGCGGTCCGGTGGAACGACCCGTGGTTCCCACCTCGGCGATTTTCTGCCCGCGCTTGATCAAATCGCCTTTTTTGACGAATACCTTGGAGGCGTGCGCGTAACGGGTGATCAGGTCGTTGCCATGGTCGATTTCGACCATATTGCCGTACTGCGAGTGAAATTCCTGGGTGACCACCACACCGCCGGCCGCTGAGTAGATGGGAGTGCCAGGCTCTGAGGGGAAGTCCAGGCCCGTATGCAACGCCGAGCGCCCAGTAATCGGGTCAATGCGCCAGCCAAAGGTGGACCCCAGGTTGGCGTCATGCACTGGCGCCTGCGTAGGCACCATCATCTTCTTGATTTTCTGTTCGAACAGACGCGACTCGATCACCGTCATCACGTCGGTACGCTGGTTCGCCAGCAAATCCAGGTCGGCCAAAGTAGCGTCCAGTTCCTGCAAGGTCAGATCGCGGCCATTGACCAGCGCCCCGCCCTGCCCCGGCTTGATCTTGATGTCGGCGGGGTTCACACCGGCCAAACCGGATACACGTTCGCCCAGCGATTCGAGCTGGAGCATCTTGGCCTGCATCTCGCCCAGCTTTTTGGCCAGCACCTCGATGTTTTCGCGCATGTAGCGATCGCGCTGGGCAAACTCGTCCTTCACCACCAAGCGCACCAGCGAGCCTACGATGGGCCAGCCTTCGCGCGCCCCTTTGAGAAACACCCAGTGGTACAGGCCTGCAGAAACCAGCATCAGAACAAACGACAGCCCCAGCAGGGACAGAATCAGCTTGGCGCCACTCAAGTGGAAAGCCCTGCTCTTGGCCATCCACGCGTCCGTGATAATCACTTGCATTGATTCAAAACCTTTTCTCTTCCAAGCATGATCCGAAACCATCGCGCCGTCACGGTGTTGCAGGCGACCCAAGAGTCGCCCACACTGGCCCGCCTGGCCGACATGGCCATGGAATCGTCAGCCCGGCTGAAGAGCCTGGAAACCTTGATTCCGCGCGCACTGCGCCCCGCGATCAAAGCGGGGCCGATTGATGGCCCGGTATGGTGCCTGCTACTGGACAACAACGCGGTTGCGGCCAAAGTGCGGCAATTGCTCCCTGCAATGGAAGCGCACTTGCGCTCCAAAGGCTGGGAGGTTAACTCAATTCGGTTAAAGGTCCAAATGACGCCGACTGCCATACGGTGAATGGCAACGGGTGGGGGAATGGTGCCGCTTGTCGGATTCGAACTGACGACCTACCGCTTACAAGGCGGTTGCTCTACCAACTGAGCTAAAGCGGCACGGGCTGGATTCTACATCACGCGCAGAGCAGGTTTTACCTGCCAGGCGCTTATTTCACACGTGTAAGTGAGGGTCGGCCACCTGTTGGGCGTGGCGTATCCGGTCCACCATCGTCGGGCGTGGCGGGCACGGGTGCAAGCGCCGAAGGTTTGGGTTCAATGGCTGGAGCCTTGGCTTCTGTGGCCTCGGGCAATGCCGACACGGGAAATGCCATGCCCTGCCCATTCTCGCGTGCATAAATCGCCAACACCCGGTGCACTGGCACCAGGATATCGCGTGCCACACCACCAAAACGGCCCTTGAACTCGATGAACTCGTTGCCAAGCTTCAGCGCACTGGTGGCGTCAAAGCTTACGTTCAGCACGATTTCGCCATCCTTGACGAATTCGTGAGGAACGCGCACAGAGTCGTCCACCTGCACAGCGATGAAAGGCGTGAACCCGTTGTCCGTACACCATTCGTACAGAGCACGAATCAGGTACGGGCGGGTGGAGTTGGTGTCTTGGGCGTCCATCATGGCAGTGCAGTCGCCGAGTTACTTGCGCATGACCTTTTCAGACGGTGTCAGCGCCTCAATGTAGGCGGGGCGCGAGAAGATGCGCTCTGCATACTTGAGCAGGGGCGCTGCGTTCTTGCTGAGGTCAATGCCGTAGTAGTCCAGACGCCACAGCAGAGGGGCAATCGCCACGTCCAGCATGGAGAAGTTTTCACCCAGCATGTACTTGTTCTTCAAGAACACAGGAGCCAGTTGCGTCAGGCGGTCACGGATGTGGGCGCGGGCTTTTTCCAGCGCTTTTTCGTTGCCCTTGGAGGCGCGGGCTTCCAGGGTCGACACGTGCACAAACAGTTCTTTTTCGAAGTTCAGTAAGAACAAACGCACGCGGGCGCGGTCCACGGGGTCACCGGGCATCAGTTGGGGATGCGGGAAGCGCTCGTCGATGTACTCGTTGATGATGTTGGACTCATACAAAATCAAGTCGCGTTCCACCAAAATTGGCACTTGCCCATAAGGGTTCATGACGCTGATGTCTTCGGGCTTGTTGTACAGGTCCACATCGCGAATCTCAAAGTCCATGCCCTTCTCGAACAGCACAAACCGGCAACGGTGGGAGAAGGGGCAGGTTGTTCCTGAATACAGCACCATCATGGCGAGAGACTCCTAAAAAATGAAAAAGAGTGGGTCGCCTTGGCAAACCCACTCTGACACCATCACGCGCGACCTAGAAGTCACGGGACAGTACGAACAGCAGTTACTTAACGTCTTTCCAGAACGCTGCGTTCAGACGCCACGCGAACAGGGTCAACACTGCCAAGAACAACAACACCCACACACCCACACGCACCCGTGTGTTCTGGGCAGGCTCGCCCATCCACTGCAGATAGTTCACCAGATCGCCCACGGCCTGGTCGTACTGAGCAGACGTCATCGTGCCAGGGGTGATTTGCTTCCAACCCGTGAACACATGCACTTCGTGGCCATGTTGTTCCACGGTCTCGTACTGGGGTTCACGCTTGCCCTGCAATTCCCACAAGGCGTGCGGCATGGCAACGCTGGGGAATGCCAGGTTGTTCCAGCCGGTGGCCTTGGTGTCGTCGGGGTAGTAAGTGCGCAAGTAGGTGTAGAGGTAATCTGCACCGCTGCCGTTGGAACCTGCGCGCGAACGTGCGATCACGGTCAGGTCAGGCGGGTTGGCACCGAACCATTCTTTGGCTTGGCGCGGGTCGATCGCGGCCTTCATGGTCTCACCGACTTTTTCAGTCGTGAACAGCAGGTTGTCCTTGATCTGCTGGTCGGTCAGACCGATGTCTTTCAGGCGGTTGAAGCGCATGAACGCGGCCGAGTGGCAGTTCAGGCAGTAGTTCACAAACAGCTTGGCGCCGTTTTGCAGCGAGACCATGTCGTTGGTCTTGACCGGAGCCTTGTCCCAGGCGATGCCGCCGGTGTTGGCTTGGGCACCAGCAACCAGGCCGAGCGCCATGGCAAGTGTCATCAATACTTTTTTCATCTGTCTTTTCTCCGGCGCTCAGTGGGCAACGTAGGTGACGCGGGATGGCACGGGCTTGGCTTCACCCAGCGCGCTCCACCAGGGCATCAGCAGGAAGAAGCCGAAGTAGCCAAAGGTGAACAGCTGGGACACGCGCTGCGCGACGTCCTGACCAGCCAAGCTGCCCCACACACCAGGTGCCTGGATACCGAGGTAACCCAGAATCGCGAACATGAACACAAAGGCACCGTAGAGGTACTTGTGCCAGTCAGGACGGTAGCGGATGGACTTGACCGGGCTGTTGTCCAGCCAGGGCAGGAAGAACAGGATGATCACAGCGCCACCCATCACCACCACGCCCCAGAACTTGGCATCGATGGAGAGCATCAGCACGGCCACGACCACGGCCGCACCGCCAATCAGGCCCTTGAAGATGGTAGGCATCTTGACCCTGAAGATGCCAAAGGCTGCAGCACCCAGTACGCTGACGATCAACGCGTACATCATCTCGCTGGTGATGGCACGCAGCATGGAGTAGAACGGCGTGAAGTACCAGACGGGCGCAATGTGCGCGGGCGTCTTCAGCGGATCGGCCGGGATGAAGTTGTTGTACTCCAGGAAGTAGCCGCCCACCTCAGGTGCAAAGAAGATGATGGCGGTGAACACCATCAGGAACAGGCTGACACCGAAGATGTCATGCACCGTGTAGTAGGGGTGGAAAGGCACGCCATCCAGAGGGTGACCAGCTGCATCGCGGGGAGCGTCGGGACCCTTGATCTCGATACCGTCGGGGTTGTTGGAACCCACATCGTGCAGCGCCAACAAGTGCGCCACCACCAGGCCCAACAGGACCAGAGGCACGGCAATCACGTGGAAGCTGAAGAAGCGATTCAAAGTAGCGTCACCCACCACATAGTCACCACGGATCAGCAAAGCCAGGTCAGGACCAACCAGGGGCACAGCCGCAAACAGGTTCACGATCACCTGGGCGCCCCAGTAGGACATTTGGCCCCAAGGCAACAGGTAGCCCATGAAGGCTTCGGCCATCAGGCACAGGAAGATGGCGCAACCGAAGATCCAGACCAACTCACGCGGCTTGCGGTAGCTGCCGTACAGCAGGCCGCGGAACATGTGCAGGTAGACCACCACAAAGAAGGCGGAGGCGCCCGTGGAGTGCATGTAGCGGATCAACCAGCCCCATGGCACGTCGCGCATGATGTATTCGACCGAACCGAATGCCAGCGCGGCATCGGGTTTGTAGTGCATGACCAGGAAAATGCCGGTCACGATCTGGATCACCAGCACCAGCAGCGCCAGCGAGCCGAAGATGTACCAGAAGTTGAAGTTTTTCGGAGCGTAGTACTCCGACATGTGCACCTTGTAGGCATCGAAAGCAGTAGGGAACCGGTTTTCAAACCAGTTGGTCACCTTTTCGCCAGCCGAGGCATTAGGAGAGATTTCCTTGAATGTCGCCATGTCTATGTTCCTCAGGCTTTCTTGTCTTCGCCGATCAGCAGACGGCTGTCGGACAGGTACATGTGCGGTGGCACTTCAAGGTTGTCGGGCGCGGGCTTGTTCTTGAACACACGGCCGGCCATGTCGAAGGTGGAGCCATGGCAGGGGCAGAGGAAACCGCCATGCCAGTCATCGGGCAGCGAAGGCTGGGGACCTACCTGGAACTTGTCCGACGGCGAGCAACCCAGGTGGGAGCAAATGCCTACGGCCACGAGAAACTCGGGCTTGATGGAGCGGCCTTCGTTGCGGGCGTACTCGGGGGTCAGCTCGCTGGGCTTGCGCTCGGATTTGGGGTCGGCCAACTGGGCGTCTGCACCGGAAAGGGCGGCCAACTGTTCAGGCGTGCGGCGCACGATCCAGACAGGTTTGCCGCGCCATTCGACGGTCATTTTTTCGCCGGGCTTGATGCCCGAGATGTCCACTTCCACGGCGGCGCCGGCGGCTTTGGCGCGCTCGGAGGGCTGAAAAGTGCTCACAAAAGGAATGGCGGTGGCAACACCGCCCACTGCGCCGGCGCAGCTGGAAGCTATCAACCAGGTCCGTTTGCTGGAGTCGATCTTTTTGCTGTCGACAGGAGTTTCACTCATGAGAATCCTCAATGAACATCGCTAGTAAGGGTAAGCCGGGATTGTAGCTGACGCCAGTAGGGGCATTCAACGTGGCGTTTGGTCCGGACACCTGGTTGGGCTCCACTTTTGTGGGTAATACTGCGGGTCTTTCAACCTCAATGGAGCCGAGCGATGGGAATGATTCAGGAATTCAAGGATTTCGCGGTCAAGGGGAATGTGATTGACTTGGCCGTGGGTGTGATCATTGGTGGCGCGTTTGGCAAGATCGTGGATTCGGTGGTGGGCGATCTGATCATGCCGCTGGTGGGCGCCGTGATTGGCAAGCTGGACTTTTCCAGCCTGTTTGTGGTGCTGGGCGCTGTGCCGCCGGGCACCGAGGCCACGCTGGCAGGGCTGAAAAAAGTCGGTGTGCCCGTGTTTGCCTACGGCAGTTTCATCACCGTGGCGGTGAACTTTGCGATTCTGGCCTTCATCATTTTCCTAATGGTTAAGCAGATCAATCGCCTGAAGAAAGAAACCCCAGCCGCCGAGCCAGCCCCCGCGGTGACGCCCGAAGACGTGCTGCTGCTGCGCGAAATCCGTGACAGCCTACGCAAATAAATACAGTTACCCGCACAGTTTGCTATTGATTCAATAGCTTTCAGTGCAATGAATACGGGGGCTAGCGCCCCTTTTTCTTCTTAAGCGGGGCTATTGCAGAGCTGGCGTGCCATGCGAATGGCGGCCAGCAAGCTGGACGGGTCGGAGCGGCCCGTGCCGGCGATGTCAAACGCCGTGCCGTGGTCCGGGCTGGTGCGCACCAGCGGCAGGCCCAGCGTCACATTCACCCCCTGCTCCACCCCCAGATACTTCACAGGGATCAGCCCCTGGTCGTGGTACATGGCCACCACCACATCAAATTCGCCCGGATGCCCTGCGGCGTGGCGAGCACGCATGAACACCGTGTCGGGCGCATAGGGGCCAAACACCTGGCAGCCTTGGGCCCGCGCGGCCTCCACCGCTGGAATCACTATGTCCAGTTCCTCGTGGCCGAACAGGCCGCCCTCGCCCGCGTGCGGGTTCACGCCCGCCACCGCAATGCGCGGTGTGCGGCCCAACGTGCGTAACAGCGCGGCGTGGGTGATCAGAATGGTTTGCAGCACGTTGTCCATCGTGACGGCAGCCAGCGCGTCGCGCAACGACACATGGATGCTGACCAGCACGGTGCGCAGCTCGTCATTGGCCAGCATCATGCGCACGGGCATGGCGTTCACCGCCACGCCCGCATGGCGTGCGGCGGCCGCCTGCAGCATCTCGGTGTGGCCCGGGTACGCGTCGTAAGGGGCACCAGCGGCGGACAAAGCTTCCTTGTGCAGCGGCGCGGTCACCAAGCCTGCCACCTCACCGCGCAGCGCGGCATCGGCCGCCCATAGCACGCAGCGCCCGGCAAATTCACCGGCGGCAGCACTCACCTGGCCCCAGGCCACGGGCGCCAAGGCCTCGCCCACCTGCAGCACGGGCAGGCAGCGCGGGGGCAACTGCGCCACCTCGACCGGCGTGCTGATCTGCACCACGGGCAGCGGCACCGCGCCCTGCACCACGGCCAGCGCGCGACGCATGGCCTGCACGTCACCCGCAACAAAGCAGCCGCGCAGGGCCTCGGGTTCGCGCAGAAACGACTGGGCGATGATTTCGGGGCCAATGCCGGCGGCATCACCCAACGTCAGGGCTATGGGAAGAACAGGGGCGCTCATGCGGGGTTGTCGATGTCGATGAAGGTATGGGCCAGGCCCAGCTGAGCGGCCACGTGGGCAGCGACTGCCGGGGCGCCATAGCGCTCGCTCGCGTGGTGGCCGCAGGCGATGTAGGCCACGCCGCATTCGCGCGCGTAGTGGGCCTGGGGTTCGGAAATTTCGCCAGTGATGAAGGCGTCCGCTCCGGCGGCAATCGCGTCTTCAAAGTAACCCTGGGCGCCGCCGGTGCACCAGGCGATGCGGCGCAACGGCTGCGTGCCACCGGGCACCAGGATGACAGTGCGGCCCAGCGTGGCTTGCACATGGTCGGCCAGGGCCTGGGCCGTGCTCAGCTCCGCGGGCGCGGCACCCATAAAGCCCAGCTGCTGTTCGCCAAAGCGTGCGTCCGCCTGCAGGCCTAGCACGCGGCCCAACTGGGCGTTGTTGCCCAGCTCGGGGTGCGCGTCCAGCGGCAAGTGATAGGCGAACAGGTTGATGTTGTGCGCCAGCAGCAGGCCCAGGCGCTGGCGCATCCAGCCCGTCACCCGCCCGTCGTAGCCGCGCCAGAACAAGCCGTGGTGCACCAGGATGGCATCGGCCTTGGCCGCAACGGCCGCCTCGATCAGCGCCAGGCTGGCGGTGACGCCCGATACCAAGGTGTGCACCTCAGCACGGCCCTCCACCTGCAGGCCATTGGGGCCGTAGTCTTTGAAACGCTCGGGCTGCAGCAGCGCGTCCAGCGTGGTGAGCAAGGTGGTGCGGTCGGTCATGGGGTGATTGTCGGGGAGGATTCGGGTTGCAGCGTGCTGTCGCAGCCCTGCCCTGCGGCCACCCAGCGGCGCGCGGCGCGCTGTAACACGGCCGTGGCCAGCGGCTGCACCCAGCGCAGGCCGCGGCGGCCAGCCCAGGGCAAGGCCGCTTGCACCACCCCCGCAGGCGCGGTGATGGCGCCACAGCGGTAGACGGCCTCCACTTCGTTCCAGCGCAGTGCGTCGCACGCGCCGTGGCGCTTGCCCGACAGCAGCATGCCCAGCGGACACGGCTCGACCAGGCAGCACACCCCACAGCCATTGCAGGCCGCGCCGGCTGCGGGCTTGCGCGGGGCCTCGGCGTGAATGTGGATGGTGTGGGTGGTCGGTGGCATATGTGGTGGATGCACTGTAACGCGGGGGTGCTTGCCGCCTACAATTTGCCCGGTGCGGCGCGCCTGTGTGCTGCACATGCTGGATTTACCGATGAAACGTCTCTGGTTGCTGTTCTCTCAAACCGCCACGGTGCTGCTGGCAGCCTATTTTGTGGTGGCCACGCTCAAGCCGCAGTGGCTGGGCCACACGCCCAGCATGGGCGGTGCGATTGCGCTGCTGGAGGCGCCGGCCCTGGCCCCTGGTGAAGTGCCACCCGGCAGTTTCCGCCTGGCCGCACAAAAGGCCTCTGCCGCGGTGGTCAGCATCAACACCAGCAAGGCCGCGGCCAAGAACCCGAATGCCAACGACCCCTGGTTCAAGTTTTTCTACGGTGACCAGGGCAGCGAAGCCCAGGGCGGCCTGGGCAGCGGCGTGATCGTCAGCGCCAGCGGCTACATCCTGACCAACAACCACGTAGTGGAAGACGCCGACGAGATCGAGGTCTTTTTGAACGACGGTCGTCACACCAAGGGCAAGGTGATTGGCACCGACCCCGACAGCGACCTGGCCGTGGTGAAGATCGACCTGGACAAGCTGCCCACCATGGTGCTGGGCAACTCCGACAACCTGCAGGTGGGCGACCAGGTGCTGGCCATTGGCAACCCGTTTGGCGTGGGCCAGACCGTGACCAGCGGCATCGTCAGCGCGCTGGGCCGTAACCAGCTGGGCATCAACACCTTTGAGAACTTCATCCAGACCGACGCGGCCATCAACCCCGGCAACTCGGGGGGGGCGCTGGTGGACACCAATGGCCACCTGCTGGGCATCAACACCGCCATCTACTCGCGCTCGGGCGGCAGCATGGGCATTGGCTTTGCCATTCCCGTCACCACGGCCAAACAGGTGCTGGACGGCATTGTGAAAGACGGCCAGGTCACGCGCGGCTGGATTGGCGTGGAGCCCAACGACCTCTCGCCCGAGCTGGCCGAGACCTTTGAGGTGAAGACCAAAGAGGGTGTGATCATCACTGGCGTGCTGCAAAACGGGCCCGCCGCCCAAGCCGGCGTGCGCCCTGGCGACGTGATTTTGAGCATTGCCGACCGCCCGATTGCCGATGTGACGCAGCTGCTGTCGGTGGTGGCCTCGCTCAAGCCCGGTACCTCGGCGGCCTTCACGATTGAGCGCAAGAACCAGAAGGTGCAACTCAACGTGACCCCGGGCGTGCGGCCCAAGCCGAAGGCCGCGCCCCACTAGACGGTGCAGGCCCCATGCAAAAAGGCGCCCCTGGGGCAAGCCGTTCGCTTAATCTGTTGAAATTTGACGGCTTTTCGTCCTGATGTAACCGGGCCTCGTCGGATGCCCAATCCTTTTTGGGCACGGGCCGTGCCGGGTCCCTGCGAAACCAGTAGAGCCATCGCCCAACGCCCACGCTTCTAAGCTGCCTGCCCCAAGATCTGCATCAGCATCTCGGACTTAGGCCATTTTTTTGGCACACTGATGCCGTAGACCATCGAGCTCCGTTGCCCTGCCTGGCGTTTGTCGCCTCCGACCTCGGCACCATAAATCGACATCTTCCACAGCGTCAGTTCAGGGCAGTCCTTCGACTGCAAGCCTTCGTAGGTGAAGACTCCATCGCCGAAGTCTCGATGAACCTTCACGCCGGCTCCGGCGAAAAACGGGTCGAAGCGCTGACGGCCAGCTTCATTGAAGAACGATGCCCGCACGAAGTGGTCAGCGCCCAATGCAATCTTCCAGTGGTGATGAGCCAGGCCCTTGACCATGAGCTCACACAGCTTCTCGATGTCGCCGTGGTCGATGGGCACGGACATTTCCATCCGCCACGTCCCGCCGTTGATCGACCGCATCGCGTAGGACACGCCAGCGGCGAGCCACCCGTGCAGCTTCTTGTTCTTGGCCAGCCGGGGCTCGGCCATCTCCAAGGCCTTGGCGGCGTTGGCATGCCGGGCGCCGAAGGGCATGATGGCCGTCAGTTTGTGCTCCAACTTCGACTTGGCGTTGTTGCACTCGGGGCAAGCGGGAACCTTCGGCAGATCACCCCGCTTGTCCTCGGGGAAGAACCCTCTCGCGATGACGTGGTCGGCCGTGCCCGCCTCACGCTCATGGCAGTAGACGCATGGCACATCCTTGTAACCCTTGCCCATCGGCGAATCCTTTGTTCAAGCCTCATGCCTTGAAGTAGATGACATCCTCGAAGTCATCACGCCCTAAGCATTTCAACAAATTAAACGAACGGCTTGATCCTGGGGTCGCCTTTTTGCTATGAATTCAGGAGCTACCCACGCAATATCTACGTGGGCTAGCGGCCTAAAAGCCTTAAGAACCCGAGGTGGGCGCCTCTTCAGGCGGCGCCTGGGTGTGCTTGATAAAAACCTGCGCCGCCCAGATACCGATCTCGTACAAGATGCACATGGGAATCGCCAGCGCCAGTTGCGACACCACATCGGGCGGCGTGACGATGGCAGCGGCCACGAACGCGACCACGATGAAGTAGCTGCGAAAGCCCTTGAGCTTCTCGATGCTCACCAGCCCCATGCGGGCCAGCACGATCACCACGATGGGCACCTCAAACGCCAGACCAAAGGCCAGGAACATGGAAAGCACAAAGTCCAGGTACGACTCGATATCGGGCGTGGCTGAAATGCTCTTGGGCGCAAAGCTCTGGATGAACTTGAACACCTGGCCGAACACAAAGAAGTAGCAAAACGCCACGCCAATGAAGAACAGCAGCGTGCTGGAGACCACCAGCGGCAGCACCAGCTTTTTCTCGTGGCTGTAAAGGCCGGGCGCCACAAAGGCCCAGACCTGCCACAGCACCACCGGCAGCGCCAGCAGAAACGCGGTCATCAGCATGATTTTGAGCGGCACGAGGAACGGCGAGATCACCGAGGTGGCGATCAGCTTGCCGCCCGCGGGCAGCGAGGCCACCAGCGGTGCGGCCAGGATGTCGTACAGCGCGGCGGGACCCGGAAAAATCGCCAGCACGGCCAGGGCCACGCCCACGGCGATGGCGGCCTTGACCAGGCGGTCGCGCAGCTCCATCAAATGCTGCACAAAGGGCTGCTCGGTGCCGGCAAGCTCGTCTTGCGGATTGTTGTCTGATGCCATGGGGAAAGGTGTTGGTGTCGGTCAGCGCACGCGGGGCGGACGGAACCGTGCCACGCGGGCTGCGCCCGACTGCGCCCGGGTACGCACGCCCGCACGGGCCTTGTACCACTGGGGCATGGCGCCTTGCTTGAGACGCCAATTCTTGTTCGGGTGCTTGTATTGGGGGGCCAGGGGCTCCAGCGCCGCGTCGGTGGCGTCGGACCACGATTTCTCGAAGTCGCTGGCCTGCGTCTGGATGGAGTTTTCCACGTCGCGGGCGGCACCCTCCACCGTTTCGCGCATCTTCTTGAGCTCATCGAGCTCCATGGAGCGACTCACCTCGGCCTTGACGTCGGCCACATAGCGCTGCGCCTTGCCGAGCAAGGCGCCCACGGTGCGAGCTACTTTGGGCAGCTTCTCCGGCCCGATGACGATCAACGCCACCGCGCCGATCAGCGCCATCTTCGATATGCCGAGGTCAATCACGCAGTGCTATCGCTCAGTGTTTTTGCTTGGCTTCCACGTCGATCGTGGTTTTTTCAGACGCGTTGGCCACTTGCTGCGCGGGAGGTACCGGCTTGTCGTCAGCCGAGGCTGCGCCGTCTTTCATGCCATCCTTGAAGCCCTTGACCGCGCCGCCCAGGTCAGAACCGATGTTCTTGAGCTTCTTGGTGCCGAACACCATGACCACGATCAGCAGAACGATCAACCAATGCCAAATAGAAAATGAACCCATGATTTACTCCTAACGATGTATTGAATTCTAGTCGCCGCGTGTGAACGCAATTTTCCGTGGGGCCACACTTCAGCCGCGCAACCACGGGCGTGGACCGCCCATGACGTGGAAGTGCAGGTGGTGCACCTCCTGCCCGCCTTCCGCGCCGGTGTTGGTCACCATGCGATAGCCGCCATCCGGGTAGGGATTGCAACCCTCCTGCAAGGCCAGCTTGGGTACCAAAGCCATCATATGCCCCAACAGCGCAGCGTGCTCCGGCCCCACATGCGCCATGCTGGCGATATGGGCTTTGGGCACCAGCAAGAAATGCACCGGCGCCCAGGGGTTGATGTCGTGGAAAGCGTAGACCTGATCGTCCTCGTAGACCGTTTTCGACGGAATTTGCTTGGCGATGATCTTGCAGAAAATGCAGTTGGCGTCATGCCCCGGTGTGTGTGTGCTCATGCACCAATCTCCTGACCCTTGTTCATAGCGATGAAGCCGCTGATGATGCGATAGAGGAACCACAGTGACACCAGCCCCCAGGCGATGTAGCCGGGAATGATGAGCAGGAGCCACAGCGGTGTGGTGACGATGTACAACAACCCGGCCATCAGCACCGAGCGAATGCGCCAGCGGAAATGCGAGGCGTGCCAGGTGCCAGCCGAATCGTCGCGCTTGACCATGTCCAGAATCAGCGCTGCCAGCAGCAGCGCCACACCGAACTGGCCACCGGGAATGAATGCGCTGATCGCCACAATCAGGTGCAACACATAGCTGATGGTGCCCACGGTGTTGAGCGACTGCAGCTTTTGCAGGCTGGCCGCGTCGTTGGGGGTGGTGAAATTCTGGCTCATGCGCACTCCTGGTTCAGGGTTAGGCTTTGGGCTCCGCCTCACGCGCAATGACTTTGCGCAGGGCTTTTTCTTCCAGGCCGCTGGTGCCAACACGGCGCTCCAGCTCGGCAATCACATCGGCGGGCGACAGGCCATAGTGCGACAGTGCCACCATGCAGTGGAACCACAGGTCGGCCACTTCGTAGACGATCTTGCTGGCGTCACCGCCATGGTCCGCATCCTTGGCAGCCATGACCACTTCGGTGGCCTCTTCGCCAATTTTCTTCAAAAAGGCGTCTGGCCCCTTGTGCAGCAGGCGGGACACATAACTGGCGTCCGGATTGCCGCCATTGGCCACCTTGCGGCTTTCAATCACGGCGGCCAGGGCGGCCAGGGAGTCTTGAGAAGTTGGCATGTTTCTGATCAGTTGGGGACAGAGCTAAAGATCTGTCCCGCAAAGCTACTACTTATAGATGGATTCAGGGTCTTTCAAGACCGGATCGACAGATTTCCACTCACCATTTTCCAATACGCTGAAAAAACAGCTGTGGCGGCCGGTGTGGCAGGCGATGCCGGGCTCGTGGCCCAGCTGGGTCACCTTGAGCAGGATCACGTCGTTGTCGCAGTCCATGCGGATTTCGTGCACGGTTTGCACGTGGCCGGACTCTTCGCCCTTGTACCAAAGCTTGTCGCGCGTGCGGCTGAAGTACACGGCTCGGCCCAACTCCACGGTCTTTTGCAGGGCTTCGCGGTTCATCCAGGCGAACATCAGCACGTCGTTCGTGCCCTGCTCCTGCGCGATCACCGGCACCAGGCCCTTGGAATCCCAACGGATGTGTTTGAGCCAGCTCACAGGCGGTGTGGGGGTGGGTTCCATGTGCTATCCAATTTATAGCTGCTCGCGCAGCGTTTACGGGGGCTAGAGGCCTAAAACGCTTAAATCCGCACTGGGATGCCGCGTTCGGCCATGCGGGCCTTGGCCTGGCCTACGGTGTACTCGCCGTAGTGGAAGATGCTGGCGGCCAGCACCGCATCGGCCCCGCCCTGCTGCACGCCGTCGGCCAGGTGGTCCAGGTTGCCCACGCCGCCACTGGCGATCACAGGCACGCTGATGGCATCGGCCACGGCACGGGTCAACGCCAGGTCAAAACCGCTCTTGGTGCCGTCGCGGTCCATGCTGGTGAGCAAAATCTCACCAGCCCCGCGGCGCGCCATTTCGGTCGCCCAGGCCACAGCGTCCAGCCCTGTGTTCTTGCGGCCCCCGTGGCTGTACACGTCCCAGCCGGCACCGCGGGTGGCGGCGTCTTCTTCGGAGCGACGCTTGGCATCGATAGCCACCACAATGGCCTGGGAGCCGTATTTCAGCGACGCGTCTTCAATGACTTGGGGATTGGCCAGCGCAGCGGAGTTGAAACTCACCTTGTCTGCGCCCGCATTGAGCAGGCGGCGCACGTCTTCCACCACCCGCACGCCCCCACCCACGGTCAGCGGGATGAAGACCTGGCTGGCCACGGCTTCGATGATGTGCAGGATCAGGTCGCGCCCGTCGCTGGTGGCAGTGATGTCGAGAAACGTGAGTTCGTCGGCGCCTTGGTCGTTGTAACGGGCGGCGATTTCCACCGGGTCACCGGCGTCACGCAGCTCTACGAAATTCACACCTTTGACAACGCGACCACCTGTGACATCCAGGCAGGGAATAATTCTTTTGGCTAACACCGATCAGCCATTCAATTCGTCGGCGCGGGTCTGTGCAGCAGCAAAGTCCAGGTCGCCGCTGTAGATGGCGCGGCCGCAGATCACGCCTTCCACGCCTTCGTCTTCCACCGCGCACAGGGCTTCGATGTCGGCCATGTTGGACAGGCCGCCCGACGCGATGACGGGGATGGTCAGGGCCTGTGCCAGCTTGACGGTGGCGTCGATGTTGATGCCGGACAGCATGCCATCGCGGCCGATGTCAGTGTAGATGATACCTTCGACGCCATAGTCTTCAAACTTCTTGCCCAGGTCCACGACGTCGTGGCGGGTGAGCTTGCTCCAGCCGTCGGTGGCAACTTTGCCATCGCGTGCGTCCAGGCCCACGATGATGTGGCCGCCGAACGCGGTGCAGGCGTCTTGCAAAAAGCCCGGGTTCTTGACCGCGGCGGTGCCGATGATGACGTAGCGCAGGCCGGCATCCAGGTAGCGCTCGATCGTGTCCAGGTCGCGGATACCGCCGCCCAGTTGCACGTCGATTTCGTTGCCCACTTCCTTCAGGATCTTGCGGATCGCCATCTCGTTTTTGGGATGGCCGGCAAACGCGCCGTTCAGATCGACCAAATGCAGACGCCTTGCGCCTTTGTCCACCCAACTGCGGGCCATGACCGCAGGGTCTTCGCCAAACGTAGTGGATTGGTCCATATCGCCTTGTTTGAGGCGTACACAGTGGCCGTCTTTGAGGTCAATCGCAGGAATTAAAAGCATGGTGCTTCAGGGTTGGAACGAAAAGAAAAAGTCGCTTTACCAGCCGCCAAGGGACGGAGGGGAAGGTGAATCAAGGATTCCAGTGCAGGAAGTTACGGTAGAGGGCCAAGCCATGCTCGGCGCTTTTTTCAGGGTGAAACTGGGTTGCGAAAATATTATCGCGTGCAATCGCCGCTGAGAAGCGCTGGCCATAGTCCGTCTCACCTACGCTGTGGCGCGCATCAGACGGTTGGGCGTAGTAACTGTGTACAAAGTAGAAGTAGCTGCCGTCGGGCACCTCGCCCCACACCGGGTGCCGGGGCGCGCCGGCGTGGCTGGTCTGCCAGACCTGGTTCCAGCCCATTTGCGGGACCTTGTAGCGGCTGCCGTCGGGCTGAATCTGCCCGGCCAGCTCAAATTTCACCACCTTGCCCGGAATCAGGCCCAGGCTGGCGGTGCTCTGCTCGTCGCTGTGGTCCAGCAGCATCTGCATGCCCACGCACACGCCCATGAGCGGTTTGTGGGCCGCCGCGTGCATGACGGCGTCGTACATGCCGGAGTCGTGCAGCTCGCGCATGCAGTCGCGCATGGCGCCCTGGCCCGGCAGCACCACGCGCTCGGCGTCCATCACCTCTTGCGCGGTGCGGGCCCAGACCACTTCGACGCCGGCATCGGCCGCCACGTGCATCACCGCCTGGGTGACCGAGCGCAGGTTGCCCATGCCGTAGTCCACCACCGCCACTTTTTTCATTACAGCGAACCCTTGGTGGAAGGAATCACGCCCAGGGCGCGCGGGTCGAACTCTATGGCGGCACGCAGCGCGCGGGCAAAGGCCTTGAACACGGTCTCGGCCTGGTGGTGGGCGTTTTCGCCCTTGAGGTTGTCGATGTGCAGGGTCACAAAGGCGTGGTTCACAAAGCCCTGGAAGAACTCGTGGGTCAGCTGCGTGTCAAACGCGCCGATCATGCCGCTCTTGAACGGGATGTCCATCACCAGCCCGGGGCGGCCCGAGAAGTCGATCACCACGCGGCTCAGCGCCTCGTCCAGCGGCACATAGGCGTGGCCGTAGCGGCGGATGCCCTTCTTGTCGCCAATGGCCTGGTGGAAGGCCTGGCCCAGCGTGATGCCCACGTCTTCCACGGTGTGGTGGCCGTCGATGTGCAGGTCACCGTCGGCCTCGATGTCGAGGTCGATCATGCCGTGGCGGGCGATCTGGTCCAGCATGTGGTCGAAGAAGCCAATGCCGGTGGACAGGCGGCTTACGCCGGTGCCGTCCAGGTTGACGCGAACCTTGATCTTGGTCTCTGCCGTGTTGCGCGATACCTCGGCAATGCGGGGCGCGTAGGTCTGGGGCACTTCGGTCAGTGGATAGTTGGTAGTCATAGGGATTCCTGCAGGGCCTTCAACAGCTGGGCGTTCTCGGTGGCGGTGCCCACGGTGACGCGCAAACATTGGGCCAGCAATGGGTGCATTTTAGAAACGTTCTTGACCAGAACGCCGCGCGCCTTGAGGCCATCAAACACTTTTTGTGCAGGATCGCCCTCGCCCGTGATGCGAATCAGCACCATATTGGCATCGCTGTTCCAGGCTTTCACGCCCGGCAGCGCCCGCAATGCTCCTAAAAGCGTAGCACGCTGCGCACATATTTCGCGGGCTTGGGCCGCAAAAGCCTCTTGGTACTCCAACGCAAACAGCGCGCACTCGTAGTTCAGCACGCTGATGTTGTAGGGCGGGCGCACCTTGTCCACCTGGGCGATGAGCGCCTTGGGCCCCACCATATAGCCAATGCGCACACCGGCTAGGCCGAACTTGCTCATGGTGCGCATCAGCAGCACATGGGCGTTGGCCGCGGGGTTGGCACGGATCACATCCAGGTAGGTGCGGCTGGAAAACGGCTGGTAGGCCTCGTCAATGGCCACAATGCTGCCCGCCGCCTGGGCCGCAGCCACCACACGCACCATGTCGGCTTCGGCCCACAGGTTGGCCGTGGGATTGTTGGGGTAGGCCAGGTAGACGATGGCGGGCTGGTGTTTCTCAATCGCCTGCACCATGGCGGGCACGTCCAGCTCAAAGTCGGCCGTGAGCGGCACGCCCACAAAGTCCAGCCCCTGCAGCTGCGCGCTCATGGCGTACATCACAAAACCCGGCAGCGGCGCCAGGATGGAGGGCTTAGGCTGGCCCGGCGCCACAGGCACATCGCAGGCCATGGCCAAGAGCGAGATCAGCTCGTCCGAGCCATTGCCCAGCATGATGTCAAAGCCTTCGGGCATGCCCGCATACGCAGCCAGCGCCTGGCGTAGGTCGTTCACGCGGCCATCGGGGTATCGGTTGAAGGCCAGCGCGCCCAGGCGACGGCCCAATGCGTCTTGCAGCTCGGCGGGCAGGCGGTGTGGGTTCTCCATGGCGTCCAGCTTGACCATGCCCTTGGAATCCTGGATCGCGTAGGCGTGCATGCCCTGCACGTCCTGGCGAATGCGGCGCTGGATCAGCGCGTTCACGGTGCTGTCGGTGGAGGTGGTAGCGGTCATGCGGAGACTTTCAGAGCTAAAAACTAGTCGGCCAGCGCCACATCGGCGGGCGTGGCTTGCAAGGGGCTGAGGATGGTGACGCCGTCGATCTGCTGGCCGTGCTGCAGGTCCAGCGACAGCACGTGGGTGGCCCCGCTTTGCGCGGCAGCCGCCACGATGAGCGCGTCCCAGTACGGCAGGCCAAAGCGGGCCTCCACGCCCCAGGCGGTTTCCACGGTCTGGTGGTCAATCTGCCAGGGCTGCCAGAGCTGGTAGCGACGCAGCTTGGCGCGCGCATCGCCCTGGGGCATGGCGAAGTGCTGCGTGGCGCCCACGTAATAGGCGTTCAGCACCTGCGTGCTAACCCGCCCGGCACGGCGCTGCCACAGCGCCTGCAACCAGTCGCGCACGCGGGCTTGGCGGGTGGCGTCGTGGGCATCATCTGCGGCCAGCAGCACGTTGGTGTCCACAAACACGATGGCGCCGGAGGTGTCGAGCGGGCTAGCCATTCAGGGCCTCCCGCTGTGGATAGGGTTTGCCGCCCGAGCTGAACGACGAGGTGTCCGCCACCCAGTCGCGCTGCGCGCGGGCGTAGGCGTCGTCATGCTGCATCTTGTCGGTCAGCATTTCGCCCACCAGCCGCGACACGCTGGTATTGCGCCGAGCCGCCTCAATGCGCACCCACTCCAACGTGGCGTCTTCGACGGTAATGGTGACGTTTTTCATGTTGTCGCCAGTTTACACGAATTTCGTGTTGCACTGAATTCGTGTGAATTAAGGTCAACTGCACAAACCGGCAACGCCCAAACGGCTCGCGCTATAGTGCGGCGAAAGCAAAGAACGGGAGGGTAGAAAAATGATGGCCATCCAAGCGCCAAAGCGCGCCCAGACACTGCCGGGTTTACCGCTATCTTTATATGAGCAGCTTGCGCATATTCCACGAGGGCTGGAAGCCAATTTGGTGGGTAACCTTGCCAGAATATCCCGCAGTTTTTGCGGCATACATTGAGTTAGAGCGACCTCAATGAAGCAACTACTGCTCATCATGTCCTTACTCTCATTCTTCGGCATCGCCTCAGCCCACGACTTCGCGGAAGGTCAAGTGTGGAGCTACAAAACTCGCAAAGGCGAAGAAAGCTCAAGCGTTCTGATCAACAAGATCGAATCCCACCCCAAACTTGGAAAGATCTTCCATATCAGCGTATCCGGCGTGAAAGTAAAAAACCCACGCATCGCTGGCGGCATTTCAACTGATCTTCCTCACTCTCCGGTTTCCGAGGAGACGCTGAAGAAAAGCCTCATCAAACTCCGGGGTAACAGCCAGCCTAACCCTGACTATCGAGAGGGCTACCAAACCTGGAAAACTGCTTTTGATAAGGGCGAAGCAGGCATTTTCACCATTGATGTCGCAGACATCGTTGGCGTAATCGAGCAAGCGATCAACAAACCATGAACGCTCGCTCTAACAAGTTGCTCGTCATGGACACACAGCAGGGCGAGGCCGCTTCGCGGCCAGTGCTGTGCGCCAGACAGCGCCAACGTTGGGGGTGCTAGCCGTTATCGCCGTGCTTCCCGCTTTCATCTCTTCTCCCAATACGGAGGTATCCCCATGACTGAGCCTGTCCCTTGGGTTTTCTTTTGCACCGAGGCGGACTATCCAAAGTTCCGATCCATCTTGCCGCGTGATCTCCCGGCCGCCTATGATGAATTTGTCTCCGGCGTAGACAGTCGAATCAAGAACATGATGGAACACCAAACCATCGTCAAAACGAACGTGGGCTTTGATGAATTCCTCGCCTTCTGCACAAAGAACGGGAAAGAACCCAACTACGACTCTCTTGTCTCGTGCACTTTCCATACTTGGGGCGCAAACAGGAAGTGATACAGCGTCTTCAAGAACACTCGCACCCCCAACTCTACGTTCGGGAGCTTCAATGACATCCGTCGCCAGAGGAACGGCCTTCGAAGACAAAGTCTTTGTAGCAGTTCAACGAGAGCTACAAAGCGATCGCCTGGGTATCTCCCCTGCCCTTTCGAGGCCGTTCAAGAAGAAGGGCTACTACTCACGCGATCGAGACGCAGAGATCATTGTGGATGTCTCCGTTGAAGTCTGGCTACCAGATGCCGATCGATGGTCAATATTGTGGGTATGCGAATGCAAGGACTACGCAAGCTCTGTCCCAGTAGATGACATAGAGGAGTTCAAGGCGAAGCTTGATCAAATTGCTGGCGCAAACAAGAAAGGCGTTGTGGCGGTATCCGGAGCTCTACAAGCAAGTGCGCTCAAGTTCGCTCGTGCAAACGGCATAGGTGTCGTCCGCCTTCTACCAAATGCACAGGTTCAGAACGTGCTGTACCAACTCCCGATCGGGGCTACCAAGCACGTCGAATCATTGAATCCGGAAGAGTTTCAACGGGCATTCGTAGAACCAGATTTCGTCGGTCTGAACCGAGACTTCTACGCTGAGCAAGAGAATCGCGCACTCGGAAGTTGGTCAGCCCTACTAAAGAGCAGCATTGGCGCTGAGCCGCCAGCTCCCTAACCCTTTCCATCAAGAGGACTTGCCCCGGCAAGCCGGGTCAAGCCTCTCATCTCAAACGTAAAACGCCCATGCGGTCAAAACTCGCTGCGCTAGTTATCTTCGCATCGCCACTTCTTGCGCTTGCAGGCCAATGGGAAATTTGCGACTACACCGTCCAAATAGAAGAAAGCTCTGCGCTATCGGGCGTGCGCGCCACGGTGAAAGAAGCCACCCTCAAAAATCCGGAGTTGTGCGAAAAAGTCGGCGCTAGCCTGAGCTTCGCGCCCGAGTCTGAGGACTACCAAAGCGTGCTGCCGAGAAAGCGCTGGCCCAAGGTGGGGACTACCGCGGCACTGCGATACCGTCAGTTGGCGGGGTTTTGCAAGCGTGACGGTGATACCCAGCCGTGCACGATCCGGCACTACTCCGTCTTGACCCGCACCGCACGGGTGCCCAGAAGTTTGACGCGCTGGTAGGCGAGCACGCGCGCATTGGCACAACCGCCGTCCTGGGACCAGGAAGTTTCAACCGCCTGAGTGTTGCAATTTCTTACTCTCCGCGGTCGGTTATGGACGCCACCGCACAGAACGCAAAGGCAGAAAAACTCACAGTAGGCGGGTGTTTCACTCTCTCTACAAGGAAACCTCTGCCATGCGACCTTTCCAATCTTCCTCGTCCTCACGCCGCACAGCAGGCTTATTGCTGGGCGTCGCTGCTCTAGTCACCAGCGGCTTGGCCCTGGCACAAAACACCACGACATCCACGGATGGCACCAGTGCCAATTCAAGTTCAGGCACCGGCCTGGGGTGGAACAACATGCGTGCGCCGGGCTCCAGTTATTTCGGCCTCAATGCCGGTACGGCTGACCTGTCACGTCCGATCACCGGCTTCGGCACCTGGGGGGGCGGCAACCAGTCCAACGCCTATGGCCTGTACCTGGGTAACTATTTCAACAACCGGAATTTCGGTGTGGAAATCGGTTACACCGACTTTGGTTCGATCAACCGTTCAGGCGGCACTACCAAGGTGGACGGCATCAACCTGAGCCTGATTGGCCGTGCGCCCATCAGTCCGAGCTTCAACCTGCTCGGGAAGTTAGGGACCACTTACAGCCGCACCGACGTATCCGCCAGTGCAGCCTCCGGTGTGCAGACGGGCACAGAACGTGGCTTTGACTGGTCGTACGGCGTGGGCGCTGAATACAAATTCACCAGCAATTGGTCTGGCCTGCTGCAATACGACGAACACTATGTGAAGTACCCCGGCAAGACCGAGCGTGTGAGCGACACCACGCTGGGCGTGCGCTACAACTACTAATCCCCGCCCTGCCTCTAAGTTCTAGCAGGGATAAACGGTGGCCAGCGCGTTGGTCACCACCAGTTGCACCGGCATGTCGGCCTCGTAGAGGTCGGCATTGCGTTTGAGTTCGGTGGTGTAGAGGTTTTTGGCCATGCTGGGTTCCAGGCGTCGGCCGTTGAGACAGATCAGCGGTTTGGCACCGTGGCGCACATCCTGGCTGTGCGCCTCGATGGCGCCCTCCATGACGCCGACCAGGTAGTAGTCAGCGTAGGTGGTGCCTTGTTTCTCGGTCTTCTCCAGGGCCCGCATTTCGCGGATGGTCATGGCGTGGGCGGTGGCCATGCCTGCGGCTAGAAGGGCCAGGACCGTGGTGGCCCGTTGGAGAGAGGTGCGGGGTGAATGGGTGTGCATGAGGTTTAGTCGTCCGTCTGCACGCATTCTTACTTCAATCGCATTTCCGCCGCACGCGCGTGGGCTTGCAGGCCCTCGCCATGCGCCAGCACCGAGGCAATCTGCCCCAGCGTCTGCGCGCCCTGCTCGCTCACTTCGATCAGGCTGCTGCGCTTCTGGAAGTCGTACACACCCAGCGGGCTGCTGAAACGCGCGGTGCCACTGGTGGGCAGCACGTGGTTGGGGCCGGCACAGTAGTCGCCCAGGCTCTCAGATGTGTAGGCGCCCAGGAAGATGGCGCCCGCGTGCTTGAGCAAGGGCTCCCACTTGTGCGGGTCATTGCTGGACACCTCCAAGTGCTCCGGCGCAATGCGGTTGCTGATCTCGCAGGCCTCTTCCATGCTGCGGGTGTGGATCAGGGCACCGCGACCGGTCAGGCTCTTGGCAATGATCTCGGCACGTGGCATCTCGTTCAACAAGCGGTTGATGCTGTCTTGCACCTGGGCGATATAGGCGGCGTCGGGGCACAGCAGAATGCTTTGCGCGAGCTCGTCGTGCTCGGCCTGGCTGAACAGATCCATCGCCACCCAGTCCGGCGGCGTGCTGCCGTCGGCCAATACCAGAATCTCGCTGGGGCCGGCAATCATGTCGATGCCCACGGTGCCAAACACGCGGCGCTTGGCGGCGGCCACATAGGCATTGCCCGGACCAGTGATCTTGTGCACGGCAGGAATGCTCTGCGTGCCATAGGCCAGTGCGGCCACGGCCTGCGCGCCGCCAATGGTGAAAGCGCGCGTGACGCCGGCCACATAGGCGGCGGCCAACACCAGCGCGTTTTTCTCGCCCTTGGGTGTGGGCACGACCATGATGATTTCGCCCACACCGGCCACATGGGCGGGGATGGCATTCATCAGCACGCTGGAGGGATAGGCCGCCTTGCCGCCGGGCACGTAGATGCCCACGCGGTCCAACGGCGTGACCTTTTGGCCCAAGAGAGTACCGTCTTCGTCGCGGTAGCTCCAGCTCTCGCCGGAAGCCTTTTTCTGTGCCTCGTGGTAGCTGCGCACGCGTTGGGCGGCCGCTTCCAGCGCGGTGCGCTGCTCCGCGGGGATGCTGTCGAATGCCGCCTTGAGTTCGGCCTGCGTCAACTCCAGCGCGTGCATGTCGGGCACGGTCAGACCATCAAAGCGGGCTGTGTACTCCAGCACGGCGGCATCGCCACGCTGCTGCACGTCGGCCAGGATGTCGGCCACGCGCTGCTCGATGGCCGCATCGGTGTCGGCAGACCAATGCAGACGCGCCTTGAATTGGGCATCAAACTGGGCGTCAGCCGTTGTCAACAGTGCGGGAGCAGCTACAAAAGTCATAGCAAATTGAATAGAAGGTTACTTGCCCACCGCACCGGCAAAGGCCTCGATGATCTTGCGGATGGGTTCCTGCTTGAGCTTCAGCGCGGCCTGGTTCACCACCAGACGGGAGCTGATGTCCATGATGCGTTCCACTTCCACCAGGTGGTTGGCCTTGAGCGTGTTGCCGGTGGAGACCAGATCCACGATGGCATCGGCCAAGCCCACCAACGGGGCGAGCTCCATGCTGCCGTAGAGCTTGATCAGGTCCACGTGCACACCCTTACTGGCGAAGAACTCGCGCGCAATCGCCACGTACTTGGTGGCCACCTTGAGACGCGAACCCTGCTTGACGGCGGACGCGTAGTCAAAGTCGGCGCGCACAGCCACGCTGATACGGCACTTGGCAATTTGCAAATCCAGCGGCTGGTAGAGGCCCTGGCTGCCATGCTCCAACAGCGTGTCCTTGCCGGTAATACCCAGGTCGGCCCCGCCGTACTGCACATAGGTGGGCACATCGGTGGCGCGCACCACCAGCAGGCGCACATGCGGCTGGTTGGTGGCCAGAATCAGCTTGCGCGATTTCTCGGGGTCGTCCAGCACCTCGATGCCAGCGGCTTTCAGCAGCGGCAGGGTTTCTTCAAAGATGCGGCCTTTGGACAGGGCCAGGGTGATCATGTCGGTCATTTGATTCGTTCAATATCGGCACCGATGCCGCGCAACTTGGCTTCCATCTGGTCGTAGCCGCGGTCCAGGTGGTAGATGCGGTCCACCACGGTTTCACCGTCGGCCACCAGGCCGGCAATCACGAGGCTGGCGGAGGCGCGCAGGTCAGTAGCCATCACCGTGGCACCGGACAGTTTGGGCACGCCCTCGATCACCGACACCTTGCCGTCGATCTGGATGTGCGCACCCAGGCGTACCAGCTCATTCACGTGCATGAAGCGGTTCTCGAAGATGGTCTCCGTCACCTTGCTGGGGCCATGGGAGATGGCGTTGAGCGCCATGAACTGGGCCTGCATATCGGTAGGGAAGCCGGGGTATTCAGTGGTGCGGAAACTCTGCGCCTTCAAGCGGCCTTGCGATTTCACATGGATGCCACCTTCAATGGCTTCCACCGTGGCGCCTGCATCGCGCAGCTTGTCGACTACCGCATCCAGATGGTCGGCACGGCCGTGCTTCAAAACGACATCACCACCGGTGGCCGCCACGGCGCAGAGGAAGGTACCGGTCTCAATACGATCAGCCACCACCTGGTGGGTGCAGCCGTGCAGCTTCTCCACGCCCTGGATGCGGATACGGCTGGTGCCATGGCCTTCGATCTTGGCGCCCATCTTGATAAGCATCTCGGCCAAGTCAGGGATCTCCGGCTCTTGTGCGGCGTTTTCGAGGATGGTTTCGCCCTCGGCCAGTGCGGCGGCCATGAGGAAGTTCTCGGTACCCGTCACCGTCACCATGTCGGTGGCAATGCGTGCGCCCTTCAGGCGCGTCCAGCCTTTGGGCAGCTTGGCGATCATGTAGCCGTGCTCGACCACAATCTCGGCGCCCATGGCCTGCAGGCCCTTGATGTGCTGGTCCACGGGACGCGAGCCAATGGCGCAGCCACCCGGCAGGGACACTGTCGCCTCACCAAAGCGCGCCAGCAAAGGGCCCAGTGCCAGCACCGAGGCGCGCATGGTTTTCACCAGTTCGTAAGGCGCTTCAGGGTTGGTCAGTCCGCCCGCGTTCGCCAGCACCGAACCATCGTCGCGCTGCTCGATCTGCACGCCCATGTTGCGGATGAGTTTCAGCATGGTGGACACGTCTTGCAGGCGCGGCACGTTCAATAGCGTGACCGGGTCGGCCGTGAGCAGCGTGGCACACAGTTCGGGCAAGGCAGCGTTTTTGGCACCAGAGATGAGCACCTCGCCTTGGAGTTGGCGGCCACCACGAATCAGGAGTTTGTCCATAAGAAGTCTTTTAAGCAGATTGCGCTGCCCATTCGGCCGGCGTATAGGTTTTCATCGACAGCGCGTGCACTTCGTCGGTGTGCATGCGGCTGCCCAGGGTGGCGTAGACCTGCTGGTGGCGCTGAATCAGGCGCTTGCCCTCAAACGCGCTGGACACGATGGTGGCATACCAGTGGCGGCCATCGCCTTCGAGCGTGCAGTGTTCGCAGGCAATGCCCGCAGCAATCAGGGCTTGGAGTTGGTCAGCAGTCATAAAACTCAGTGACGGATCTTGTAGCCCGTGCGCAGCAGGTGCACGGCCACGGCGCTGGTCACAGCCAGCGCGATGCCAACGATGCCCAGGCTGAGCCAGGGCGATACATCGCTCACGCCGAAGAAGCCGTAGCGGAATCCGTCGATCATGTAGAAGAAGGGGTTGAGGTGGCTCACGCCCTGCCAGAAGGCGGGCAGCGAATGGATGGAATAGAACACGCCGCTCAAAAAGGTCATGGGCATGATGACAAAGTTCTGGAAGGCGGCGAGCTGGTCAAACTTCTCGGCCCACAGGCCGGCAATCAGGCCCAACGTGCCCAGCAGGGCAGCGCCCAAGATGGCAAACGCCAGCGCCCACAAGGGCGCCACAAAACTGATAGGCGTGAAAAACGCGGTAACCACAAACACCCCGGCGCCCACCACCATTCCCCGCGCAATACTGGAGCCCACATAGGCGAAGAACCAGTTCCAGTGCGATAGTGGGGTCAACAGCAAAAACACCAGGTTGCCCATGATCTTGCTTTGGATCAGCGACGACGAGCTGTTGGCAAACGCGTTTTGCAACACGCTCATCATCACCAGGCCCGGCACCAGAAACGCGGTGTAGCTGATGGTGTCGTAGACCTTCACGTGGTCGCCCAGCGCATGGCCAAAGATCATCAAGTACAGCAGCGCGGTGAGCACGGGCGCTGCCACCGTCTGAAAACCCACCTTCCAGAAACGCAAGGTTTCCTTGTACAACAGGGTTTGCCAGCCGTTCATGCGCCCACCTCTTCCGTCGCACCCATGACGTCGAGGAATACATCCTCCAAGTCCGCCTTGCGAATTTCCACGTCTTCCACTGTCACACCGGCCTGGCGCACGGCTGCCAGGTATTGCTCGATCTCCAGCGCGTTGTGTGCGGGCAATTGCACGATGCGACCGGTAATGCGCGCACGCGCCGCCAGCTCAATAGGCAAGGTGTCGCCAGTTTTAAAACGCAACACATTGCTGCTCGCGGCCTTGAGCAAATCGCTGGTCTTGTCCAGTGCGACGATGCGGCCGGTCTTGAGCATGGCAATGCGCCCACACAGGGCCTCGGCCTCTTCCAGGTAGTGGGTCGTCAGCAAAACGGTGCTGCCCTGCCTGTTCAAGTTGGCCACGAACTGCCACAGCGTCTGGCGCAGCTCCACGTCCACACCGGCAGTGGGCTCGTCCAGTACGATGACGGGCGGTTTGTGCACCAGCGCCTGCGCCACCAGCACACGGCGTTTCATGCCGCCTGAGAGCTGGCGCATATTGGCGTTGGCCTTGTCGGTCAGGCCCAAGCCTTCGAGCAGCTCGTCCACCCAGGCGTCGTTGTTCTTGACGCCAAAGTAGCCGGACTGGATGCGCAGCATTTCGCGCACATTGAAAAAGGGGTCAAACACCAGCTCTTGCGGCACCACACCCAGCTTGCGGCGGGCATCGGCATAGTCAGTCTGCACATCGCTGCCCAGCACCTGCACGCTGCCGCTGCTGGCACGGGTCAGGCCGGCCAGGATGCTGATCATGGTGGTTTTGCCCGCCCCATTGGGACCCAGCAATCCGAAAAACTCACCCTCCTCGATATCGAGGCTGACGTGGTCCAGTGCTTGGAAGGTGGTGCCTTGGGGCCCTCGGGGTGAGGGGTAGGCTTTGGAGACGGATTGGAATGAGATGGCAGGCATGAGAGCCCGCGATTTTACGCTGAGGGGCTCAGGAACCGGCCAGCAAGCCGTCAATCCCGTACAAAGTGGCCAGATCGCGCAGCCGAGCTGGCAGGCCCTGCACGGCAAACTGCTTGCCGATGCGTGCGCACTCGCGGCGCAGCTCCAGCAACACGGCCAGCGCCGAGGAATCAAAACGCTGCAAGGACGCGCCGTTGACCACAATGCGCTCCGGCTCCTGGCCCAGCCCTGAGCGCAGTTCCGCCAGACAGGTCTGGGCGACGTCTTGCGTCAAGGTGGCAGGCAGGTTGAGCACATCAGCCTTTCTTAGCGGCGTTGGCCTTGTTTTGCTCGGACAACGCTTCAATCAGGCCGTCCAGGCCCTTGGTGTTGATCTGCTGTGCGAACTGGCTGCGGTAGGTTTCCACCAGCCACACGCCCAGCACATTCAGGTTGTAAATCTTCCAGCCCGCGCCCACACCAGGTGTTTTTTCCAGGCGGTAGTCCAGCTGGATCGGGTCGCCATGGCCCTTGACCTCGGTGCGCACGATCACTTCCTTGTCCTCTGGCGCGGCGCGCAGGGGCTTCATGGAAATGGTCTGGTCGCTGACCTGGGCCAGGGCACCTGCGTAGGTACGTACCAGCAGGATCTTGAACTCGTCCTGCAGGCGTTTTTGCTGTTCGGGCGTGGCTTGGCGCCAACCGGGGCCCACCGCCGATGCCGTCATGCGCTGGAAGTTCACATTGGGCATGATGCGGCTGTCCACCAGTGCCACCACCTTGGCCGTATCGCCAGAGCGAATGGCCTTGTCTGCCTTGATGGTGTCCAGCACATCCACCGACAGGCGCTTGATGAGGGCATCTGGAGCCTCGTCTTCGGCGCGCGCCAGTGGTGCCCAAGCCAAGCTGCCGGCCACCAAAGACCCGGCTAGGGCTGTCAATACACGTCGCTTGTTCCACATGGTTGGGTTCACTCCTTGAGCGCGATTATCTACCGCACTGCCTCTTTTGTATCGGCAGGTTGTAACAGCCCCTTAAGGCTCGGTGGCATCGTCTTCGGGCGGGTTACCGTCGTATTCCTGGTTGCGCTGGCGCTGGAAATACGCATCGCGTGTAAAGGTGTAGCGATCCAGCGCTGCACCATCCACCACATCGCCCGCACGCAGGTACTTGGCGCGGGTGTCCACAGCGTTCAGCACGGTCAGGCCGGTACGCGTACCTTCGTCCGGGATTTGCGACACCAAATTGCCCTGCTGATCAACCGGAATCGCGACCACTTCGCGCAGGGTGTAGGAGCCCAGCAATGGCAGCACCACATACGGCCCGGGCCGCACACCCCAACGCCCCAGCGTAAGACCAAAATTACCCGGGTGACGCTCGATATTGAGGTCACTAGCTACGTCAATCACACCGCCCAAGCCAATGGTGGTGTTCACCATGAACCGACCCAGGTTATCACCCATGTCTCGGCCACGTAGCTGCAAGCCGTTGTTGATGGCGGACCAAAAGTCTTCCAGGTTGCCAAAAAAGTTGCCCACGCCTTTGCGCACCAGTTCTGGCACCACGCCGCGGTAGGCTGTGGCTACCGGCTTCAGCACGGCCTTGTCCACCACATCGTTGAAACCAAACATGCCGCGGTTGAATGACTCGATGGGGTCACGTGGGTCCGGGTTCTTCACCGTGGCGCAGGCTTGCAGGAGCACGACACTGCCCAGCACGAACCACAGCGCGACACGGCGAAAGGAAATGCCCAGGGTCATTTGGCTGCCTTCTCCGACGAGGGACCATCTGCGGCCTTGCTGTACAGGAACTGGCTAATCAGGTTTTCCAGCACCACAGCCGACTGCGTAGTACCAATGCTGTCGCCCGCAGCCAAGTTAGCCGAATCGGCTCCCGCTTCGATGCCGATGTACTGCTCTCCGAGCAAACCACTGGTCAGAATCTTCAGTGAGCTGTCTTTGGGAAAGGCAAAGCGCTTGTCCATGGATAACACCACTTTGGCCTGGAAACTCTTGTCGTCAAAGCTGATGGAATCCACGCGCCCCACGACAACGCCGGCGCTTTTGACTGCGGCCTTGGGCTTCAAGCCACCAATGTTGTCGAACTTTGCGCTGACCGCGTAGCCGCGCTCGAAGTTCAGCGACAACAGGTTGGCCGATTGCAGAGCCAAAAATAGCAGTGCCGCCGCTCCCAGCAGCACAAACAGGCCCACCCACACATCTTTGCCAGAACGTTGCATTTGCAATCCCCTAAATACTGAACATCATGGCGGTCAAGATGAAGTCCAGACCCAACACGGTCAACGACGCCACCACCACCGTACGTGTGGTCGCATGGGCCACGCCCTCTGGTGTGGGCTGGGCTTCATAGCCCTGCAGCAGCGCAATGAAGCTCACCGCAAAACCGAACACCGCGCTCTTGAGCACGCCGTTGCCCACATCCAGCCACACATCCACCCCACCCTGCATTTGGCTCCAAAACGAGCCAGCGTCAATGCCGATCATCAAAACACCCACGACCCAGCCACCAATGATGCCCACCGCGCTGAACACGGCCGCCAACAGCGGCATGGCAATCACAGCGCCCCAAAAGCGTGGCGCCAGAATCCGTTGCACCGGGTCCACGGCCATCATCTCCATGGCACTGAGCTGCTCGCCGGCCTTCATCAAGCCAATCTCGGCGGTGAGCGAAGTACCTGCCCGGCCCGCGAACAGCAGGGCAGTGATGACCGGGCCGAGTTCACGCACCAGGCTCAGCGCCACCAGCAGGCCCAAGGCCTCTGACGAACCATAGCGCTGCAGCGTGTAGTAGCCCTGCAGACCCAGCACAAAGCCCACAAAAATACCGGACACCGCAATGATGGCCAGCGAGTAATTGCCCATGAAGTGGATCTGGTCACGCACCAGGCCCGGACGCCGCACCACGGTACCCACAGATGCCAACAGGCGACCGAACAGGCGCGCGCCATAGCCCAGGTCGACCAACTTGGAACGGACCGCCAGGCCCACGTCGGCGGGGTGGTACCAGCTCATCGCCCTGCTCCCGCAGAAAAATCAGCATCCACACTGGAAGCGGGGTAGTGAAAGCGCACAGGGCCCTCGGGTTCGGCATTCACAAACTGGTGTACCAGCGGATCGGTGCTGTGGCGCACTTCGTCGGGTGTGCCCTGGGCGGCAATCTTGCCGTTGGCCAGGATGATGACTTTGTCGGCAATGTGGAAGGTTTCTTCGAGGTCGTGCGAGACGATCACGCTGGTCAGGCCCATGGTGTCGTTGAGTTGGCGGATCAGGCGGGCCGCTGTGCCCAGCGAAATCGGGTCCAGCCCGGCAAAGGGTTCGTCGTACATCACCAGTTCGGGGTCCAACGCAATGGCGCGGGCCAGCGCCACGCGGCGGGCCATGCCACCGGAAATCTCGGCCGGCATCAGATCCCGTGCGCCGCGCAGGCCCACGGCGTTGAGTTTCATGAGCACGATGTCGCGCACCAGCGCAGGGGACAGGTTGGTGTGCTCGCGCAGCGGAAAGGCCACGTTGTCAAACACGCTCAGGTCGGTAAACAGGGCGCCAAACTGGAACAGCATGCCCATGCGGCGCCGGGCGGTATACAGCTGCTGCGCATTGGCCAAACCCATGTCTTGCACGTCCTGGCCCTGCTGTGCACCGTGCAACAACAGTTTGCCTTTTTGCGCCCGGTGCTGGCCGCCAATCAGGCGCAGCACGGTGGTCTTGCCGCCACCCGATGCACCCATGAGCGCTGTGACCTTGCCGCGCGGGATGGACAGGGTCACTCCGTCCAGGATCAGGCGTTCGCCGTATCCAAAAGACAGGTCCAGCAGTTCAACAAGGGAATCAGAGGGGTGTTCGGCCATACAAGCAACAAGGCCGGGAGTACCCCGGCCTTGGAATCATAAGGGATTACCCGGGATCAACGTGGCAAGTCGCTGAAGCCCATCAAGAACTCGTCGACCGAGCGCGCGGCCTGGCGGCCTTCGCGGATCGCCCACACCACCAGGGACTGGCCGCGGCGCATGTCGCCGGCGGCAAACACCTTGGGCACATTGGTGGCGTAGCCGCCAATGAACTCGGTGCTGGCCTTGGCGTTGCCGCGGCCATCTTTGTCCACACCGAACACGTCCAGAATGGTCGCGACCGGGTTCACAAAGCCCATGGCCAGCAGCACCAGATCAGCCTTCAACACTTTTTCAGTTCCTGGCACGTCGACCAGCTTGCCGTCCTTGAACTCGACCTGCACAGTCTTCAGGCCGGTGACCTTGCCCTTTTCGCCAATGAATTCCTTGGTGGAAATGGAGAACACGCGCTCGCAACCTTCTTCATGGCTGGAGCTGGTGCGCAGTTTCAGCGGCCAGTAGGGCCAAGTCATGGGGCGGTTTTCTTCTTCGGGTGGTTGGGGCATCACCTCGAACTGGGTCACGCTGACCGCGCCGTGGCGGTTGCTGGTGCCCACGCAATCGGAACCGGTGTCGCCACCGCCGATAACGATGACATGCTTGCCATCGGCGCGCAACTGGCCCTTGAGCTTGTCGCCTGCGTTGACCTTGTTCTGCTGGGGCAGGAACTCCATGGCGAAATGGATGCCGTCCAAGTCGCGGCCGGGCACCGGCAGATCGCGCGATTGCTCGGAACCGCCAGTGAGCAGCACCGCGTCAAAGTCTTTTTTCAGCTGGTCGGCAGAAATGGTTTCCTTGGCCCAGTTGGTGACCTTGGAGCCCTTGGGCATTTCACCCACCAACACGCTGGTGCGGATGGTCACGCCTTCGGCCACCATCTGCTCTGCACGGCGGTCGATGTGGGACTTTTCCATCTTGAAGTCAGGGATGCCGTAGCGCAGCAGGCCGCCAATGCGGTCGTTCTTCTCGAACAGGGTCACGTCGTGGCCTGCACGCGCCAGCTGCTGGGCCGCGGCCATGCCGGCAGGGCCGGAACCGACCACGGCCACCTTCTTGCCGGTCTTGATCTTCGCGGGTTGGGGTTGGACCCAGCCTTCGGACCAGGCGCGGTCGATGATGGCGTGCTCGATGGACTTGATGCCCACGGCGTCGTCATTCACGTTCAACGTGCAGGCGGCCTCGCAGGGCGCGGGGCAGATGCGGCCGGTGAACTCGGGGAAGTTGTTGGTGCTGTGCAGCGTCTCGATCGCCGCCTTCCAGTTGTTCGTGTAAACCAGATCGTTGAAGTCCGGAATGATGTTGTTGACCGGGCAGCCGTTGTTGCAAAACGGCGTGCCGCAGTCCATGCAGCGCGCAGCCTGTTTATTGGCCTGCGCATCGTCCAGACCCACCACAAATTCCTTGTAGTGCTTCAGGCGCTCGGTGACGGGTTTGTAGCCCTCTTCGAGGCGCTCAAACTCCATGAAGCCAGTGACTTTTCCCATGATGTTTCTCCATTCAGTTGGGGACAGAGCAGATTTGCTTCACAAATCCTGGTCTGTCCCGCAAGGTCATTATTTAGCCGGAGCCGCTTCTTTTTTGATAGCTGCTGGCGCAGATTTGACGGGGGCCTTGGCCACCTTTCGTGCATGAATCTCGCCCAGAGCACGTTTGTACTCGTTGGGGAAGACCTTGACGAACTTGGCGCGCGAGGTGTCCCAGTTGTCCAGCAACTCGCGGGCACGCTTGCTGCCGGTCCAGCGGTTGTGGTCTTCCAGCAGCTTCTTGAGCTGGGCTTCGTCGCTCTCGCCACGGTGCCACACAGCCTTGTCGAGGCTGGCTTCCTGTTCCTTCGCGGTCAGCACCTTTTCCAGGCTGACCATGGCGGTGTTGCAGCGCTTGGCAAACTGGCCATCTTCGTCGTACACATAGGCAATACCGCCGCTCATGCCGGCTGCAAAGTTGCGGCCGGTCTTGCCCAACACGGCCACGGTGCCGCCGGTCATGTACTCGCAACCGTGGTCGCCGGTACCTTCCACCACGGCAGTGGCACCCGACAGGCGCACGGCAAAGCGTTCACCGCCCACGCCGCTGAAGAAGGCTTCACCGGTGGTAGCGCCGTACATCACGGTGTTGCCCACGATGGTGTTGCGGATGGCTTCGCCGCGGAAGTCGATGCTGGGGCGCACCACCACGCGGCCGCCGGACAGCCCCTTGCCGGTGTAGTCATTGGCATCGCCGATCAGGTACAGCGTGATGCCGCGGGTCAGGAAGGCGCCAAAAGATTGGCCGCCCGTGCCTTCGAGCTGGATGCGGATGGTGTCATCCGGCAGGCCCTCGGGGTGCACCTTGGTCACCGCGCCGGACAGCATGGCACCCACGGAACGGTTGACGTTGCGAGCCACTTCCATGAACTGCACGCGTTCACCCTTGTCGATGGCGGCGCGGCTCTTGGCGATCAGCACGTTGTCCAAGGCTTTTTCGAGGCCGTGGTCTTGCGTCAGCGTCTGGAAGCGGGGCACGTCGGCCGGCACTTGGGGTTGCGCAAACAGGCGAGCGAAGTCCAGGCCCTGGGCTTTCCAGTGTTCGATGCCCTTGCGGGTGTCCAGCAGGTCAGAGCGACCAATCAGGTCGTCAAACTTGCGGATGCCCAGTTGGGCCATGATCTGGCGCACTTCTTCGGCGATGAAGAAGAAGTAGTTGACCACGTGCTCGGGCTTGCCCGAGAACTTGGCGCGCAACACCGGGTCTTGCGTGGCCACGCCCACGGGGCAGGTGTTGAGGTGGCACTTGCGCATCATGATGCAGCCTTCCACCACCAGCGGGGCGGTGGCGAAGCCGAATTCATCGGCACCCAGTAGAGCGCCAATGGCGACGTCGCGGCCGGTTTTCATCTGGCCGTCAGCCTGCACGCGGATGCGGCTGCGCAGGCGGTTCAGCACCAGAGTTTGCTGGGTTTCGGCCAGGCCGATTTCCCACGGCGAACCGGCATGTTTGATGGACGACCAAGGGGAGGCACCGGTACCACCATCGTGTCCGGCGATCACCACGTGGTCGCTCTTACACTTGGCCACACCTGCGGCAATCGTGCCCACACCGATTTCCGACACCAGCTTCACGCTGATGGAGCTGTGCGGGGCCACGTTCTTCAGGTCGTGGATCAGCTGGGCCAAGTCTTCGATCGAGTAGATGTCGTGGTGCGGAGGGGGAGAAATCAGACCCACGCCAGGCACCGAGTGGCGCAGCTTGCCGATGTAGTCGGACACCTTGCCACCGGGCAGCTGGCCACCTTCGCCGGGCTTGGCACCCTGGGCCATCTTGATCTGGATCTGGTCCGCACTGTTGAGGTACTCGGCAGTCACACCGAAGCGGCCGGACGCGACCTGCTTGATGCGCGAGCGCAAGCTGTCGCCGGCATTCATGGGGATATCCACTTCCACCACGTCTTTGCCGATGATGTCGGCCATGGTCTGGCCTTGCTTGATCGGGATGCCCTTGAGCTCCTGGCGGTAACGTGCGGGGTCTTCACCGCCCTCACCCGTGTTGCTCTTGCCACCAATGCGGTTCATGGCAATGGCCAGCGTCGCGTGGGCTTCGGTAGAAATCGAACCCAGGGACATGGCACCGGTGGCAAAGCGCTTGACGATTTCCTTGGCGCTTTCCACCTCGTCCACCGGAATGGCCTTGGCAGGGTCGATCTTGAACTCGAACAGGCCGCGCAACGTCAGGTGGCGCTTGCTCTGGTCGTTGATGATCTGCGCGTATTCCTTGTACGTGTTCCAGTTGTTGGCACGCGTGGAGTGTTGCAGCTTGGCAATCGCATCAGGCGTCCACATATGGTCTTCGCCACGCACACGCCAGGCGTATTCACCGCCGGTTTCCAGCGCGTTGGCCAGCACCGGGCTGTCACCAAAAGCTAGCTTGTGCGTGCGGATGGACTCTTCGGCGATCTCGAAGACGCCGATGCCTTCCACGCGGCTGGGCGTGCGGGTGAAGTACTTGTCGATGGTCTCGGTGTTCAGGCCAATGGCCTCGAACAACTGGGCGCCGCAGTAGCTCATGTAGGTGGACACACCCATCTTGGACATGATCTTGGACAGGCCCTTGCCGATCGCCTTGATGTAGTTGTAGATGGCCTTGTCGGCACTCAGGTCGCCAGGCAGGTCCTTGTGGATACTGGCCAGTGTTTCCATTGCCAGGTAGGGGTGCACGGCTTCCGCGCCGTAGCCCGCCAGCACGGCGAAGTGGTGCACTTCACGCGCAGTACCGGTTTCCACCACCAAGCCTGCGGTGGTACGCAGACCGGCACCCACCAGGTGCTGGTGGATGGCCGACAAGGCCAGCAGCGCAGGAATAGCCACCTGGGTGGCCGACACACCGCGGTCGCTGATGATCAGGATGTTCTTGCCACCCTTGATCGCGTCGACGGCTTCGGCGCACAGCGATGCCAGCTTGGCTTCCACACCCTCGCGACCCCAGGCCAGCGGGTAGGTAATGTCCAGCGTGTGGCTGCGGAACTTGCCCTGGGTGTGCTGCTCGATGTTGCGCAGCTTGGCCATGTCGGCAAAGTCCAGAATCGGCTGCGCCACTTCCAGGCGCATGGGCGGGTTGACCTGGTTGATGTCCAGCAGGTTGGGCTTGGGGCCGATGAAGGACACCAGCGACATCACGATGGCCTCGCGGATCGGGTCGATGGGTGGGTTCGTTACCTGCGCGAACAGCTGCTTGAAGTAGCTGTACAGCGGCTTGTTCTTGTCGCTCAACACGGCCAAGGGACTGTCGTTGCCCATGGAGCCAATGGCTTCTTCTCCAGCGCTGGCCATGGGGGCGATGAGGAACTTCAGGTCTTCCTGGGTGAAGCCGAAGGCCTGCTGGCGGTCCAGCAGGGACACTTCGCTCTCGGAGAAGGAAGCAGGCTCACCACCGCCCCGCACGTCGTCGAGCTTGATGCGCAGGTTTTCGATCCACTGCTTGTAGGGCTTGCTGTTGGCGAGGTTGGCCTTGAGCTCTTCGTCGTCGATCATCCGGCCCTGTTCCAGATCGATCAGGAACATCTTGCCGGGCTGCAGGCGCCATTTGCGCACGATCTTGTTTTCGGGCACGGGCAACACACCGGACTCGGACGCCATGATGACCAAGTCGTCATCGGTGATGCAGTAGCGTGAAGGACGCAGGCCGTTGCGGTCCAGCGTGGCACCAATCTGGCGGCCATCGGTGAACACGATGGAGGCAGGGCCGTCCCAGGGTTCCATCATGGCGGCGTGGTACTCATAGAAGGCCTTGCGGCGCTCGTCCATGGTGGTGTGCTGCTCCCAGGGCTCGGGGATCATCATCATCACGGCCTGGCTGATGGGGTAACCAGCCATGGTCAGCAGTTCCAGACAGTTGTCGAACGTGGCCGTGTCGGACTGGTCGGCAAAGCTGATGGGGTAGAGCTTTTGCAGGTCGGCCGCCAGCACGGGCGAAGACATCACGCCTTCGCGCGCCTTCATCCAGTTGTAGTTGCCTTTGACAGTGTTGATTTCACCGTTGTGCGCCACGTAGCGGTAGGGGTGGGCCAGCGGCCACTCGGGGAAGGTGTTGGTAGAGAAGCGCTGGTGCACGAGACCCAGGGCCGACACGCAGCGCGCGTCTTCCAGGTCCTTGAAGTACACGCCCACCTGGTCAGCCAGCAGCAGGCCCTTGTAGACCACGGTGCGGCTGGACATGCTGGGAACGTAGTATTCCTTGCTGTGCTTGAGCTGCAGGTTCTGGATGGCGGCACTAGCGGTCTTGCGGATCACATACAGCTTGCGCTCCAGCGCGTCCTGCACGATGACGTCGTTGCCACGGCCAATGAAGACCTGGCGCAGGATGGGTTCTTTGGCGCGCACGGTGGGCGACATGGGCATGTCGCGGTTCACCGGCACATCGCGCCAGCCCAACAGCACCTGGCCTTCGGCCTTAATCGCGCGTTCCATTTCCTGCTCGCAGGCCAGGCGGGAAGCGTGCTCCTTGGGCAGGAAGATCATGCCCACGCCGTACTCACCGGGTGGCGGCAAGGTCACGCCCTGGGCGGACATTTCTTCGCGGTACAGCGCGTCAGGCAACTGGATCAAGATACCGGCGCCATCACCCATCAGGGCATCCGCCCCCACGGCACCCCGGTGGTCCAGGTTTTCGAGGATCTTCAGAGCGTTCTTGACAATGTCGTGGCTCTTTTCGCCACGAATATGGGCCACAAAACCCACGCCGCACGCATCGTGCTCATTGGCGGTGGAATACAAACCGTGGTCTTTAAGGTGTTGGATTTCGGCTGCCGTGGTCATGGCGCACTCCTGAAAATTACAGTGGAAGCGAAGAATACTGCAATGCAACAAGAGTGCCAAGCACAATAAATGGGGTCAGATCCCAATTATTGGCTGAGCGTTTTTATCGAGAAATAAATAGGGACATATTAAAAATGATAGCTATTGGCGTAATAGATACGGGGGCTAGAGCCCGATTTCATACCTAACTTTCGGTGCTGGAGGGTCTGCCAGGGCTGCTTTTGCTGAGCCGGCGTGGCGTTTTCTTTTGGAGTTCAGACAGAAACCCCTCCTCGCCCAGAGCCCAGCCACGCAGCACTGCGTCGGTCAGAGCTGCTTGTTGCCCCTGGCTGATGCCGTCTTGCACCAATTGGGCGTACGCAGCCTCGCGCGCAAACGGGGTGTTGCCAAGGTTCCAGACCAAGGGATGGGGGGTGACCAGCTTGTCGGCCTGCAAGCCGCTGTAGTGGCCATGGCTGGACCAGGGATAGTCGCGCGCCTGCGCAACCAGGCCTGCACGTACGGGGTTGAGGTCGAAGTAGACCATGCAGGCCAGCAAATAGCGGGCTGTCTCGATCAGGGTGGACTTGTAGCGCCCTTCCCACAGGGTGCCGCTGCGCTGGTAGCGGTCATTGAAGTAACGCACATAGCTGCGGCCTACCGACTGCATCATCTTGGGCAGGGCTTCGTCGGTGGATGGCGTGGCCAACAGATGGAAGTGGTTGTCCATCAGCACATAGGCGTGGATGGACACGCCGAACTTGCGCGCGTTCTCGTAGAACAGCGCCTGCAGGGTCTGAAAATCTGCGGTGTCCAGGCAGATGGGCTGGCGGTTATTGCCCCGCTGGACAACGTGGTGTGGGTAACCCGCCAGGGTCAAACGAGGAAGTCGTGCCATCGCATGAGTTTGCCTGAAAACAGGCGGCAGCCTTTCAAAGACGGGCGTGCGGCAGCTGGTACTGGGGGGTCCCCATCAGGTCAATGCCGCAGGACAAGGTGTCCAGCCAGTCCAGCAGCTGGCCAATCGCTTCCCCTTTCAGCGGGGCGCCGTGCTGGGGCACGATCATCGAAATGTCCAGATCCCGCACCATGCGCACCCAGAGTTTCAGAATCTTGTTGCTGACCATGTAGCGGCGGTGGAACGCCTCCATGCCCGGGGGCATGGGTGTCAGGCTAGTGATGCACTGCTGCGCTTCCTGGCCACTGACCAGAGAAACACCAAGGTCGCCGGAGAACAGGATTTTGCTGATGGGGTCATAGAACTGGAAGTTACCTTCGGAGTGCAGAAAGTGCGCAGGCAGCAGCCACAAATCGGTCTTGCCATAACGCAGGCGACCTCCTTCGTCGGGGATGGCGACGATGCGGTCTTCGGTTTTGCCGATCTTGCAGAAATGCGGCGCAAAGCGGGCCCACAGTTTGGAGATCACCAGCTTGGCATGGGTGGAGGTCATCCAACGGTCCAGCGAAGCAATGATGTCCGGATCCGCATGCGAGGCCAGGATGTAATCCAGATGCTGAGGCGCGATGTAGCGGCGCATCGTGAGATTCAATTCGTTGTACGTCATGTTGCCCCCGGGATCGAGGATGACGCCTGAGCCGTGGTTGACGATCAGGAACTGATTGGCCTGTACGGCCTCGGTTTCATCGGACACCAGATCGGTGAACATGACGCAGCAGTGGTTGGCGTCTCGGTAGAGTTCTATCGGCATACAAGGGGGCCCAAAACACAGCGAGCGCACCCGTGCGCTCGCTTGGCCCCGATTGTGGGACGCCGACCCGGCGGCGGCCTTGATCTACGTCAGCTTACTTGGGCGCCTTGGTCACGCGCACCTTGCCGCCGGTGGTGACAATAATCACAGAATCCCCAGCCGCGAGCAGCTCACTGCCCTTGGCTTGCACGATGGCGCGGCGGTCGCCGCCCTTCAGCTGGACCAGGATTTCCACGGCGTCTTCCTTGGTGGCAAAGCGCTCTATGGCGTTACCTGCGGCTGCACCGGCCACGCCCGCGAGCACGCCCAGCACCTGGGCTTCGCGCGACACACTGCTGCCGCTGTAACCACCAATGGCCCCCACCACGCCGCCTACCGCCGCGCCAGCACCGGTCTGACTGCCATCCACCACCACGTTGCGGATCGACAGCACCACGCCGTCTTGCACCTGGGCCATGCGCTGGGCGTCGCCGCGCTGAACCACATCGGGGCTGCTGGTGGCGCAAGCGCCCAAGACTGCCACCACGGCCACGGTACCGATCAATTTCATCCAAGTTTGCATTGAGCTCTCCAAATCTTTCATTCCAAACGCAATCTGCCCTTAACGCCTCAGACGGGCAATGCGTTGTCTTGCGGATTGTCTTCTGGCAATGTAAACCGTGTGTCAAGCAGGGCCAACAGGCCAAATTCCTCCAATATGGCCCGCAAACGCTGGGCCGCGGCCCGCTTGCGCTGCCCGGTGTAACGGGCGAGGATGAGCTCGTTCTTCATGCTGTGCTCCCAACCCACCAGCTCGGTCACCGTGACTTGGTAGCCGTGGGCCTCCAGGTATAGGCAGCGCAGCACATTGGTGATCTGGCTGCCCATTTCGCGCGTATGCAGCGGGTGGCGCCACAGCTCAGCCAGCGGCGTGCGCGTGAGCGACAGGGCCTTGCTCTGGCTCAGGTGACGCGCCACTTCGGCCTGGCAACAGGGCACCAGCACAAAGGCTCGCGCCTTTTTTTGCAAGCCAAAGGCAATCGCATCGTCCGTGGCCGTGTCGCAGGCGTGCAGCGCGGTCACCACATCGATCTGGTCAGGTAAGGCCTCCGATTGCGTGGACTCGGCTACGCTGACATTGAGAAACGACATCCGACCAAAGCCTAGCTGCTGGGCCAGCGCGCGCGACTTGTCGACCAGCTCGGTGCGCGTCTCGATGCCATACAGATGGCTGGCCGGCAGGTTCTTGAAGAACAGGTCATACAGGATGAAGCCCAGGTAGGACTTGCCAGCGCCATGGTCGGCCAAGGTGAGCGAGCGGCCCTCCGCAGTGGGCAGCTCCAGCATCAGCTTCTCAATGAACTGGTACAGGTGGTAGACCTGCTTGAGCTTGCGGCGCGAGTCCTGGTTGAGCTTGCCCTCGCGGGTGAGGATGTGGAGTTCCTTGAGCAGCTCCACCGACTGGCCGGGGCGCACTTCGTCCGCCAAAGGATGGGCAGCGGGGAAGGTCTGCGCAGCGACCTTGGGCGGGCGTTTGGGGTTGGGACGGGATGTCATGAAGAAGCTTTCTCAGTGTGCGCTGGGCGGAGTGTGCAAGCCCAGGGCAGCCCAACCGGCGTGGCCCAAGTCTTCCAGCGTCTGCATGTTTTTCTCGAAGATCGCTTCAGCCTCCGGAAAGGCTTGTACCGCCCGGTCCAGGCTGTCTTCGCGCAGCAAATGCAGGATGGGGTATGGCGCACGGTTGGTGTAGTTGGTGATGTCGTCCGGCTCGGTGCCGGCAAACTGGAACTGCGGGTGGAAGCTGGCGATCTGCAGCACGCCCACCAGCTTGAGGCGACGCAGCAGGGCATCCGCCGCGGCCAGAAAGTCGTTGAAGTCCAAAAAATCCGGGTGCAAGGCGGGGGCGATCAGCAGGGTCGTGTCCCGCAGCTCCGGGTCGGCTGTGTGCAGGGCCAACAGCTCGGCCTCCAACTGGTCCAGCACCGTTTGCGCATCACCGCTCTCGCAGACCACGTAATGGATCTGGCCTTTGACATGTACCGCCTTGGCAAACGGGCAGAGGTTGAGGCCAATGACAGCGCGCTCCAGCCACCGCTGCGTGGCGGCGATGACTGTGTCTGGCGTTTCCCGCAGGCCTTGCTCATTCATGCCCTACTCCACCAACAGGCGCCGCCCGGTCAGGCGCTCATGCTCACGCAATGCAAACCGGTCCGTCATGCCGGCAATGTAGTCGGCAACGGTGCGATGGAAGGCGCTCACATCCCCCGCGGCCTGCTGGGCGGCCAGGGCGTGGGCCCCTGCGCCGCCCTGCATGTGGGCAGGTGTTTGGCTGTAAGCGTCAAAAAGTTCGCGCACCACCTGCTTGGCGGCATCCATGGTCTGCGCGACCTGGGGGTGGCGGTACAGCTGGCGAAACAGAAAGGATTTCAGCACCTTGGACTGCGCCCGCATGTCGGGGCTAAAGCCAACCAACGCACGGCCAGCGCGCACATCCTGCACGCTTTGCGGCTTGTGTTCGTCGATGGCTGCCTGCGTGGCCGCCATCACGTCGTACACCTGGTCGCTGAGCATGAGACGGATGGATTCGTACAGCAGGCGGCGCGACTGCCCTGCGTCCGCCAAGGCCGGGTGCTGGCGCAGCGCGGCCTCGCAATAGCCGTCAAACAGCGGCACTTCGCGCATCTGCGCCAGGGTCAGCAGACCGGAGCGCACGCCATCGTCAATGTCGTGCGCGTTGTAGGCAATCTCGTCGGCCACATTGCACAGTTGCGCCTCCAGGCTGGGCTGGGTGTGGTTCAAAAAGCGCTGCCCCACTCCGCCTGCGCCGTCGGCAAACGCGGGTTCGTGCGCTTCCAGCAGTTCGGCGTTGGTGCGCGAGCAGTGCTTGAGAATGCCTTCGCGCGATTCAAAGCTCAAGTTCAGACCGTCAAACTGCGGGTAGCGCTCTTCCAGATGGTCCACCACGCGCAGGCTCTGCAGGTTGTGCTCAAACCCGCCAAACGGCGCCATGCAGTCGTGCAGCGCGTCTTGCCCCGCATGGCCAAACGGTGTGTGGCCCAGGTCATGGGCCAGCGCGACCGTCTCCACCAAATCCTCGCTCAGGCCCAGCGTGCGGGCGATGGATCGGCCCAGCTGCGCCACCTCCAGCGAATGGGTCAGCCGCGTGCGAAACAGATCGCCTTCATGGTTGATGAAGACCTGGGTTTTGTAGACCAGCCGGCGGAACGCGGTGGAGTGCACGATGCGATCGCGGTCACGCTGGAACGCGGTGCGTGTGGGCGCCTGTGGCTCCGCAAAGCGCCGGCCGCGCGACTGGGCCGGGTCGCAGGCGTAGGGCTGAAGATTCATGGACAAATCAGGCTCTAGCCCATATGGGATATGCGCAAGGAACTATCAAAAACATAGCAATCATGCGGCGCAGCAAGCATCAATCACTTCGCGCACCACGGCGTCCGGTGCCCCACGGACTGATGCGCGTGCGGGGCCAGAGATCACCACAAAGCGAATGTCTCCCGCCTCGGATTTCTTGTCCAGGCGCATCAGCTCCAGGTAGCGGCCGGCGTTGTCCTTGGCGTCCAGCTGCGGCCCCACAATGGGCAGGCCCGCCTTCTGAATCAGGCGTGTCAGGCGTTCCACAAAGCCAAGGTCGACCAGGCCCAACTTGTGCGACAAATGCGCCGCCATCACCATGCCACAGCCCACGGCCTCACCATGCAGCCATTCGCCGTAGCCCAGGCCCGCTTCGATGGCGTGGCCGAACGTGTGGCCAAAGTTCAGGATGGCGCGCAGGCCCGCTTCGCGCTCGTCCTGCCCCACCACCCAGGCCTTGATCTCGCAACTGCGGCGTACCGCGTGGGCCAGCGCAACGGGGTCACGGGCCAGCAGAGCGTCCAAGCTGGCCTCAATCCAGTCGAGAAAGGCCATGTCGGCAATCGGACCGTATTTGATGACTTCGGCCAAACCCGCACTCAGCTCACGCGTCGGCAGGGTCTTGAGCGTGTCCAGATCACAGACCACCAGCTGGGGCTGGTAGAACGCGCCAATCATGTTCTTGCCCAAAGGGTGGTTGATGCCAGTTTTGCCGCCCACCGACGAGTCCACCTGCGACAGCAGCGTCGTCGGCACCTGCACAAACGGCACACCGCGCATGTAGCTGGCTGCGGCAAATCCGGTCATGTCGCCCACCACACCGCCGCCCAAGGCAAACAGGATGGTCTTGCGGTCACAGCCTTCGGACAGCAGTGCATCAAAAATCTGGTTCAGGGTTTGCCAGGTCTTGAACGCTTCGCCGTCTGGCAGCGTGACCAATCGAACGTTGGGGTAACGTGGCTTCAGTGCGGCGAGCAGTGCCTCGGCATACAAAGGCGCGACCGTGGTATTGGAAACGACCACGGCATGGCTGGCTTTTGGCAACGCCACATACACATCAGCGGTGCCCAACAAGCCCGCGCCCACCTGAATGGGGTAGCTACGCTCGGCCAAAGCAATGTCAACGGTGTGAAAATTCGGGGATGTCATACCCCCGAGTTTAGAGGTTTGGAGCCAAGGGATGGTTCATGCACCAGCCATGGCACACGCGTGCTTTTTCAGCAGGTAGGCAAATGCCCTGACAGTTCGAGCTGCATCACCACCATATTGACCAAGGTCGCAACCGAAGGACGCCCAGTCTCTAACGTGAAATGGGCCGTTTCACGGTACAGCGGGTCGCGGATCGTAAAGAGTTCGCGCATGCGCGCCAGGGGATCCGCCACCTGCAGCAAGGGACGGCTCACATCATGGCGCAACCGTCGAAACAGCTCTTCGGGCGTGGACTTCAGATAAACCACATGGCTTCTGCCATGCAAGTGCGCGCGATTGCCCTGCCGCAGCACGGCACCTCCGCCCGTGGAGATCACGCACGCAGGATCTTGGGTCAAGGTCTCAATCACCTCTTCCTCAATATCGCGGAAGCGGGCTTCACCTTCGCGATCAAAGAACTCGCGGATGGAACACCCCAGTCGCGCCTCAATCGCCTGATCAGAGTCCACAAAGGACAACCGCAACCGGCGCGCCAACTGCCGTCCTACGGTGGTCTTGCCCGAACCAGGCAATCCCACAAAACTAATGCGCAACTCCGAATTCAAACCATCCATCCAACCCGCATCAACGGCCGGTGGCCTTGTCTGCCAAGGTCTTGGGAGTGATGAAGACCAGCATTTCACGCTTGGTAGTCGACCGCGCACGGCTGCGGAACAACACACCCAGTCCAGGCAAGTCGCCAAAGAAAGGGACCTTGGTTTCACTCTCCGTCTGGTCTTCGGTAAAGATGCCACCGATGACGACGGTGCCGCCGTTTTCCACCAAGACTTGCGTTTGGACGTGCTTGGTATCGATAGCGAAACCAGCGGGCGTAGATTGACCGACCGTGTCCTTGGTGATGTCCAGGGCCAAAATAATGTTGCCTTCTGGCGTAATTTGAGGCGTTACTTCCAGCTTCAGATTGGCCTTACGGAATGCAATGGAAGTTGCACCGCTGGAAGACGCCACTTGATAGGGGAGTTCTGTACCTTGTTCGATCAACGCTTTGATCTGATCGGCCGTCACGACACGAGGACTAGACACCACTTTACCCTTGCCGTCAGCCTCCAATGCGGAGATCTCTAGATTCAAGAATCGATCAGCAGCAGCTCCGAAGATCGAAAAAGCGATTTGTCCTGGTGTACTCGAGCCCAATGCGCCAGTAGAAGGTAGGTTTACAAAATTGCCCGAAGTGGTTGCTGCAGAACCCACTACATAACTGGACCCTATCGCTAAACCGGCTTTGTCTCCCACTGCAGCCGCCGTACCACCACCGCCAAGCTTAACACCCAAAGACTTACCGAAACTATCTGATGCTTCCACAATGCGCGCTTCAATCAGAACTTGACGCACGGCAATATCGATCTTAGCAATCAGCTGCTGCACTTGTTCCAATTTGCTAGGGATATCCGTTACAAACAATTGATTAGTGCGATTCTCATAAATCACACTGCCACGACTACTCAAAATCCGGCTTGGAGTAATGCCAGCACCAGGCCCAGACCCAGCTGCGACCAGCCCGGCAGCAATATCAGATGCTTTTCCGTAGTTAATCTGAAAAGATTGTGTTCTCAATGGCTCCAGATTCTGGACTGCAACCACGGTTTCCAAATCCAGCTTTTCTTTTGCTGTGATTTCGTCTTTAGGAGCAACCCAGAGCACATTGCCACTCTTGCGCATGCCCAACCCTTTAGCTTGCAAAATGATGTCCAACGCCTGATCCCAGGGTACATCTTGCAAACGCAAGGTCACGGAGCCAGATACAGAATCCGAAGTAACAATATTGAAGTTCGTAAAATCAGCAATTACCTGAAGTAGAGAGCGAACTTCAATATTCTGGAAGTTGAGAGAAAGTTTTTGACCGTTATATCCGGTACCTTGCGTAAGCTTTTTGGGGTCTATTTTTACTTCTTTAATTTCAATTACAAACTGTTCATCGCTTTGATAAGCACTGTGCTCCCATTGACCTTGAGGCTCAATCACCATCCGTACACGATCGCCCGATTGGGACGACGTAACCGTCTTCACCGGAGTTCCAAAATCGCTTACATCCAAACGACGACGCAAACCTTCAGGCAACGTGGACTTCATGAATTCAACCACCAGGGTTTGCCCCTGCTGCCGAATATCTACACCAACTTGGTTGTTTGGCAAAGAGACCACGATCCGACCGGCCCCCTCGCCGGTGCGGCGGAAGTCTAAATCTTTGATAGGCGCCGTGTCTCGGCTACGGTTCTCAGCAAATACCGTTGCAGGTGCAGCATTTGTAGACACTGCAGTTTCCAGAGAAACGAGCAGCGATTTTCCTTGAATTTCAGCTTTGTAGGCAGCGGGAGTCTTGAGATTCAAGACCACGCGGGTCCTATCGCCCGCCTGAACAACGCTCACAGAGCGCAAATTACCTTGGTTAATTTCAATTGTGGAGCGGCCCATAGCATTCGCTACACCGGGGAAGTCCAGCGCAATCCGAGCCGGCGACTGAATGGCGAATCCTGTAGGTAGGGCTGCAAGCGGTTGCGACAAATCAATCCGTACAACTTCCGCGCCGCTCTGGACGGAACCAGTAACAGATTCAATAGCGGTTTGTGCGTGCGCAAACCCATTGAGACACAACAGCAACGCAACCCACAAACTTCTGAACATTCCAAATCCCTGCAAAAAATTCTGGTTCATCATTTCGACCTCTCTTGCAACTCTAGTGTTGCAGCGCGTTCAATCCATTCGCCTGCGGCGTCCTGCACGATTTCACGCAGCGTCACGACGGTCTCGCTGATTTTGGTAACTCGCCCATAGTTTTGTCCGAGATAATTACCTACCTTCACTTGGTAGAGCAAGTTGTCGACTTTGACCAAGGCAACCGGTTGCCCAGCTTTAACGATACTTCCGACTAGAGCTGCAGAATCCAAGGGAAAGGCTTCTAAGGGCTCCTTGCGTCTTGCCAATTCTGGCGCAACAAGTGCCCCATTGGCCACAGTTTGCGATGATTCCTGCTTCAAAGCCTGTGTCAACTTTTGATTGCTGAAAGGTTCAAGGGAAGTGTTGCTTGCATATACCTCCGGGGCAAATTGCTTGGGCGCGGGAATTGGAGCCACTTTCGGACGAGTCTGATTTCGCTCGTCAACCATCCATTGACGTATCTCGTCTTCACTCGAAGCGCCACATCCTGCTAACAAAAACAATAAACTGACCAAACTAAAAATTCGGTGGTTTATCATTTCTTTACCCCAGTAGCATTGCGCTGAGCCGCTACCTCATTTGCATCCAAATAGCGAAAAGTTTTCGCGGTGGAATCTAAGATCAGTGTATTGTCTGCACGAGGTGCGATCGTTAAGTTATTGAGAGTCACAATCCGCGACAAATTCGCGATATCTGACGCAAAAGCTCCGATATCATGGTATCGCCCCGTAACTCTTATCGTGATCGGCAACTCCGCGTAATACTCTTTCACGGCAATTTGACCTGGCCTAAACAGGTCAAATTGCAAACTACGTCCAAGCCCCGCCTGATTTATGTCCGACAATAACGCATCCATTTCCGCTTTGCTGGGAAGTTGTTTCTCAAGCTGGGTCACATACTGCTGCACCTGTTCACGCTGCTTTTTCAGGACATCCAGATTGACCGCCTTGGTCAATTTCGTTTTGTAGTCCTCACGAAGCTTCATCTCTTTTTCTTGCTCTAGTTGCAAAGTCTCCTCTGAACCACCGAGCCAGGCAAACCACAAAGCAGTGACGATAATTAAACTGGTGAATAAAAATAGCGCATATTTAGGAATTGATGGCCACAATGATGGATCTTTAGGATCCAGTTCACGGAACTGACTGAACAGCTTTTCTTGCAATGCTGTGAAATCAAGAGACTGAATAGATCTAGTTGCCATAGTGAAGGTTTCTATTTTTTAGCATCTAGGCTGGCTGAAACTGATGCAGGTGCGATGGGCGAGGACGCACCAACCGCTGCTTTGGTAGCTTCGCTGGAACGTACCAATCGCACTCTTATTACAAAGTTAGCCACTCGTTTTTGCTCCTTAGCGGATATCGCCACAGAACCAGAAACAATTTCTACCAATTCAGGTTTGGCGAACCAAGGAGTATTATTTGCCAAATTCCTCAACAATTCAGATACTCGCTCATTGGATTGCGCTACGCCGTTAAGAGTGACCGACTGATCGACCTGGGTCATCTTGTTGATATAGACGCCATCTGGCAACTGATTGACCAGCTCGGTCAACAAATGCACAGGAAGATTCCGATCAGACTGCAAATCCTCCACAGCCTGTTGGCGCGCTCTAAGAGCAGCAATCTCCCCTTCCAAGGTAGCAATATCCTTGATCTGACCTTCCAGCTTTTTAATCTCGGTTTCGAGAATCAAATTGTTCGACTGCTGCGAAGCTATGGCCGCTTGGTACCACAGGAAAATAGAGCCTGCAATCAATCCGCCCAAAAGCGCAGAGGCCCCCAGAGAAACATTGAATACATCGCGTCGCTTTTTGCGCGCAGCCTCGCGGTGCGGCAGTAAGTTAATCAAGATCATTGCGAAAACCTCCGCAATGCCAGGCCACAAGATGTGAGATAGGACGGTGCTTCACGGGTCATGCGCTTGAGGCGCACGCCATCGCCAATTTCCATACCATCAAATGGATTGAGCAGGCTGCAGGGGAAGGTCGTATGCTGGGTAACCACGGTGGTTAACCCTGGCAGGGCTGCGGAACCACCGGCTAGCATGATGTAGTCCACCTTATTGTGCGGCGTACTGGTGAAAAAGAATTGCAAGGCACGCCCCAACTCCTGCACCATCGTGTCGATAAACGGTTTCAGGACCGCAGACTCATAGTCCTCCGGCAACTCGCCACTGCGCTTCTTGCTTTCAGCCTCTTCTTGTGAAAAGCCGTATTGGCGAACAATCAGCTGCGTCAGCTGGGCACCACCAAAGGCTTGATCCCGGTCATACAGTACTTCTTCGTCGCGCAACACCTGCATGCTGGTCGTTAAGGCGCCGATTTCGAATAAGGCAACGATCAAACCTGCACCTTTGCTGGGCAAGTTCTCAATCAAACGGCCCGCTGCCAAGCGGGACGCATAGGACTCCACGTCAACAATCACTGGAACTAAACCTGCAGCTTCCGCAAGTCCCTGGACATCCTGAACCTTTTCGCGGCGGGAAGCGGCGATGAGCACTTCAATGTCACCAGCAGAGGAGGCGCTGGGACCAACCACGCAAAAATCGAGACTCACCTCATCCAAAGGGAAGGGGATGTACTGATTGGCTTCCGACTCCACCTGGGCTTCAAGATCCAAATCAGTCATTCCGCCTGGCAGAATGATTTTTTTGGTGATCACTGCGGATGGCGGCAACGCCATCGCCACATTTTTTGTTTTGGTGCCGCTTTTCTTGACCAGACGACGAACCGCATCGGCGACTTCATCGAACTTTTCGATGTTGCCGTCGGATATCCATCCGCGCTCCAAAGGCTCAATGGCGCAACGCTCCAACACCAAATTTCCCGCTTTGTCACGGCCCAGCTCCACCAGCTTGACACTGGACGAACTAATGTCCAACCCCAACATGGGAGCTGGCTGTCGACTGAATAACGACCCCAATGAGATCAAAACGGTCCCCTGAAACAGCCCGACAAATGGCCAGGCAAACTTAAGAAATCACTTGAATGCTATCAGTAAGATCCTTGTCCGGCAAAGGTTTTTCGGAAATTTGATTTATGGGAACGTTGCCAAAAGCAGACGTTTTCTGCTCCTTTTTACATAGCGGTCGTCGAGAATACCTGTGACCGTGGCTTACAGCCGACTTTGGGGGGCATGGCATTTGCCACCCGCCCGGCCCTCGCCCAAAAGCGCATTTTTTATAATGCCAACGCGAACTTACCGAATGTTTTATGTCCACCTCCAGTCCCTCTAACGAAAAAAGCAGCCGGCCAGCTGCCCCACGCAAGCCCTTGCACTGGTCGGTGCGCATCCTTTTGTGGATCACGGGGTTGGGCTTGGCGGGGCTCGCATCCGTGCTGATCCTGGTGGCATTGGCTCTGTCGATGGCGTTTCCCAACCTGCCGGATATCTCGGACCTGTCGGACTACCGCCCCAAGCTCCCATTGCGGGTTTTTTCTGCGGACGGTGACCTAATCGGAGAGTTTGGCGAGGAACGCCGTAACCTGACGCCCATCAAGGAGATCCCCAAGGTCATGACCGACGCCATCTTGGCGGTGGAAGATGCCAGGTTCTACCAACACGGCGGTGTGGACTACCTCGGTGTGATTCGGGCCGGCCTGGCCAATGTGGGACGGGTCAAAAGCCAGGGAGCCTCCACCATCACCATGCAGGTGGCGCGCAATGTCTACCTGTCGTCCGAGAAAACCTTCACTCGCAAGATTTACGAAATCCTGCTGACCTTCAAGCTGGAACACGCACTGACCAAAGACCAGATTCTGGAAATCTATATGAACCAGATTTTTCTGGGAAATCGGGCGTATGGCTTTGCGGCCGCGTCCGAAACCTACTTTGGCAAGCCGTTGAAAGACATCACCGTGGCCGAAGCAGCCATGCTGGCGGGCTTGCCCAAAGCACCATCCGCCTACAACCCCATCAGCAACCCCAAGCGGGCCAAAATACGTCAGCAGTACATCATTGACCGCATGCTGGAAAACGGCTTCATCAATGACCAGGAAGCCGAAGACGCCAAAAAGCAGGAACTGAAGATCAAAACTGGCCCGGCTGCCAACCAGGTGCATGCCGAATACGTGGCCGAAATGGTGCGCCAGCTGATGTTCGCCCAATATGGCGAAGAAACCTACACCCGCGGTCTGAATGTGCAAACCACACTTCGCACAGATCAGCAGGTCGCTGCCTACAAGGCACTGCGCCGCGGCATCATGGATTTCGAACGCCGGCAGGTGTACCGCGGGCCCGAAAAGTTCATCAACCTCTCGAACACCCCGCAAGAGATCGAAGATGCCATTGATGAGGCTCTGGACGAACACCCCGACAACGGCGACGTGATGTCCGCCGTTGTGCTGGAAGCCGACACCAAGCACATCAAAGCTATCCGGCAGAACGCCGAACTGGTCGAAATCACCGGCGACGGCCTTAAACCTGCACAGTCCGGCTTGTCCGAAAAAGCACAACCTAATATCAAGATCCGCCGCGGAGCCATCATTCGCGTTGCAAAAACCGTCAAGGGCACTTGGGAGATCACCCAGCTCCCCGAAGTAGAAGGCGCCTTTGTTGCGATCGACCCCCGTGATGGATCGATCAAGGCCTTGGTCGGTGGCTTTGACTTCGCCAAGAACAAGTTCAACCACGTGATTCAGGCCTGGCGCCAGCCAGGCTCCAGCTTCAAGCCGTTTATCTATTCAGCGGCGCTGGAAAAGGGCTTCACCCCAGCCACCGTGATCAACGATGCTCCGCTGTTCTTTGACGCCGGCGTGACCGGCGGCCAACCCTGGGAGCCCAAGAACTACGACGGCACCTTTGAAGGCCCCATGACCATGCGCCGCGGTTTGGCCAAGTCCAAGAACATGATCTCAATCCGCATCCTGCAAAGCATTGGCACGCAGTACGCGCAAGACTGGATCACCAAATTTGGCTTTGACGCAGAAAAGCACCCACCTTATCTGACCATGGCGCTGGGCGCTGGCAACGTCACGCCCATCCAGATGGCGGCCGGCTATTCGGTGTTTGCCAACGGCGGTTACCGCGTCAACCCCTGGTTGGTGTCTAAGGTGAGCGAGCAGCGTGGCAAGGTGCTGGTGGAATCGACCCCGCCCGTGCTTGCGGATTCTGAGCGTGCCATTGACGCACGCAATGCCTTCATGATGTCCAGCCTGCTGCAGGAAGTGACACGGTCCGGCACCGCAGCTCGCGCACAAGCCACCCTGAAACGCCCCGACCTCTATGGCAAGACCGGTACCACCAACGACTCCATGGACGCCTGGTTTGCGGGCTACCAGCCCACGCTCACCGCGGTGACCTGGATTGGCTACGACACCCCACGCAAACTGGGCGACCGGGAAACTGGAGGAGGGTTGAGCCTGCCGGTCTGGATCAGCTTCATGGAAACCGCGCTGAAGGGTGTGCCCGTGATGGAGCCTGCGGCGCCTGAAGGCGTAGTGCACCTGGGCAACGAATGGTTCTACGAGGAATACGCCAAGGGCGCGGGCATCTCCAGCCTGGGCTTGAGCGACAAACCTGAAGAAGCGCCTGAGTCTTTGCCTGCTGCCGATGAGAAGAAGAAAATCATCGACCTCTTCAAGAACTGATCAGGCCGTGAACTCCAATGCCATGCCGCCCTGTGCGCTGGCGTTGGAGCTCAGTGCTGCAAAGAACTCACCCTGCCCCTTGGTGTCCTGCCACTGCCCGTCTACCCAGCGGTAGTGGTAGCCGCCGGATTTGGCAGCCATCCACACTTCATGCAGTGGTTTTTGCAGATTGATGATGATCTGGCTGCGGTTGACAAAGGTCAGCGTGACCATGCCACCGACCCGCTGGTTGTCCACATCCGCGTCGGAATCGTCGTTGATACGGTCGCAGCACATCTCCACCGCCTTGAGCAAAGTTTCTGCGCGGTCCATGAATTCCGGGTCGGTCATTACAATTTCACCATGTTGAAAGCAACGCAAATTCTAGTCAGTCGCCTTGTCCTTGCCGCCAGTGTGCTCACTGTGGCGGCCTGCGGGCAGACGGGCTCGCTGTATTTACCCTCCTCACAGGCTGCGCGCAGCACCAAGTCCAGCACCGCTTCGGCCTCCGCGCCAGCGACCACCAGTACCACCACGAACACCACACCATGAGCCAGCCTTCGCTTCCCGGACACCCCCATATTCACTACGCCCATAGCCAGCTGCACGTTGAGGGCTGTGCGGTAGCCCCGCTGGCGCAGGAGTATGGAACGCCATTGTTCGTGTACTCCAAGGCATCCATGCTGGCGGCGCTAGCCGCCTACCAAAAGGGCTTTTCCGGTCGCAACGCGCAGATCTGCTACGCCATGAAGGCCAACTCCTCGCTGGCCGTGCTGCAGCTCTTCGCCAAGGCGGGCTGCGGCTTTGACATCGTCTCGGGTGGTGAACTTGCCCGCGTGCTGGCGGCCGGTGCTGAGGCAAGCAAGATCATCTTCTCCGGCGTGGGCAAAACCCGCGCGGAGATGCGCGAAGCCCTGCGCGTGGGCATTGGCTGCTTCAACGTGGAAAGCGAGGCCGAGATCGATGTGCTCAACGAAGTGGCCATCAGCGTGGGTAGCAAAGCACGCATCAGCATCCGCGTGAACCCCAACGTCGACCCCAAGACGCATCCCTACATCTCCACCGGGCTTAAGGGCAACAAGTTTGGCGTTGCGCACGAGCGCACGTTGGCCACCTACCAGCGCGCGGCCGCCCTGCCCGGCCTGCAGGTGGTAGGCATTGACTGCCATATCGGCTCACAAATCACCGACGAAACCCCCTACCTGGACGCCATGGACCGCATGCTGGATTTGGTGGAATCCATCGAGGCCGCAGGTATCCCTATTCACCACATCGACTTTGGCGGTGGCCTGGGCATCAACTACAACGGCGACACCCCACCTGCTGCCGATGCGCTGTGGGCCAAACTGTTGGCCAAGCTGGATGCGCGCGGCTTTGGCCAGCGCCAGCTGATGATCGAGCCCGGCCGCTCGCTGGTGGGCAATGCAGGCCTGTGTGTGACCGAAGTGCTCTACATGAAACCCGGCGAACAGAAGAACTTCTGCATCGTCGACGCCGCCATGAACGACCTGCCCCGCCCCGCGATGTACCAAGCCTTCCACAACATCGTTCCACTGGACGCCAGCAAACTGGCAGGTGAAGGAGGCGAGGTATTCGACGTGGTGGGCCCGGTGTGCGAAAGCGGCGACTGGATTGGCCACGACCGTGCACTGAACGTGCAGTCTGGCGACCAGTTGGCCGTGCTGTCCGCTGGCGCCTACTGCATGAGCATGTCCAGCAACTACAACTCACGCCCCAAGGCTGCCGAGGTGCTGGTAGATGGTGACCACAACCACCTGATCCGCGCGCGCGACACGCTAGAAGACCAGATGCGCGGCGAGAGCCTGCTCTAATTTGCTACTGATTTAATAGCTTCTTGCGCATATTTCACGGGGGCTATCGCTGCTTTTTCTTTATAAACTGCAGCACACGCCAACCCAGCAAAATACCCAGAATGGCGGCATACACCGCGACCTCGGCAAAGTTGTGCTTGCCGGCCCGCATCCAGAAGAAGTGCAGAATGGCCAGCCCCGCCACGGCGTACACCGCCCGGTGCAGGGCCTGCCAGCGCTTGACGCCCATAGCCTTGATCACGCGGTTGAACGAGGTGGCGGCCAATGCGGTCAGCAGCAGCAAAGCTGTAAAGCCCACCAGAATGAAAGGCCGCTTGGCAATGTCGGCAGCGATGTCGACCACATCCAGCCCCATGTCGAACCAGCTGTACGACAACATGTGCAGCACTGCGTAGGCAAAAGTCCATAGCCCCAGCATGCGCCGCAGCCGGGCCAGCGAGGGCCAGCCGGCGATGGTGCGCAGCGGGGTGACTGTCAGCACCACACACAGCGCGCGCAAGGTCCAGTCACCTGTGGCGCGCACCAGCGCTTCGGCCGGGTTGGCGCCCAGCCGGTCGGTGAAGGCCGCATAGACCAGCCAAATCAGGGGCAAAGCGGCCACGGCAAACACCACTGGCTTGGCCGCGCGGTGGGCCAACCAAGAATTCACGGACGCCACGGGTCAGTAGAACTTCTTGAGGTCCATGCCGGCGTACAGCTGCCCCACCTGGGCCTCGTAGCCGTTGAACATCAGGGTCTTGCGCTTCTTGGCAAACAGGCCGTCCTCGCCAATGCGGCGCTCTGTCGCCTGGCTCCAGCGCGGGTGGTCCACATTGGGGTTCACATTGGAATAGAAGCCGTATTCATTGGCCGCGGCCTTGTTCCAGGCAGTCCCCGGCTGCTTCTCGGTAAAGCGGATCTTGACAATGCTCTTGCCGCTCTTGAAGCCGTACTTCCAAGGCACTACCAGGCGGACCGGCGCGCCGCTCTGGTTCGGCAGCACCTCGCCATACATGCCAAAACTCAACAGCGTCAGGGGGTGCATGGCTTCGTCCAGACGCAAACCCTCCGTATAAGGCCAGTCCAGAATGCGCGATCCCACAAACGGCATGGTCTTGGGATCCGCCAGCGTTACAAATTCCACGTACTTGGCGTTGCCCAGCGGCTCCACCTTTTTGATCAGCTCGGCCAGCGAGTAGCCCACCCACGGAATCACCATGGACCAGCCCTCAACACAGCGCAGGCGGTAAATGCGCTCCTCCATGGGGCTGAGCTTGAGCAGGTCTTCCAGCGCCAACTTGCCCGGTTTCTTCACCAACCCTTCGATCTCGACCGACCAAGGCGAGGTCTTCAGGGTGTGGGCATTGACACCGGGGTCGGCCTTGTCGGTGCCGAATTCGTAGTAGTTGTTGTACGAGGTCGCGTCCTTGTAGGCTGTCACCTTCTCCATGGCCATCGCGGCGGCCACGGCAGAGGGTTTGGAGGCCAGCGGTGCCAGCTTGCCTGGACGATCTCCCCAGGTACTGCCTTCGGCCAAGGCTTGGCGCGATGCCCAGCTGGTCATCCCTGCCCCTGCGACCCCAAGTGCCATCTGCTTGAGCAGCGCCCGGCGACCTTCGTAAGCCCGTTGTGGGGTGATGTCACTGCTGACGGCGTGTTGAAAGCCGTCGTTCCGGGTCTTGATCAGCATGGGGACTCCTTGTGTGGTCGTTGGTCGTCCGACAGTGCGTTTTCTTACAAAGTTCCGTAGCTGTGCAATCCGCTGAGGAACATATTCACGCCAATGAAGGCAAAGGTGGTCACCGCCAGGCCGCCCAGCGCCCACCAGGCTGCCACGGTACCGCGCAAGCCCTTCATGAGGCGCATGTGCAGCCACGCCGCATAGTTCAGCCAGACGATCAGCGCCCAGGTCTCTTTCGGGTCCCAGCTCCAGTAGCCACCCCAGGCCTCGGCAGCCCACAGGGCACCCAGTACGGTAGCGATGGTGAAGAAGGCAAAGCCCACGGCGATGGACTTGTACATCACGTCGTCCAGCACCTCAAAGCTAGGCAGCTTGGTCGCCAGGCGTTTACGGCCAAACAGGATGCTGGCCACGATGAGCGCAGAAATACCAAAGTACACCGCCCAGTAATCGCTCATCCCCAGCACCGCCGACTTGCGGAACACCACCGGCTCAAAGCACAGCACCACACCCAACAACCACAAGGGCGCCAGCTTGTACCAACGCGACTCCCTGGCCTGCTGTTTGATCAGGTAGGCAAAGGCCACCATGGCTGCCAGCGCAAAGGTGCCGTAACCAATGAAGTTGGCGGGCACGTGCAGCTTCATCCACCAGCTCTTGAGCGCAGGCACCAGCGGCTGAATCTCATGCGCCTGGCGCACCACGGTGTACCAGAGCAAAAAGCCTACCGCCGCGCTGACCACCAGCATCACAAACGCACCCAGGGCACGGGTTTTGTATTGGGCTTCAAAGTACAGGTAAAAGGTGGCGGTGAGCCAGCAGAACAGCACGAACACTTCGTACAGGTTGCTGACCGGGATGTGGCCAATGTCGGCACCCAGCAGGTAGCTCTCGTACCAGCGCACCATGGTGCCCGTCAGCGCCAGCGTCACTGCGACCCACACCAGGCGCGATGCCACACTTTCCACGCCATCCGCCCGTCCCTTGGCAAACACGCCAATCCAGTAAAACGCGGTGGCCATGAAGAACAGCATGCTCATCCACAAAATGGCCGATTGGCTGGACAGGAAATACTTAAGCCAAAACACCGTCTCAGCCCGCTCCAGCGCGCCCTGGTAGGACGCAATGCCCAGCAGCGACAGACCCGCAACCGTCAGCATCAGCACCTGCAGGGGGCGCCAGAACCAGCCCATCCAGATGGCCGCTGGCATGGCAGCCAACAGAATGCCTTTTTCGTAAACATCCATGCTCTCGTGGTAGCGGCCCAAGGCAAACACACCGCCTGCCACGACGATGAGTGCAAACAACCATTCCCCCCAAGCCCGCTGGGCAAAGTACCCGGCATTCAAGGTCACGCTTGCGCCCGGGGCCACCGATGCGTCATTGCCAGAAATCGTATTCATTGAGAGTCCTTCAAACCTAACAAGCGGGATTTCAAATGCTCGAACTCCCGGTCTCCATCCATGGTTTTGCGGTTGGTAGAAAGCGCCATGGTCGCCTGAATCTGATCGGACGATTGGGCATCGGGTGCCAACCATACCCACAGCCGCCGCTCCCGCACATAAAGCATGGCGAAGACACCCAAAATCAACAAGGCACAGCCCAGATAGACAACGGTCTTACCAGGCGCGCGCGCCACCTGGAACACACTGGCCTGTACCTGCATAAAGTCCGACAGCAAGAGCGCCACCGGTGCAGGGTACAGCGGCACGTCGCTAAGCGCCAGCACGGCCTGTGTCATGAAGGCCTGGCCACGCGCATCAGGCTCGAACGCGGGCAGGCCGGCCTTTTCCCGTGCCACCTGCTCCAGCTCAAACAGCGTGCCATTCAGAATGCGCACCAACACCTCGCCGGCCTTATTGCGCTCCGCCTCAGGCACATTAGCCTCAATGAAATCTGCAATGGCCTGCAGGCCCGCCACGGGCTTGGCAGAGTTGCGACTCTCCATGCCAGCAAACAGGGCCAGCGCGCGTGCGGCGGATGCACTCAGTTGCTGCGCTAACTCAGGGCGCTTGGCGTCCACGGCCTTGGCAGCGTAACGCTGCACCGCCTTGGCCCGCAAGCCCGCATCAGAGAGGGCATTGCTGAGCCGCACAAACTCATCCGGGGAACCCTTCTCGTCGGCAGGTATGCGCAAGTAGCGAAACGGCTCGGCCGGGCTTTCGCGCATGCCCAGCAAAAACAGCGGCACGCCATCACCCATGTCCACCGGCAGCATGTAATTGTTGAACTCACGCGCCTGGCCCGCCGCATCGCGCAGCTTGTAGCTCACGCTGGGCCCCACATTGCGCAGGTTTTTCTTGTCCTTGGTTTTGTTGGCCGCACCCAGTTGGGCATCCATGGCCGAGCGCAAATCCACGGCACGTACATCGGTACCCGCAGCGGGGTCACCCGCAAAATTTTCTACGTTGATGACGCGCAGCCCGGTGTACTCCACCGTCAGCGCCTGCGCGCCAGCACCCTTTGTCAGCTGCGAGGCGCCACCCACGGTGCCCTCCAACTCGAAGGGTTGCACCTGACCATTCAAAGACATGGCGTGCAAACGCAGGCTGGAGCCGCCGTCGTCAAAGCTCGACTGGTAAATCTCGACCCCGCGGTAACTCGCAGGATGGTTCACCTCCACGCGTGCGGGGATCTTTTCACCGGTCTCTTTGTCGTGGATCACGATGTCACTGGCAAACAGCTTGGGCATGCCGGTGGAGTAGTACTCCACAATGAACTTCTTGAGCTCTACGGCAAAGGGCAGCTCCTGCAACAGAATGCCGTCCGACTGGTTCACGACGGCCGTGCTGGACTGGGTACCCTCGGCTACCAGCAAATTGGCGCGGAACGTAGGGTTGCGCTCGCTGAGGCGATGTTCTGGCGCCACATCGGCAATCATCCCGCCACCGGTGTAGGGCGTCTTGCCCCCCAGCAGCATTTGGGCACGAACAATCAAATCTCCGTCCAGCAACCCGCCTAGGCACACCAACACGATGGCACTGTGCGCGGCGATATAGCCCACCTTGTTCACCGCGCCAGCCTTGGCCGCCACCATCCAGCCCGGGCCACTTGGCGTATCACGCTGCTGCAGCTTCACACGCCATCCCCCGCTGACCAGCAGTTGGCCGATTCGGTGGGCGGCGGGTTCGGCCGCCTCTTGCAACGTGGCCTGGGCACGGTGGCCAAAAGCTTTAAGACTCTGCTCGCGGATGTTTTCCTTGTAGGACTTCAGGTCACTGATGATCTTGGGCGTGTTGCGGATCACGCACAGTGACGTGCTCAACACCAAAAAACCCAGAATTAACAGAAACCACCACGCGCTGTAGACGTTGTACAGGCTGACAACGCCAAAAAATTCGGTCCAAAAAGGACCGAACTGGTTGACGTAATTATTCAGCGGCTCATGCTGCTTGAGCACGGTACCAATCACCGAGGCGATGCAAATCACCGTCAGCAGGGATATGGAGAACCGCATGGACGACAGCAACTCCACCGCGGCGCGCCAGGTGCGCGAGCCGGATTGCAATTCAAAACCTTCGGTGGAGACGGTCATACAGGCAGAATCAATAACTCAAAAAAAAAGGCAGGCCATCGGAGGATGGTCCCGCCCAGTTAGGGTGAATTCACACGCTTTGGTTCCGCAGAACCGGTGAACTCTTTCCCCGATTAGCGCAAGCCGGCCACGTAGTCCGCCACAGCCTTGATCTCGCGGTCGTTCATCTTGGCAGCCACTTGGGTCATCTGCACACTGTTCTTGCGACCACCATCGCGGAAGGCGGTCAGCTGAGCAACGGCGTAGTCGGCGTGTTGGCCGCTCAAACGGGGGTATTGGGAAGGAATGCCAGCACCGTTGGGGCTGTGGCAGCCAGCGCAAGCGGGCACCTGGCGGTCGGCAATACCGCCGCGGTAAATGCGTTCACCCAAAGACACCAGCTCCTTGTCCTTGGCAAATCCGAGCTTTGCCTTTTTGGAGGTCACCCAGTAGGCAATGTTTTTCATGTCCTCATCACTCAGCGCCGAGGCAAAACCCTTCATGACGGCGTTGTTGCGCTTGTCGGACTTGAACTCTTGCAATTGCTTGACCAGGTATTCGGGGTGCTGCTGCGCCAGCTTGGGGTAGGCGGGGGTGCCCGAATTGCCATCTGCACCGTGGCAGGCGGCGCATACCGCGCCGAAGCTTGCCTCGCCCTTTGCCAAGTCGGGCTTCACCACCTTGGCGGCCTCGTGCTTGGCTTCTTCCGCAAAGGAAGAAACAGAAATAACGGCAACAGCGGCCGCGAAAAACATGTGGGCAATCAACTTCATAGGGATGTTGTGTCTGGTGAGCAAAACAGCGCCATTCTACAATGCGGCTCTGGGTTTACCTTCCAAATCAATGACCATCACCTCAAACCCACCCGGCTCGTCGCCCGTTAAACCGGTCGCAGACGCACCCGCCAAATCCCCCGCTGTCGTCGCAATGGGTTGGTTGCACACGGCACGCTTCCTCACCACGGCGCCCCAACTGCACTTTTTGCCTGAACTGGATGTGCCGGAAATCGCCTTCGTAGGTCGCTCCAACGCGGGCAAATCCACCTGCATCAACACGCTGACCCAGCAAAAGCAGTTGGCTTTTGCCTCGAAAAAACCAGGCCGCACCCAGCACATCAACCTGTTTGCGCTCGGCAAACAGGGAATTACCGACGCCGTATTGACCGATTTGCCCGGCTATGGCTATGCGGCTGTGCCCAAGCAGGACAAGATTCGCTGGCAACAGGTCATGGCCAACTACTTGGTCACCCGCAAAAACCTGCACGCCATCGTACTGATGTGTGACCCGCGCCACGGCATGACCGAGCTTGATGAAATCTTGCTGGATGTGATTCGCCCTCGGGTACAGGAAGGTCTGAAGTTCCTGGTCATCCTCACCAAGGCAGACAAACTGACCCGCACGGAGGCGGCCAAAGTGCTCTCCATCACCAAGCTGCAGGCAGGCGGAGGCGAAGTCAAATTGTTTTCGGCCCCCAAACGCACGGGCGTGGAAGACGTGGCGCAGTTGCTGTGGCAATGGGCCCATCCCACTGCTGCAGGCGCAACCCCCACCCCCGAGACCTCAGATCCGTCCTAATACGGCGCGGGTTCGCCCGCGGGCCGGTCCTTGAAACGCTTGTGCACCCAGTAGTACTGGGCAGGCATGGCGCGGATGTAGTCCTCCAGACGCCGGTTCATCAGTGCCGTATCTGCCTCCAGGTCCTCACTGGGAAAATCCGTCCACGCCGGGTGGAGCTCCACCTCATAGCCCTGCGGCACCAGCCGCGTCACGATGGGTACCACCTTGGCCCGCCCCAGCTTGGCGAAACGGGACAGGGAGGGCACCGTGGCAGCAGCGACACCAAAGAACGGCACAAACAGGGACTCGCGTGGATCGAAATTCATATCCGGCAGCAGGTAGAGCGGCTCGCCTTTGCGCATTGCCGCCACGATAGGCTTGACCCCGGCTAGCCGCGCGACCAACTCCGGTTCGCCAAAGCGCTGCCGTCCGCCCAGAATCCAGGCGTCCATCGCAGGGTTGAGTTGTGGCGAATAGATGGTGGCAAAGCGGCGTGGAATTTGCTGGGTCAGAGCGGTCCAGGCCGCGTCCAACCCCATGAAATGCGGCGCAAACAGCACCACGGGGGCATCTCCCTCCAGGGCATCCAGCGCGCCTGTTAGCCGTACGCGCGACTGCACGACGGCTGGCGGCGCATGCCACAGCCAGCCCCGGTCCAGCCAGGCCTGGGCAAACACCACAAACACTTTGCGCACTACACGCTGTCGCTCGGCCCCGCTCCACTCTGGAAAACACAACGCCAGGTTGGTCTGTACTACCCGCCTGCGTGAGCCCACGAGCAGGTACAGCGCAATACCCAAAGCCACGCCCAGTGCCCGCACCATCGGCAAGGGCAACCGCCCCAGAGCCACGATGAGTTTCACAATCCAGTTGCGCATCACCCTTTGGCCTCAGGTCGCCTCGCGAGGCGTTTTGTAGCGGGCATAGCCCCACAGGTACTGCTGCGGGCATTGCGCAATCAGGGATTCCATGGCCACATTCAGCTGTGCGGCAGCAGCCGTCAGATCCGCATCCAAGGGTTGGCTCAAAGTCTGCACATGCACCACATAGCCACGCCCGAGCGGCAAGCGCTCGCCCCAGGCCAACAACACGCTGGCACCGGTCTGCTGGGCCAGCCGCGCCGACAAGGTCATGGTGTAGGCCGACTTGCCAAAGAAAGGCACCCACACACCCTGCGACTGTGGCGGCACCTGGTCGGGCAGCAAACCCACGCACTGGCCCGTCTTCAGCGCCTTCAGCATCTGTTTGACACCTGCCAAGGTGGTCGGCGCGGTGTGCATGCCAGGGCGTGCCCGCGAGCGGGTGACCACCTCACGCAGCCAGGACTGGCGTGGGGGACGGAACAGCACGGTAATAGGCTGATCACCTTGGCCAAATTGCTGCGCATAGGCCTGCGCCGTGATTTCAAAGCAGCCCAGGTGTGGCGTCAGAAACAACACGCCACGCGCGGCGCCCAACGCGGCTTCCACATGTTCACGCCCCTGCCATTGCACGGCTACCGGGCGTCCCAACCACAGTCTCGGTAGCTCGGCCGCCAACTGGCCGGACTGGCCCACGGCACGCCGCCACTGGCTGCTGGTCAAACCCGCTTGGCGAGCATTGGCCAAGAAACGTGCGCGGTAGGTGGCGGACCCCAAAAAAGCTAGCCAACCCACGCCCCAGCCCAGCCCGTGCAGCAGCCACAGCGGAAAGAGAGAAAGCAATTTAAAAACAAGGGCCATTGGCTGGGATAAAATCACGGGTGTCGCTGAGTTACGGAACTACTTGCAGGGCGACACCCACAGGGCGGTCCCGAAAGGAACGCCATTGTGCCTCGTCAATTCTGGCGAATCTGCTAAAGCGTTCGCTGTAAGCTCCAAGGCCCAAGCAACGCGACTTGATGTTTTTTTGGAGACCTAGTTATGGCGAACGATTTTCTCTTTACTTCCGAGTCTGTTTCTGAAGGCCACCCCGACAAAGTCGCCGACCAGATTTCCGATGCAATCCTGGACGCGATTTTCAAGCAGGACCCCAAGTCCCGCGTGGCTGCCGAAACGCTGACTAACACCGGTCTGGTCGTGCTGGCCGGTGAAATCACCACCAACGCGCATGTGGATTACATCCAGGTCGCGCGCGACACCATCAAACGCATCGGCTACGACAACACCGAATACGGCATCGACTACAAGGGTTGTGCCGTGCTGGTCGCCTACGACAAACAGTCCAACGACATCGCCCAGGGCGTGGACCACGCCAGTGACGACCACCTGAACACCGGTGCCGGTGACCAGGGCCTGATGTTCGGCTACGCCTGCGACGAAACGCCCGAGCTGATGCCCGCCCCCATCTACTACGCCCACCGCCTGATGGAGCGCCAGGCCCAGTTGCGCAAGGATGGCCGTCTGCCCTTCCTGCGCCCTGACGCCAAGAGCCAGGTGACGATGCGTTATGTGGACGGCAAGCCCCACAGCATCGACACCGTCGTGCTGTCCACCCAGCACAGCCCCGATCAGAGCGAAACCCAACACAAGATGAAAGCCTCGTTCACCGAAGCCATCATCGAAGAGATCATCAAGCCCGTGCTGCCCAAGGAATGGCTGCAGAACACCAAGTACCTGATCAACCCCACCGGCCGCTTTGTGGTGGGTGGCCCCCAGGGTGACTGCGGCTTGACCGGCCGCAAGATCATTGTGGACACCTACGGTGGCGCCTGCCCCCACGGCGGTGGTGCCTTCTCCGGCAAAGACCCCTCCAAAGTGGACCGTTCCGCTGCCTATGCTGCGCGCTACGTGGCCAAGAACGTGGTGGCTGCGGGCCTGGCCAAACAGTGCCAGGTGCAAGTGGCCTACGCGATTGGCGTCGCCAAGCCCATGAACATCACGGTCTACACCGAAGGCACCGGCGTGATTGCGGATGACAAGCTGTCGGCCATCGTCGCCGAGGTGTTTGACTTGCGTCCCAAGGGCATCATCCAGATGCTGGACCTGCTGCGCCCCATCTACGAAAAGACCGCCGCCTACGGCCACTTCGGTCGTGAGGAGCCAGAGTTCACCTGGGAACGCACCGACAAGACAGCGGCATTGCGTGCGGCAGCGGGCCTCAAGTAAGCACCGACAGTGAACATCCAGACACAACGCTTCATTGACCGCTGGGCAGGCCAGCTGCTGTGCGGCGCGGTGTCTGGTTGGGTCAAATTCACGGGGCTGTTCACGCCGCCTGCGCGCATGCCAGCGGCGCCGAAAAACATCCTTGTGATCCTGCTCTCCGAGATGGGCAGCATCGTATTGGCAGGCCCCATGTTTGCGGCCTTGCGCCGTCAGTATCCGGGTGCGGCCATCCATATCCTGCAACTGAAAAAGAACCAGGAAGTTTCCAGGCTGCTGTCACTCACCGAACCCGAGCACATGCATACGCTGGACGACAGCTCCGGTGGTTCGCTGATCCGCGACATCCTGGCTGTAAGCCTGAAGATGCGCCGCCTGGGGTTGGACGCCGTCATCGACTGCGAACTGTTTTCCCGAGTGAGCGCCCTGCTCTCCTTCAGTACCGGCGCCCCCGTGCGCGTGGGCTTCACGCCGCACACGCAGGAAGGCCTGTACCGCGGCAGCTTCATCAACCACAGCATTCCGTACAACCCCTACCAGCACATCAGCAAGCAGTTCCTCTCCTTGGTCGATGCGCTGGAGTCGCCCGAAGGCATGCCGCGCAACCGCGCAGGCCCCATCCGCGAAATACCGGCGGAGCCCGAGCTGTCCGTCGCTTTAACGCCCGAGGAACTCGCCGCCTACCGCAGCAAGATGGAGACCGACCACCCGGTGACCCGGGCACGCCCGCTGGTGCTGGTGTATGCCGGCGGGGGCATCCTCCCCGAGCGGGCCTGGCCCGCCAGCCACTACGCCCGCGTGGTGCAGGGCCTGTGTGCTGCGGGCTATGCCGTGGGGCTGATTGGCCTCAAGGACGACGCGGTACTGGCCCACGACCTGCAATCCCAGGTCGGCCACGCGGCCTGCATCGACCTAACTGGCTACACCAAGAGCATCCGCGAACTGCTCATGCTCATGCATGCCAGCGCCCTGCTCATCACCAATGACGGCGGACCCAGCCACTTTGCCACCGTCACCCCCATCCAGACCATGGTGTTCTTCGGGCCCGAAACCGGCAAGCTGTATGGTCCATTGGGCCAACGCACCATCATTCTCGAATCGGGCATTGCCTGCTCGCCCTGCCTGACCGCCTACAACCACCGCCTGACTTTTTGCGATGGGGATAACCAGTGCCTCAAGCGCATTGCGCCCGACCCGGTGCTGGACCAGGCCCTGGCTTTTTTGCGCAGCAGCGCAGGCGCTGCAGCATGAGCGTCGTGCAGCGGCTGGTGCTGTGGGCCCTGGGCTGGATGGAGCGCTACCGCTACATCAAGTTCGGCATCGTCGGTGCCAGCGGTACGGTGGTGAACTTGGTGGTGCTGCACCTGGGGCACGAGTTCCTGTTCAATGAACTCGAAGCCGCCTACAACAAGCCCTACTTCTCCCTGGCACTGGCCATTGCCGTGGCGACGCTCAACAACTTCACCTGGAACCGGCTGTGGACCTGGTCGGACCGCGTGAAGACGCTGGAAGCCGAAGAAGCCCAGCCGGTGAGCCTGCGCCTGCTGGGTCTGGAGTTTGGCCAGTACATCACCGCCTCAGCCTTCGGCAGCGGCCTGCAGTACGTGCTGACGCTGCTGCTGTCGGGCAGCATGGACTACCGCGTGGCCAACATCATCGCCATCGTGGCTGCCAGCGTGAGCAACTTCCTCGCCAACGACCGCTGGACCTTCAAGCGCAACACCGACTGAGCGCGTTCAGCGGCACCATGCAGGCACACGCTTTGTCACACCGCGCCCCTACCTGGCCCTGGCTGGTACTGGTGGCTTTGGCAGCGGCCCTCTACCTCTTCGGCCTGGGCAGCTTTTATGCGCCCACGAATGGCGATGAGATGGTGTACATCCACATCGCCCGCATGACGGCCGAGAGCGGCCATTGGCTACCGCTGCAGTCCGAATTGGTGGGCACGCGCAATACCAAGCCGCCGCTGCTGATCTGGCAGGCCATGGTGGCCGGTGGTTGGGGCCAGCACTGGAGCCTGTTTGCACTGCGCCTGCCCAGCATCGCCTACACCTTTGCCACCACCGCCCTGCTGGCCTTTTTTGCGCACCGCATGGCACCCACACCGGGCAAGCTGCGCACCGCCTGCATTACTGCCGCGCTGTACCTTCTGTACTTCTCCACCTTTCGCTACGGCCGGGTCTACCTGACTTCCGCACCCGAGACCTTCTGGCTGGCCCTGCCCATGTGGTGGCTGCTGTGGCTGCACCTGGGTGGGTCCGCGGTGGTGTCCCCCGCCCGCCAATTGGGCGCATGGGCCTACACGCTGATCGGCATCGCTATGGGCCTGGGCGCGGCCTACAAGTCGTTTGCGCTGGTGGCGCCCACGGCGGCTGCACTTTGGTGCGCGGTGCTGCTGAGCGAACCCTGGAACTGGCGCACCGCAGTGCGGACGACGGGGGGTGTGACCTGGAGCGCGCTGCTGGGCCTGGGCATCTTCGCGCTGTGGTTTGTGCTGGACCCCAATCCCGCCGAGGTGTGGCAAGAGTTTGTCGTGGCCGAGAACGCGGGCAAGATGTCCAGCAGCATGGGCTACTGGCAGGCCGCGCTGTACGGCGCCTACCCCATGTGGACCCAGTTGCTGGCCTACCCGGCCAATGGCGGCCTGCTCGTGCTGCCGGTGCTGGGCTTTTGCCTGCACGCACTGCGGCACGGCTGGCGGCCCCGGCACTACGCACACCTCAGCCCCGCGCTATGGGTGCTGCTGGCCTGGCTGGTGGTATGGCTGGTGGTGTTCACCATCCCCAACCAACGCTCCGAACGCTATGTGATCCCTGCCATGCCGGCACTGGCCATTGCCATGGCGCTGCTGTGGGACCGGCTGCACCGCATCTGGTTCGCCGCCACGCTGCTGCTCACCGTGCCCGCACTGGTGATGCTGGGCCGCATTGGTTGGGTCATGGGCAGCCTGGGCATGGCCAGCCCGCTGGAAGTTGCTATGACTTTGCTAGCTGCCAGCGCAGGACTGGCGGGGGCTGTAGCCGGATATATTCGATTTTCCTGGGTGCGCAATGCCACGCTGCTGGCCTGCCTGGCAGTGTATGGCTGCTTCACGCTGATGGTGCAACCCATCTCGGGCGCGGGCTACAGCGATGCGGTGCAGGCGCAGATGCGTGGCCAGCGCGTGGTGGTGCCCAATGGCTTTACCGGCCAGTACGAGCGCTTCCACTTCGTGCTGCCCGGCGCGCGCATCACGCCGTATGACGCCGAGGGCCGCAACACCGGCGCGCTGTACCCCGAGATGCCTGCGGCAGAGCGCTTGGACCGCTTGCTGAAAGAGTTTGACGCCGTGGTGTGGCTACAAGATGACCTGAATGAGCAGCCCAGCTGTCTGCCCCGTTGCACGCTGCTGGCCCAGCGCTGGCATGTCAAAAGCCGCCACAAGGACGGCGAGGTGACGCTGGACAACCTGTGGCAACCGCAACAGTGGCTGTTCCGCCGCGAGTGGCTGCTTGCCCCCGCAGCGGGCGGCTGATCAGTACTGCAGCGTAGCCACCGCGCGCAGCTCTTCGGGCGTGGTGCTGGGCAGGCCAAAGAACTCTAAATAGGCCGGGATCTGCTCGAACAGCATGTCCGAGCCCACCTGCACCTGGCAGCCGCGAGCCATGGCCGCCACCAGAAAAGCCGTGGTTTCGGTCTTCATGACCACTTCGCCCACAAAGGTGCTGGGCGAGAGACGCGTCACGTCCAGCGGCATGGCGTCGCCCTCGTTCATGCCCAGGGGCGTGGCGTTAACCACCAGGTCAAAGCCCACGGGGTCGGTGGAGCCGGTCAGCACCTGCAACTGCGGGTAGTGCTGGCGCAGGCGGGCGGCCAGACCATCGGCCGCGTCGGCATTCACGTCAAACACGGCCAGTGCCGACAGCCCTTCGGCAGCCAGCGACGCGGCGATGGCCGACCCCACACCCCCGCTGCCCACCACCAGCGCACGTGCGCCTTGCAGCTTCAGTCCCTTGCGCAGCACCCCGCGCACAAAGCCGGCACCGTCAAACATATCGCCCTGCAGCTGGCCCTGAGGGCCCAGGCGCACCGCATTGCAGGCACCGGCAATGGCCGCCGTGGGCGACAGCGTGTCTACCAGCGCCGTGGTGGGCACCTTGTGCGGCATGGTGATCAGCGCGCCGCGGATGTTGGAGAGCTTGAACACACTGCGCAGGAAATCCGCATAGTCCGACCCCTTGCACCCCATGGGCACCACCACCACGTTGACCCCGGCTTTTTCAAACCAGGGGTTGTAGATCATGGGTGCCTTGAAGGCATGCGTGGGGAAGCCAATGTGGGCAATGACTTCGGTGTTGCCGTTGATGATCATGGTTGTGCTGCCTTGGCAACCTTCGCAGCATTCACGCCAGCGCGCAAAGCCAGCAAATAGCTGTCCGCACCAAAGCCCGCAATCTGGCCCTTCACGATCTCGGCGAACACCGACTTGTGGCGAAACTCTTCGCGCGCATGGATATTGGACATATGCAGTTCCACGATGGGGCAGGTCAGGATTGCCAGCGCGTCGCGGATGCCGTAGCTGTAATGGGTCCACGCCCCTGCGTTGATGAGCACCGCATCCACCTGCTCGGCAAAGCCCTGGTGGATGCGCTCACACATCTCTTGCTCGCTATTAGTCTGAAAGGTCTGCACCTGAACGCCCAACTCCGCACCCAACACCTGCAGGCTGGTATTGATTTCATCCAACGTGGTGGTGCCGTACTGTGCGGGGTCCCGCTTGCCGAACATATTGTGGTTAATGCCGTGCAGCATTAGAACGTTCATGGTGGTCCTCGTGCTTATTTGCGCAGCTTGGCCAGTTCGGCCTGCACTTCGGCAACCACTGGGCCCACGAGTGCGCTGTGCTTGTCGATCACCGGCTTCATCTTTTCACGCAGCTTGGCCACTTCGGCCGCAGGAAGCGTGGTGATCGTCATGCCATTTTTCTTGAGCAACTCCAGATTGGCGGCCAGCGATGCACGCGAGGCTTCGCGCTGGCTCTTGGTGGCCTCATCGGCGGAATCGTCAATGATCTTCTTCTCGGCGGGGCTCAGGGTCTCCCAGATCTTCTTGCTGAAGATCACCGATTGCGGGTTGTACTGGTGGTTGGTCAGTGCCACGTTCTTTTGCACTTCCCAGAACTTGTTGGAGGCGATCACGGAGATCGGGTTTTCCTGGCCGTCAATGGCACCCTGCTCCAGCGCGGCATACACCTCAGGGAATGGCAAGGGCGTGGGGTTGCCCCCCAGGGCTTTCACCCAGTCCACGTTGATGGCGTTGGGAATCACGCGCAGCTTCAGGCCTGCAATGTCGTCCACCTTGGTAATGGCCTTCTTGCCGGTGGTGATGTTGCGAAAACCGAGTTCCCAGTACGACAGACCCACGATGCCTTTGTCCTCCAGGGCGGCATGCATCTTCTGGCCAATCGGGCCGTCCACAATCGCGTCGGCCTCCTTCTCGTTGTTGAACAGGAAGGGGAAGTCAAACACCTCCAGCGCCTTCACTTCGCTGGCCAGAATGCCGGAGTTCATCACCGCCATTTCCACGGTGCCACCCTTCAAGGCGGACAGGGTGGCCTGGTCACTGCCCAGCGCGCCGTTGAGAAACAGCTGCACTTTCATCTTGCCGCCGGACTTGGCCGCCACGGCCTCGGCAAATTTCTTCATACCAGCTACAGCGGGGTGGCCCTCGGGGCCGTTGAGGCCGAACTTGAGCGTACGCTCCTTGATGTCCTGAGCCGACGCCAAGCCCATGACCGCCAACGCGGCGCAAGCCACTACCGATTTAATGAACAGTCGTTTCATAGTTGTCTCCTGAATAAAAGTAAGAACGGGAACGCAATCAATAGAACCAGCGCGCAGGCACCATCACCAGCTGCGGGAACGCCACCATGAGGAACATGATCAGGAACTGGGCGATCATGAAAGGCACGACGCCCTTGGTCACCTCGTCCATGCTGACCTTGCCCACACCGGCCACCGCATTGAGCACCGTGCCCACGGGGGGCGTGATGAGGCCAATGGCGTTGTTGATGATGAAGAGCACACCGAAGTACACCGGGTCAATGCCTGCGGCCTTCACCACCGGCATCAGCACCGGCGTCAGCAACAGAATGGTGGGCGTCATGTCCAGCGCCGTGCCCACCACCATGGTCAGCACCATGATGGCCAGCATCAGCATCCTGGGGCTGTCCAGCAGCGGTTGCAGCAGCGCCACCACCTGGCCCGGCAGGTCTGCCACGGTGATCAGCCAGGCCGACACCATGGCCGCCGCCACCAGGAACATCACCACTGCGCTGGTCTTGGCCGCCATCACAAACAACGGCACCAGCTTCTTGAAATTGAGCTCGCGGTAAATCACGGTGGATACAAACAACGAGTACACCGCAGCCACCACCGCAGCCTCGGTGGGCGTGAAGATGCCGAATTTCAGGCCGAACACAATGATGAAAGGCAGCACCAGCGCCCAGGTCGCCAGGCGCAGAGACTCCAGCACTTCGGCGGCAGACTTACGCGGGGGTGGCACCACCACCTCTTTGCGTACCAGCCACCACCAGGTTGCCACCAGCGACAGCGCCAGCCACACACCCGGAAAGATGCCGGCCATGAACAGCTTGGAGATCGACACATTGGCTGCGACGCCAAACACCACAAAGCCAATGCTAGGCGGGATGATGGGCGCGATGATGCCGGCCGATGCGATGAGGCCGGCCGAGCGGGCCTTGTCGTGGCCGGCGGCCACCATCATGGGCAAGAGCAACGCCGTTAGCGCAGCGGCATCGGCCACTGCCGAGCCCGATAAGGATGCCATGATCACCGCGGCCACAATGGTCACATAACCCAGCCCCCCCTTCACATGGCCCACCAGGGCCATGGCAAAGTTCACGATGCGGCGTGACAAACCGCCCGCGTTCATGATCTCGCCGGCCAACATGAAGAACGGCACGGCCAGCAGCGGGAAGCTGTTGGAACCTTCGAGCAGGTTTTGCGCGAGGATTTGCGCATCAAACATGTTGAGGTGCCACATCAGCGCAGCGCCGCACAACAGCAGGGAAAACGCGATGGGCACGCCCAGCGCCATGGCACCCATCAGGGAACCCAGAAAAACAATAATCGTCATGGCATGTGCTCCTGGATTAGTGGGCGGCTTCTTCAGATTCCTGAATCAGCATTAGGTCTTGGTCGGCTATCTGGCCGGTGAGCAGGCGAAACAGCTCCAGCGCCAGAATGGGAAAGCTGAGCAACGAGAACACCATGCCCCCGGCGTAGAACCAGCCCATGGAGACTTCCATCACCGGGCTCTCTGAATCCTTGTTAACCATGAACTGGTCGTAGGTGCCCTTGAAGATCAGCCACAGGCAAAACAGCATCAGCACCAGCGAGATGCCCATGAACACCCGCTTGCCCTTGGGCCCAAACTTGCTCACCAGCATGTCGGTGCCCAGGTGGGCGTTGTCGCGCAGCGCAATCACCGCACCCAGGAATGTCACCCACACAAACAGCCAGCGCGACAACTCTTCGGACACGGTGAAACCCGAGTTGAAGGCGTAGCGCATGAACACGTTGCCAAACACCAGCACCACCATGGCCGCCAGGGCGGCGGCAATCAGGTAGCCAATGAACTGGCAGTACCCATCAATGATTTTTTTGACCACACATGTCTCCAATGTTCGGATTTTTATTAATGTACGAACTAGTTAGTTTTTTAATAACCGGGTTTTCCCTAGAGCCTCCTCATATAGCCGGGAAAGCTGTTATGCCGAAAGTGAATTACGCGCGCACAAAGCGCACCACCATTTCGGTGATGCTGGCGCGGCGCGCGGCAGACTGCGCGTTGTGCGCCTTGTCCTTGAAGATCAGCCCGAAGGTGTGGCGGTTGGAGACGTTGAAAAACGTCAGCGCCGAGATGGAGGCATGGATGTCCACCGGGTCCAGCCCCGGGCGGAACACGCCCTGCTGCACCCCCCGGTCGTACAGCTGGCGAATCGCCTGGATGGCCGGCACATTGAGTTCCTGAATGGTTTTGCTCTGCGCCAAGTAGGCGCCCTGCTCGATGTTCTCGTTCATCACCAGGCGGATGTAGTCCTCGTGGTCCGCATGGTGGTCGAAGGTGAACTCCACCAACCGGCGCAGCGCCGCCTCGGGCTCCAGGTCTTCCAGATGCTGCGCAGATTCGATCTGGCGCATGCGCCGGTACTGGTCCTCCAGCACTGCCACGTACAGCCCCTCTTTGCTGCCGTAGTAGTAGTAAATCATGCGTTTGCTGGTATGCGTGGCCTCGGCAATCGCGTCGATGCGCGCGCCACTCAAACCCTTGGCCGCAAACTCCTTGGTTGCCACCGCCAAGATACCCGCCATGGTGCGCGCCGGGTCGTTGGTACGCGCTTTGGCTGGGGCTTTGGGGGTTCCCGCGGAATGTACTGACTGGTTCATTCCACAAGTATAGGAGGCAGCACTGGGCCATGGCAGTCCTCAGGCCAGTGGAACCGTGAGCGCCCGGATCACGGCCGCGGTGTCGGGCCGCACGCCACGCCACCAGGCAAAAGCTTCGGCCGCCTGCTCAGCCAGCATGCCCACGCCGTCGGCCAGCTGCGGAGCACCCGCGTTTTGGGCCAGCCGCAAGAAGGGGGTGAGGCCTTTGCCATACGCCAACTCATATGCCAGGCAGGCCTCTGCAAACACCTCGGCCGGCACCGGCGGCAACTCGGCGCGCAGACTCGCAGAGGTAGCGTTGAACACCACGTCAAACCGCTGGCCTGCCAGATCCAGGTAGTGACAGGCTTGCACCCAACCCTTGGCCGCCCCGATCTGCGCCAACTCGTCTGCCTTGTAGCGCGTGCGATTGGCGATCACCAGCAAGGCAGGTTCCTCAGCCAGAAATGGGAGCAAGGCCCCGCGCGCCGCACCGCCTGCGCCCAGCATCAGCACGCGCTTGCCTTTCAGGGCCACTTGCAGGTTATGCGTCAAGTCACGCACCAACCCGACTCCATCAAAGTTCTCTGCGATCACGTGCTCGCCTTCGAACTTCATGGCATTGGCGGCCCCCGCCAGCTTGGCCCGCTCGGAGTGCTCCGTGGCATAGGCATACGCGTCCAGCTTGAAGGGTGCGGTGATGTTCAGCCCAAGCCCACCGCTGGCACGAAAGGCGTCCACCGTCTCAGTAAACTGGCCCAACGGGCCTTCGATCTTGGTGTAGTCGATGTCCTGGCCCGTGGCTGCGGCGAAGCTGCTGTGAATGAAGGGGGATTTACTAAAACCAATCGGGTTGCCGATGACGGCGTATTTGTCAGTCATGGCGTGCCTCCCGAGCGACTGAACAACACGCCATCGGCCTGCATGGCCGCAATGTCGGTTTCCGCAAAGCCCAGGCTGGTGGCGATCTCGGCGTTGTGCTGGCCCAGGTCAGGTGCCACCTGGGTGATATTGGTGTCGCAGCCCGAAAAATGAAACGGCAGATTGGGCAGGCGGATCTTTCCAATCACCGGGTGGTCTTGCTCCAGCACCATGCCGCGTGCCTGTATCTGCGGGTCCGACAGCACCTCGTCAATGCGCTGCACCTTGGCGCTGGGCACGTCGATGCCATCAAGCAAAGCCAGCACTTCGCGCACTGAGCGCGCAGCCACCCACGGTTTCACCACCGCCAGAATCTCCAGCCGCTGGGCATTGCGGCCCGTGTTCGTGTGAAAACGTGCATCCGCACCAAAGCCGGTGGGGCCGCCATGCGCTTCCACCAAGGCGGCAAAGCGCTTCCATGCATCGTCGACCTGGGCGGCAATCACCAGGTCGCCATCCTGGGCGCGGAACACGCCGTAGAGCGTGCTGTTGGGCATGTCGTGCCCGGTCTGTACCGGCACCTCTTCACCACCAGACAGCGTGTAGCACTGCACGGCATATTCGTGCATGGAGACCAGCGTGTCATACAGCGCCATGTCGATGTGCTGGCCCCTGCCACTCTTCACCCGGCCCAAGAGGGCGGCATTGATGGCGGCCACCGCGTGGATGCCGGTGTACATGTCGCCCAGCGAGATGCGCAGCAGCGGCGGCGCTTCGCCGGGATTGCCCACCATTTGCATGATGCCGCTCTTGGCCTCGGCAATCAGACCAAAACCCGCGCGGTGCGCATCGGGCCCGGTATGGCCATAGGCGGAGATGGAGCAGTACACCAGGCCCGGGTTGCGCTCGGCCAGCGCGGCGTAGCCCAGGCCCAGCTTGTCCAGCGCGCCGGGGCGGTAGTTTTCGATGAACACATCGGCGCTGTCCACCAGCTTCTGCATCAGCGCACGGCCGCGTGCGTCCTTGGTGTTCACGCACAGGCCTTTCTTGCCCATGTTCTGCTGCAAAAAGTAGCCGCTGTAGGCGTGGTCGTCGCCCACAAACCAGGCATGTTGGCGGCCCGCGTCGCCAGTGCCCGGGCGCTCCACCTTGATCACCTCGGCCCCCATGGCGGCCAAGCAGCGCCCCACATAGGGGCCCGCCAGAAAGTGGCTGTAGTCGATGACGCGGATGCCTTCCAAAGGACGCTCCTGCTGAGAATTTTGAGTCATATTGGCCTCTAGCCCTCGTGTTTGTTGCGCGAGCAGCTACTAAATAGATAGCAATTAAAAGGAACCTGGGCGGCGCGGAATCATCAGACGGTGCTCGCCCTTCTGCACCACGTCGCCGTTCTGGTTGATCAGCTCGCTGGGCAAAATCACAATGCCCCAGCCCGGGCGGCTCTTGGAAGCGCGCAACCCGCTAACGGTGAACTGGACGTGCAACACGTCATTCACCTTAATGGGCAGCACAAAATCCCAGGTCCAACCCAGCGACATGCCGGGCAGAAAGCGGTAGTCGCTCTGCGTCTTCAACCCATCGGCAATCGACAGGCCAAACAGACCATGCGCCACGATGCAGCCAAAGTGGCTGGCGTTGGCGTAGGCCTCGTCCACGTGCACCGGGGTGTGATCGCCCGTCAGGTCGGCGTAGGCCAGGATGCGTTCTTTGGTGACGATGTAGTTGGGGCTGATGCAGACGTCGCCGTCGCGGGCGTCGTCCCAGTATTTTTCGTGGCTCATAGGGATTCCTTGTGAATGCAATCGCTCAGGCACGCGGGTTGATGGCCAACGCCTGCGCCACGGTGCCGACGCTGGCCTGGATGAACTCCACCGCAAGGCCATCGGGCAGACGCAGCCAGTTGCGGCCCTGCGGCATCTCGGTCACGCCAAAGGCTTGGGCGGCTTGCAGCGCGTACTCCAGGTCTTCACACATCACGCCGATGTGGCCCAGTCGCCCCTCGGGCGCGCTGTGGTCGGGCTTGGCCATGAACTGCATGCCCCCCAGCATCCAGTACTGCACCGGGTCGTCGACGGTGCCCTGCACTTCGCGCATCGTCATGCCGCAAACCTTGTGAAAAAACTGGATGTGCCACTGGATGTCCTGGACCCAAATGGCGACGTGCTCCACATAGGCGCGGGGGATGGTGGTGGGGTTCATTGGGTTTCTTTCAGGGAACGCTCAATACCCTTGATGCAGGCCACCAGCGTGGCATTCACCGGCGTGGGCACGCCCAGGGCAGCACCGCGCTCGACCACGGCACCATTGATAAAGTCGATTTCGGTGAGCGAGCCTTTCTCCAGGCTTTGCAGCATCGAGGCTTTGAATGCGGAGGGCAGCCCTGTCGCCGCTTTGCGCCAGGCGTCCACGCCGTGCTGGTAGCTCAGGGTGATGCCGCTGGCCCGCGCCACCGCCATGGCCTCTTCCACCGCGGCCACGGCACAGGCCTCCGCCTCTGGCACCTGGTACAGCGCGCCATAGGGCAAACGGGTAATGCCGCTCAAAGCGCCGGTGGCCACGTTGATGAGCAGCTTGTCCCAGATGGTGCCCATGATGTCTTCGCACACTTGGGTGCGCAGGCCCGCGGCGTTGAACACTGCCGCAATGCGGTCAGCCCGCGCAGAACCCTTGGCTTGCAACTCGCCAATCAGTGTCTCTTTGCCCTGGGTGCCGGCCACCACCACACCAGGGGCCACCAGCACGCCACCCACATAGGTTTTGCCGGCCAGCACACGCTCGGCACCCACCAGCTCGGCTAGTACGTCCTCATGGCCCAGCCCGTTTTGCAGAGACAGCACCACGGTGTCCGGCCCCACCAAATCCAACGCGCCCTGCATGGCACTGCGGGTGTCAAACGACTTGACCAGCACGATGACAAGGTCCATCGCGCCCAGACCCGCGCAGTCGGTGGCGGCATGCACCTTCACCCGCGTATCCGTGTCACCTTCGCGCAAGATCAGGCCATGGCTCCGCAGGGCCTGCACCTGCTCCACGCGGCGGTTGATCAGGGTGACATCCGCCCCGGCACGCGCGAGGGTGCCACCTATGGCACAGCCCAACGAACCGGCGCCCAACACTGCAATTCTCAAATCGCTCTCCTTGCTTGGGAGCGAATGTAGGCAGCGCAGCCCCTATCGTCTATGCAATACATAAAATAGATTGCATTGCATATTTTTATAAAGGGGTCGACCATGGACACTGCGCACGAGACCACCGAGCTGTTGGACACCAAGCTATTGCGACTGCTGGACCTGCTCTACAGCACCGGCAGTGTGACCCGTGCCGCCGAGCTGTTAGGGCAAAGCCAGCCCACCGTCAGCATCTGGTTGGCCAAGCTGCGCGAGGCCTTGCACGACCCACTCTTCGTGCGCACACCGGCAGGCATGCAAGCTACGCCACGTGCACAGGCGCTGATCGAGCCCACGCGCCAGGCGCTGGCCGCGCTGCGGCAAATATCGGAATGGCAGCCGGACTTCAACCCCGCCACGGCACAGCGCAAGTTCCGTATCTGCATGACCGACGCCAGCCACATCACCCTGCTGCCACAACTGCTAGCCCATGTTCGCGCCGCAGCACCGCAGGTGGCGCTGGAAGCTGCACGCATCGATGCGGACACGGCCCGCCTGCTCACAGCGGGCGAAGCCGACTTGGCCGTTGGCCTGATCCCGGATCTGGAAACTGGTTTTTACCAACAAACACTGTTTGAACAGCAATGGGTGTGCCTGGCCAACGCGCGCCACCCGCGCATTGGCAAAACCCTCACCCTCAAGCAATACCAGGCCGAGGCCCATGCCGCTATCGCCTCAGGCACGGGCAGTGGCTTGCTGGCCGCGGCACTCAAGCGCCAACAGATCGAGCGCAAGGTGATTCTGGAAATTCCCGGCTTTTTAGGCCTGCCCGCCATCCTCTCCACGACCGACCTGATCGCCACGCTGCCGCGCCAGATCGGTGAGACGCTGGCCAAGGTCACTGGCTTGGCGGTGCACGCCTGCCCGGTGCCCATTCCCGGCTTTACCGTGAAGCAGCACTGGCATGCCCGCTATCACCATGACCCTGCGAATCGCTGGCTGCGTGGGGTCTGTTCTGCGCTGTTTTTACAAAAGAAATAGCCTTCTAGCCCCCGTAAACATTGCGCCAACAGCTCCTTATTTCATAGCAATCGCAGACGGAGACTTAGCCCCACAGTACCGAACGCATGGAAATGGACGCCGACTGGAAACCCGTGTTGAAAAAGCGCGGCATCTCGCTGGAGCGCGCAGCACCCGCGGCGTAGAGCAGCGGCAGGTAGTGGTCATGGGAGGGGTGAGCCTGCTGCGCCACAGCGCCCAGCGACTGGAAGTTGGGCAGTGCGTCCAGCTGCCCCTTCTTGATCTGGTTTTGCACCACGGCGTCAAATTCGGTGGCCCAGTCGTAGGCCTCGTTGGCGGCGGTGCCGTCGCGCGTGGCGCGCAGGTTGTGCACGATGTTGCCGCTGCCCACGATCAATACCCCGCGCTCACGCAGCGCCTGCAACTGTCGGCCCAGCGCGTAGTGCTCGGTCGGCGCGCGGCTGTAATCCATGCTGAGTTGCAGCACGGGAATATCCGCTTTGGGAAACATGGGCTTGAGCACTGACCAGGTGCCGTGGTCAAAACCCCATTGCTGGGTGTCCACCCCCAGTGCCGCCCCCGTGGCGGGCGACTTGAGTGCGCTGGCCAGGCTGCGTGCCACCGCAGGCGCACCGGGCGCGGGGTACTGCTGGTCCATCAATGCTTGGGGGAAGCCGCCAAAGTCGTGGATCGTCTTGGGGCTTGCCATGCCCGTGAGCTGCCAGCCGGGCGTGAGCCAATGGGCCGAGATGCACAGAATGAGCTGCGGCCGCACCCCACGCGCCAGCAACTCGGTGCCCATGGCCTGCCAGCTGCGCCGCCAGGCGTTGTCCTCGATCGCGTTCATCGGGCTGCCATGCCCCACAAACAGCACCGGCATGCGCGGCGAAGGCTTGAGCGCCTGCAGCAGGGGCTGGCTGGCTGCGCTGGCCAGCGAGGTGGTGATGAGGCTGGGGAGTGCGGCCAGAGCGGCCAGGGTGCTTCTGCGTTGCATGGGTGAATGGAGCACGGCGACGGGCTGAAGTTCCCGCATTCGCAAATCTGGCGCATCCCATGGCCTTGCCCAGACGCAAAAAAGCCGACCCCATGGTCGGCTTTTCTAGCAAGAGCTAACGGGAGGTTAGTGCTTAGTAGCGGTTGCCGCCACCGTAACCACCACCACCGCCACCTTCGCGACGGCCACCGCCACCGCCGCCACCAAAACCACCGGTGCGGGGTTCCATGGGGCGCGCTTCATTGACGACCATGTCACGGCCGTCCACGTTTTTGCCATTCATGCCACCGATAGCCGCTTGGGCTTCTGCGTCGCTGGACATTTCCACAAAGCCGAAGCCTTTGGAGCGGCCGCTGTCACGGTCCATCATGACCTTGGCCGACGAAACGGTGCCAAATTCAGAGAAGTTTTGGTTCAGGGATTGGTCATCTACCGAGTAGGAGAGATTGCCGACGTAAAGTTTCTTGCCCATGGTGGGATCTTTCAAAAGGCGCCCGCAGCTTCAATGAACCGCGCAACGCAGGGGGAATGACGGTCTTGGTTAAAAACCATCGCATGCTGGAGGACCAAAATCTCTGCGCCGGAAGTGCATCCGGTGCTTAGGCTCAAGTCAAGAATTTTGGTAAGGAGGAAAAAATAAAACCGGAGTAAAGCTCGCCGCTGGGGGAGTTTGACAACCGGAGGGGCCGAGATGATCGGCCAAAAAGGTGCGGGGGCGGCGCAAGGCGTGCCGCAGACCATGTCAGACTGCAGACGCTACAAAGGTAAGCAAATTGCAGCGTCACCCGCGATTTTACCCTTGATCCGGTGAGCAGCTCGGATTACTTGTGCACGCGGCCATGAAATCACCCGTTTGGGGGATACCGGAATCTCGCGGCGCCCCATAGACTACCTAGCGCTCACGCATGCGCTCGCCTCTGAGCATGTAGTCCGCAGCATTCGCTGGAACACTACGTTCCATCACCCAAAACGGAACGTCAGCCCAGGCAATGGAAACCCCTTGCCATCGATGTTGAATTCATTTTTTCAAACTTCTACACAGTCACAACACCACATGACCAGGTACCTCACTTTCTTCTTCGGCATTTTTATCGGGCTTGTCGCCCAGTTCACCCAAGCAGCGGATCTATTTCCCAAAGGTGTGTCGCGCTCTTTTCAGCGTCTGGATACCTTGGAAGACGACGCAACCATCGGTGGATACGCGATGTACCAAGGTGGCAGGACCTGGAAAACTCTGGCCATCCAGGACCAGACCAACAACATGAACATCCGAATTGGCACAGCCCAATTTGTCAGCCCTGTGGGGAATAACTTCTTTGCCGAAATGCGCGTTGTCGCAAGCCTCTCGGGCGCAGAGGAATACGGCTACTTCTCTGCCGACGTTTGCAGCCCTGCCAAAGCGCATCTGTTCGTTTCCAAGAAAGCAGGTGGCACGATGGACAACTGCCTCACGATTGATCCCTATGCCGCCAATATTGGAGGCCGCGATCTCGTGACGTTGGTCGTCAACGTTCGAAACTCCCAGAGCAACTGGCGGCTGTACGACACAACGATTTACCTCAATCTTGCCTATCTTGGCTATCCAAACACCACGATTTCTGACTGGAGCGCCACCGCCGCCGCCAAAGACGCAGGCAAAGGAAAACTCATAGAGAAAGTGGGAAGCTGGGCCAAACAACTGCAAGATGGCGTGAATACCGCGATTGCCTACCGCAAGCCACAAGACGCGTTTGCTTCGGTGCCTCCGATGAGTAGCCTCATGGTATGGGACGAAGCTGCGCTGAAAACCCCGTCCCAGAGCAGGAACGCCGGCAGCAGCTATGTTTTCTGCGAAAGTTCAAAAACGATGGTCCTGGAAGGAACCAAAGACTGCCCCTAAAAAGGCAAATTCAGTACCGTCGCAACACCACCCACACCAGGTATCCGTGCAGGCCCAGCCAGAGCCAGGGGTCCAGCACGGCGTCCCACACGTTGCCGGTAGGTAAGCGCAGAGCCACGAAGGCCACCACCGCCAGCGGCACTGCCCAGGCCACGGGTCGGCTGCCGACCTGGGTGCTGGACAGCACCAGCCCCAGGCTCACCCAGGCCACCAGCGCCACCGCCAGCGGGCTGAAGCCCCAGGCGTATAGCGACCACGGCAAGGGTAGCAAGGCAAAGCTGTCCAGCAGCAGCGCCCAGCCCAGCAGCACGCCGACAAACGCCAGCGGTGCCAGCCCCCGGGTGGGTTGTGGCGCGCGGCGCGTGGCCCACGGCGGGGCAGGTTTGCGCAAGCGCCGCAGCAGCAGGCGCGTGCACAGCAGTACCAGCACCAGGCTGGGGTGTTGGAAAGCCAGCCCTAGCCAGTAGGCCGGTGACCAGGGATCGGGCAACCACATGCTGGCCAGCAGCACTGCAGCCACCGTGAGGAAGGCTGCGCGGTGCGGTTGCCACCATCCCACCAGCACACAGCCCAGCCAGGCCAAAACCATGCCCCAGCCCACATGCAGCCACAGCTGCGTCAGCCCCAGGGCAGGCAGGCTGGGCGTGTCAGTGGCCACCACGGCAGCGGCCAGGTGCAGCAGTCCGCTCCACAGGCTGTCCGGGCTCATGGCTTGCCTCCCTCCGGGGTCGGGCCAAATCGTTGCCAGGCCAGGCGCTGCCGGTCCACGGTGTAGCTGACCCACAGGTTGCTATCTGCCCAGGCCAGCGCGGGGTAGGAAAACTCGGCTTCGCCCCCGCCCTTCTCCAGCGTCTGCAGCAGGGTCCAGTGCACGCCGTCGGCGCTGTGGCTCAGGTCGAGCTGGGCGCGCGTGCCGGGGGAAGAGTTATGCGCCAACAGCAGTTGCCCCGGTGCCAGCGCCAGGCCGCCCACGGAAGCGTCGGGGTTATCCAGCGCCAGATCCGGCAGGTCGTTCCAATGCCTGCCGCCATCCTCCGTTTGCGCGGCCAGCACCTTGCCCTGCGCACGTTCGTCACGCAGCAGCGCCAACCACTGCGTGGGCGTTTGCGCCAGCAGCGTAGGTTGCAGCGCATAGGGCCGTGACGACATCCGAACCAGGCCCTTGAAATTACCGTCGGCATCAAAGCGCAGGGCCGCCGGGTACTTGATGCCGAGTTCGAAATGCACGGGCAGCACCATGCCCCCATCGGCCAGTGGCAGCGGCGCATTGCGCACCAGGTAGCTGGTGTTCCACAACCAGGACAGCGGCAATACACCTACGGGCTCAAAACTCAGGTCAGACAAACCTTGCTGTGCGCCTCTCTGGCGCAGGTGCAGCACGCGGCTGGCGGCCCAGCCGCCCCAGCCGGTGGCCACCACAAACAAATGGATGCGGCCCTGGCTGTCGCGCCAGGCCACGGGGTTACCCAGGCGGCGCAGGCCAAAACCAATGTCGTCGCCCATGCTGTGGCGGTTCACCACAAAGCGCGGGGGCGACCAGGCCTGCGTGGCGCGGCCCCACTGCGAGGCGGCAATCTGCACCAACGGCCCACTCTCGCGCTCGCCGGAAAACCAGAACACCGTGAGTGCGGACGGACTGTCAGGCGGCATCACGAGCAGGCTGCTGGCATGGGCTGCCTCGGTACCCGCCGGCATGGGAATAACCCCCTGCGCCACGCGGCGGAGGCTGGCCGCCACAGGGACCACGCCAGCCGCTGCGGGCAGCGCGGCCTGCGCTACAGCCGGTATGGGGGGACGCTGCACCAGCTCGGCGGCCAGCACCGCCGCAGCGATGGCTAGGGCGCCCAGCCCGCGAAAGAAACGCGATGAAAACAACATCCGCCGATCTTAGTGGCAGGGATGTGGGCATTCTGCAGGGCATCTGCAAAAAGCCGCGCGGCCAGACACAATGGCAGTCTTCCTGGTCCTCCCAAACCATTCTCTACGCCTTTCATCTGGGGTTCTCTGCATGTCCACCATCCTCTCCGTCGCACCGCTGGGTTTTCCCTGGCAAACGATTGACCCATTTTTGTTCTGCGTGCACCACAACGACGCCTACCCCGCCGGCGACGCCCGCATGGCGCCCCAGGCCTCGCTGGCCGGACGCAACATCGGCCAGGACTTTGCGGGCAAGGACGGCTGGAGCATGTACCACGGCGACACGATGCCAGGCTTTCCCTCGCACCCGCACCGCGGCTTCGAGACCGTCACCATCGTGCGCCGCGGCCTCATCGATCATTCCGACTCACTAGGCGCCACCGCGCGCTTTGGTGGCGGCGATGTGCAGTGGCTGACCGCGGGCAAGGGCATCGTGCACTGCGAAATGTTTCCGCTGGTGCATGCCAACCAGCCCAACCCCACCGAGCTGTTCCAGATTTGGCTGAACCTGCCCGCCAAAAGCAAGATGGTGGAGCCGCACTTCACCATGTTCTGGCACGAAAGCATTCCCCGCACCACGGCCATCGATGCGAACGGCCGCGCGACCGAGGTGGTGTGCATTGCCGGCACGCTGGGCGACCAGCAGGGCCTGCCACCCCCGCCCGACTCCTGGGCCAGCGAGGCCGACAGCGACCTGGCCATCTACACCATCAAGCTGAGCCCCGGCGCCAGCTGGACCCTGCCCGGCGCGACCCACACAGCCACGCGGCGCCAGCTGTATTTCTTTCAGGGCAACACGCTCACCGTGGCAGGCGAGTCGGTGCCCGTCAAGTCCGTGCTGGAAGTGCGCGGCACCGACGACTGCACGTTGGTGAATGGTGATGTGGAGAGCGAACTGCTGGTGCTGCAGGGCCGCCCCATTGGCGAGCCCGTGGCGCAGTACGGCCCGTTTGTGATGAACACCCAGGCCGAAATTCACCAGGCCTTTGCCGACTACCGCCGTACCGAATTTGGTGGCTGGCCCTGGGGCGCCAACGACCCCGTGCACCCGCGCGACCAAGGCCGCTTTGCCAAGCATGCGGATGGCAAGGTGGAAGAACGCTAAAAGCGCAGGGCCTGCTTCACGTTCACTGCATGGTCAGGTTCAGTTCGGCCTGGGGCTTGGCATCGGCCACCGGGCCACCAGTTTTGATAGCGCCCAGGAACAGGCGCTCGGCAGGCACCTTCTGGGTGGCCAGGTAGTCTTTCACCGCCACACTGCGCTGCAGCGCCAGCTCGCGGATGGTGTCGTCGGTGACCGTGATATTGGCCAGCAGCAGCGCCTCCATATCGGGTACCTCGATGTCCTTGGTCAGGCCCACCAGATTGCGCGGCTTGGTGATGTCGGCGCGGCGGTACACGGCGCGCAGCAGCACCGGCATTTCTTCGACGGTGTAGCTGTTCACGGCCGCCGCGTCCTGGCCCTGGCCGCTGGCGCGGCGGCGCTTTTCTGCCAGCAATAGGCCCTTGAGTTTCTCGCGCTTAACGGCTTCTCGCTCGGCCTCCAGCTGGGCCTGGCCCACCACCGTGAGCTTGAGCGCCGGGCGCTCCACCAACGCCTTGGCCACCTTGTCCAGCCCGGTGCGCGCGGCATCGCTCAGGGCGCTGCTGCCCGGCGCAAACGCCACGGTGCTGAGCTCGGCACTGCCGCCACCCCCCAACGCATTGGCCAGCAGGCTGAACGGCGAGGTAATGGCCTTGACCACGAGGTTGGTGATGACCTTCCAGATGACAGGGCCGATGCGGAACTGCGGGTCGTTCAGCGAACCGCTGATGGGCAGGTCCAGATCGATCACCCCGTTGCGGTCAGCCAGCAAGGCCACTGCCAGTTTCACGGGCAGGCTGTTGGGCGCGCCCTCCACCTTGTCGCCAAAGCTCAGTTGGTTCAGAACCAGCTTGTTGCTGGCGGTGAGCTGGCCATCGGGTTGCACGGCGTAGTGCACGTCCACACTGAGCTTGCCGCGCTCGATGCCATAGCCCGCGTACTTCACGGCATAGGGCGAGAGCGGGGGCAACTCCAAATCACGGACTTTGCCTGCAATGTCCAGCGCCAGCGGTTTGGCCAGCGGGTTGAGCTTGCCGGTGATTTCCAGCGAGGCGGTGCCCTCGGCGCGACCCCGCAGCTCCAGATCGGCCAGCTGTACCACGCCATTGCTGGGCTGGCTGGAGAACTGGCTGAGCTTGCCGGTCAGGTCGCTCAGGTCGGCCGTGTAGTTGGGCTGGATAAAGCGGTCCGAGAACAGCACCTTGCCATTGACCACGCTGATGGGGCCCATGTTGACGATGGCGTCTGGCGCCGCGTTGGGTGCCGATGCGGCAATCGCCGCAGACGCGGCAGGTGCCGGCGCCGCGGGGCCGGTGCTGGCGGCCGCATCGGCCTGCGCAGGCGTCTTCATCAGGTCCTGCAGATTCAGGCGGCCTGTGGAGCTGACGATCAGGCGGGCATAAAAATCGGACAGCGCCGCCTCACGCACGCTGACGCGCGTGGCTGCACCGGGCACCATGGCCAGGTCGATACCGGGCACGTTGAGCGCCTTCCAGCTCAGCAGCTCTTCGGCAATGCCGCCGCTGGGGCCCTGCACGGTGTTGGCGCGGAAGTCTTCGAGCTGGGCATCACCCTTCAACACCACCTCGGGCCCCTTGGGCGTGCTGGCAAAGCGCAGCTGGCCCTTGAAGCTGGCGTCTGCGCGCAGCACGTCCAGATTGATCTGCTCGGCAAAGTACGGCACCAGCGCATGCAGCGGCAGCTCCAGCAGCTCCACACTGCCCTGCGCCTGCACCGGGTCCCAGGCGGCGGTGCCCTGGTAGCGCAGGCTGCCGGCCTCGGCCTGGCCGGACTTCACATGTGCACTCAGCGTTACCGACACCGGCTTTTTGCCATCCAGCTGCGCATCTTTTACCAACAAGTTCAGGGCCGACAGCTCCAGCCGCACCGGGCGGGCATGGGTGCGGTCGGAGAACACGGCGCTGGCGTCCTGCACACTGAGTTCACCCAGTGCAACCTTCCAGGGCACGGCAGGCGCCGCGGCCTTGTCCGTGGGGGCGGCCGGTGCGGGTGTGGCCACCGACTTGAGCCAACTCTGGAACATCCACTGCCCATCCGCATCCCGCCGTATGCCGGTGCTGGCACGGGCCAGCAGCACTTTGCCCACGCGGGCGGTACGCGCCGCGGGGTCGGCCTGCACGTCGGTGATTTCCAGCAACTTGAACTGCGGCAGGTCGGACGACGAAGGGCCGTTCGCGCCACGGGCTGTGCCATCGCCTGCCGCGGGCTTGCTGGCCACCAGACCCGCATCGCGCACAACCAGGCGCTGCGCAGTAGCCTTGATTTGGTCACCCTGCCAGCTGGCGCCCAGCTGGGCGTCCAGCAGGCCGCGCACACCTGGCTCCAGAAACTGGGCCGTATAGGGCGCGGCCAGCGCCAGGGGCAGGTCGTTCACCGTGGCCTGGGCACTGCCCTGCTGCAGCGTGCCGTCCAGCTTGAAACCCAGGCGGGCCGATGTTCCCTTGCCAGGCAGCGTGGCCGAGCCTTCGGTGGTCACCGGCTTGTCCATGGGCCACTGCAGGCCCTGGGCGGTGAACGCCACATCGGCAAGCGCCAGCTTGGCTGCAGGCTGGGTTTGCTGGTCCAGCCAGTCCACGGTGCCGCCCGTCAAGGCCAGCTGCTCCAGTTGCAAGGTCCAGGGTGCTGGGGCAGCTGTGGCAGGTGGTTGAGCATCTTTTTGGCCTGTAGCCCCCGTGGAATCTGCGCGAGAAGCTCCTTTTTTAGGAGCAACTGCTGCAGGCGTGGCAGACGCCAGGTCCAGATTCAGGTGGCCGTTACGGGCGCGCACCACCTGCAGATGCGGGTTGGTGATGGTCAGGGCCGAGAGCTTGACGATTTGCTCCAGCGGGCGCACGTCGGCCAGCTCGGTGCGCACTGTGTCCGCTGCCAGCAGCGGCGCGCCGGCCGCGTCATTCACGGCCAACTGACTGACCGTCACCACGCCCGACAGGCTTACCGCCGTTTGGGGCGTCTGCACAAAGCCGATCTTGAGTTCGGCGTCTACCACCGCGCCTTGCGGCTTGACGGGCAAGCTGGCGGGCAGGTAGGCCAGGTAGGGCTTGAGGTCCAGCTGGCTGATCTTGAGCTGTGCCTCGCCCTTGCGGGTCTGGGCAAACGGCGTGCCTTGGGCCGCCGTGTCAAACGCGCTGCCGTTGAGCACAAAGGCCAGGCGTGGTGAGACCAGCACGTCACGCTGCGAATCGAAATTGCTGAGGAATGGAACGCTGAGCTGTAGGTCGCGCAGCGTGTGCTGGCGCGGCTGGCCCTGCAGGCTCTGGTCCGCATAGTCCACGCTGCCGCCGCTCAGGGTGACGTTGTAGACCGCAAAGCGCGGCAAAGGGCCAGGCGGCGCGTCCGACGGCACGCTCAGGCGCTGCAGGATGTCGTCAATGTCATAGCGGCCATCGCCCAGGTGGGTCAGTTGCAGCTTGGGGCCCTCCACCGCCACCGCGTCCACCACGGGTGCCAGGCGCAGCACCGACTGCAGCTCGGCATCCACATAGATGCGCGCCACGCTGAACTGCGGGCCGCTGCCGTCGGCCTTGGCGACTGCCAGGTCGCGCACGGTGAGCTCCAGCGACCAGGGCGCAAAGTCCACCGCACCCACGGTCACCGTGCGGCCCAGCAAGACCGACAGCCGGGTTTGCGCCTGGCTTTTGAGCAGCGGCGGCACCGCCAGCCAGGCCAGGGCCCAAAGCAGCACCAGCCCTGCGGCGGTCCAGGCCAATCGGCGCAACCAGGTAAGGGTACGGGGAGAAAAAGAGGTCATGGCGCAACGGTTCCTAAAGGCTTGGACACGGCACCACCGTGCCCAGCCACGATGGTAACGGGCCGCCACGACAACCACAGCTATTGACCTGCATCAAGTGCGCTGAACGCCAGCCGTGGGAAGCTTGCATGGCCCACACCGGAGACTCGCCATGCCCCAAAACAGCCTGCAAACCATCAAAGACGAACACGCGGCCCTGCGTGCCATGCTGCAATCCCTGCTGCTGATGCTGGACCGCGGGCCGGGTGACGAACCAGAGTGCTTTTTCGATGTGCTGCGCGCCATGCTGTTCTATATTGACGAGTTCCCCGAAAAGCTGCACCACCCCAAGGAGTCCGACCTGCTGTTTCCCCGCGTGGCGCGGCTGGCCCCGCAAACGATGGAGGTGATCGTGCAACTGGAGCAGGACCACGCCCACAGCGAAGCCGCGGTGCGCGAGCTGCAGCACCTGCTGCTGGCCTGGGAATTGGTGGGCGACAGCCGCCACGCCGCCTTTGATACTGCCGTGCGTCGCTACGTGGCGGCCTACCTGACCCACATGAAGCTCGAAGAAACTGCCATCCTGCCTGTGGCACAGGCGGTGCTGGGCGAGGCAGACTGGGCCGCGCTGGACGCCGCCTTTGCCACCAACTGCGACCCGCTCACGGGCAAGCAACCGCGCGACCCGATCTACGACCGCCTGTTCACCCGCATCGTGATGCGGGCCCCTGCGCCCATAGGCGTGGGCGAGGGCTGAGCACCGCGCGCACCTAGCGCGTCAATTTGAGCCCCAGCACCTGCTGGGCCACGCAGCGCCCCTGCACCTTGCCCCCCTCAATGCCGCTGCGGAAGTGGATGCCCGCGTACATCCGCGAAATGGCCGCCTCGTCGGCCGCCACACGGAAGCTGGCAAAGGTGCGCGGTCCCCAGCCCCGGTCGTTGTGGGTGTTGTCGGTAAACGGTTTGTTGGCCCCAAACGCATCGTCCAAAATCCCCGCCGCTGCGCTGGACTGCACCGAGTGGCCCGAGGGGTACTCGGGGAACGGCGGCGTATGCATCAAGGTGGGCACCCAGTTACTGTCGATCACCAGCTGCACATAGGTCACCGGTCGCAACAGGCTCACCGTGTACTTGGTCTTCCAGCCCGCAATGAAGGCATCGGCCATGGCCATGTTCAGGCGCACCAGGGTTTGGGCGGCCTGGGCCAGGCTGGCCTTTTGCTGCTTGAGCAGATCGTTGGCAATGTAGAGCCAGTGACCTGCCGGTGTAGGGGTCTTGAGCGGGTCATCCGCCCAGTACAGGGCGACCTGGCGTTGCTCTTGCGTGGCTTTGTTGCTCACCTGGTAGACCTCGTTGGCCTCTTTGTAGAAGGCCGAGCTGGGGCTCTCGGAATACGGCGGGGGCATGGGTGCGGCGCAAGCGCTGCTGGTCTTGAGCACAAAAGGCCGCACATCGCCCCACCAGGGCAAGAGCGCGGGTGCAAACGCAGGCGGCGTTGCCGACCACTGCCCTTCACCACTGGGCGGCACATAGTTCTGCTGGCTGCGGCGCAGCGGGCCCCAGGCCTCGTGCCCGCCGTCGGTGCGGGCCCAGGTCATGATGGCCATGGCCATGAGCTTGCCGAAGGTCTCCGAACGGTTGGTGATCTCGGGCGTGACCGTGTTGGGGTCAAAGTCCTGGCTGTACTTGAGCGGCAGGCTGCGTTCCAGCAGGTCGATGCGGGCGCGATTCTCGGCGCTGGCCGTGGGGAACATCATGCGTGTCATCGTGGCCAGCGAGGCATTGGCCACGGTGGGCCAGTGCAGCACCTCGTCGGGTTGCGCCCAGGGCAATGACTGCAGCTCGTTGAGCTGGCCCGCCAGGCTCTGGTTCTGTGGCATGCCGGGCACTACCGACTCATACAGCGTGAGCCCCAGGTAGGCAAAGGCGCGCGAGGCCACAGGCGGACTGAAACCCGGGGTTTGCTGCGTGAGCAGCAAGGCCAAGCTGAACCATTCGTTGGCCACACCGGCGCTGAAGGCGTTGGCCGGACGTGCCGCGGGCGCGGCCTGCTGGGCATGCACAGGCAAGAGCGCGCTGATCCAGGCGCAGGCCCAGACCAGGCCCAGGGAGAGCAATCGGTGTTTCATGGGGCTTTCCAGTTCACGAGGCCTTGGGGGCTGAGGGTGTAGAAGGCATCGGCCTTCGCGGGCATCCAGTCACTCCAGCCGCCGTGCGGCCACTGCACGCGCAGCTGCGCGGTAGCCGCGCTACCCAGGCCAAAGTGCATCCAGCCCATGTGGCCGCTGGCGTGGCCGCCGCCCACGGTGAGCTCTTGGCGGACCACGCGCGCAGTTTCTCCCTCACCCAACTTCACCTCAACCCAGGCCCCCACGGCGTCACGGTTGCCCTCTGGTTGCTGCAGGCGCAGCTGCAGCCAGTGGCTGGCCTCGGCTGGGGCTCCGCTATTCATCTGGCGCCACAGCTGCGCCTTGTCCCAGCGGTTCACCACCAGCACGTCTAACAAGCCATCGCCATTCAGGTCCACGACCATGCCGCCACGCCCGCGCTTGAAGCTGGCCAGGCCCGCCTGGCTGCCCGCTTCCACAAAGTTGCCATCGGCTTTTTGCAGCAGCAGGTTGTTGGGGTCCAGCGTCGCAAAGTCGGGCATGGTGGACACATTGCCCTTGACCACAAACAGGTCCGTCAAACCGTCGTTGTTCATGTCGGCAAACTGCGCGTGCCAGGCGGTGCTGGGGTGCACGTCGCCGCCCACATAAGGCCGGTGCGCAGTCACGCCACGCTTGAACGCCATATCGGTGAAGCGCGGCTGGCCGGCACCAGCTTCCAGCGTTTGCAACTTGTTGTCGGACATGCTGGTCAGAAACACGTCCGGGTAGCCATCGCCGTTGAGGTCGTGGCTGGCAATGCCCATGCCCCAGATCTGCAGCGGCTTCCAGCCCTGGGCGGCGGTGTAGAGCGTGGGCGCGACACCTGCGGGCATCTGCCAGAGCTGCTCTTCGCCGCCTTTGTAGTACTCGCGGTCATTGCTCACCCGCAGCGCGGCCGTGCCTGAGCGGTTCCAGTCCGAGAACAGCATGGATAGCGCACAGTGGCCCGGCACCAGGGGCATGGCAGGCTGGTAGCCGCCACCCTCTTTGGGGCGCAACAACAAGCCCGGTGTGCAGCTACCCCAAGGGAACTCAGGCTTGCTGCGGTCGGTGTAGGTGCCAATGGCCAATGTCGGCCAGCGCTGGCCCTGCTCCCAGGTGGCAGAGAACGCGGTGTGCCAGCCGTTGCCGGTGTGGATGGACCAGGCATCGTTGGCTTTCTCGAACTTGCACTGGCCCAGGCCCTTGAACACCTGCACCTCGCCCACGCGCAGCACCACCAGGTCGGTCTGGCCGTCGCCGTCAATATCCAGCGGGTAGGCGCCAATGGCGTTGGTCAGCTCCAGGCCCGAACGCTCCTCCTGCAGCTTGAGCGCGCCACCACGGGCGCTGCGGTTGCGCAGAAACTTGGCCTTGTTGACGCCCGCGGTGACGTAGACCTCGGGCAGGCCATCGCCGTCGCAATCGAAGGTGGCGACGCCGCCGCCCACCATGTACTCGCCCTCGCCTTCAAAGCGGCTTTGCAGGCCGGCCGCGTCCGTCTCTTCGACAAAACGGGGCGTGGCAGGGACTGACATATCGGCCGCCCAGGCCCATGGGACCAGGTACAGCCCCAGCATGACACCGCGCACCGCGGGCCGGGAAATCCAATCCAGAGGGTGCACGCGGGAATCCTTTGTGAAAAATGAAAGAACGTGGTGATCTTATTAAGTTTGATGATTAAACTATGTCGGGTTTATCCCTATTCGCACCGCCGTCGAAGTCCCGAACAATTAGTTCGTCGTCCTTACTAAATGCACCGTGCTGCATTTATGGCAGCACGATGGCTCTGAAGAGCCTTTCCAAAACCATAGGCCTGACACAGGCCAAATCACCGGAGACATTGATGAAACTGAAGACAACACTGACCGCCCTGGCGCTGAGCCTGGCTGCCGCTGGCGCGTTTGCCCAAGTCGTGGGCGTGAGCTGGTCCAACTTCCAGGAAGAGCGCTGGAAAACCGACGAAGCCGCCATCAAGGCCCAACTGGCCAAAGACGGCGCCAGCTACATCAGCGCCGACGCTGGTGGTTCCCCCGAGAAGCAACTGGCCGACATCGACAGCCTGATCGCCAAGGGCGCCAAAGCCCTGATCATCCTGGCCATGGACAAGGACGCGATCCTCCCCGCCGTGAACAAGGCCAACCAACAAAAGATCCCCGTGGTGGCCTATGACCGCCTGATCGAAGCGCCTGGCGTGTTCTACATCACCTTCGACAACGTGGAAGTAGGCCGCATGCAGGCTCGCGCCATTTTGGCGGCCAAGCCCAAGGGCAACTACGTGATGATCAAGGGCTCGCCCACCGACCCGAACGCCAACTTCCTGCGCGGTGGCCAGCAAGAAATCATTGATGCCGCCGTCAAGAAGGGCGACATCAAGATCGTGGGCGAGGAATACACCGACGGCTGGAAGCCCGAAGTCGCCCAAAAGAACATGGAGCAAATCATCACCAAGACCGGCGGCAAGATTGACGCCGTGGTGGCCTCCAACGACGGTACCGCCGGTGGCGTGGTGGCTGCGTTGACCGCCAAGGGTATCAAAGGTATTCCCGTATCCGGCCAGGACGGTGACCACGCCGCGCTGAACCGCGTGGCTCTGGGCAGCCAGACCGTGTCGGTGTGGAAAGATGCACGCGACCTGGGCCGTGACGCAGCGGCTGCAGCAGTCGTGCTGGCCAAAGGCCAGAAAGTGGCTGCCGCCCAAACCTGGAGTGGTGGCGAGAAGAAAGTGGCGCTGCAGGCCCAGTTTCTCAAGCCGGTGCCTGTGACCGCTGCCAACCTGGACCTCGTGGTCAAGGCCGGCTGGATCAAGAAAGAAGACCTGTGCAAGGGTGTGGACGCTGCCAAAGGCCCCGCAGCTTGCAAATAAATCGCGTTTCCCTCTGAGTTAGTTGAAGCCCTTGAACCGCGGGCTGGGGTCGGCCCGCGGTTTTTTTATGTCCTGCGGAGAACGCATGTGAATCCCGTTTTGAATTCGCTCAAACAGGCCGCCATCGACTGGCGCCTGGTGATGATGGGCACGGTACTGGCAGCCATTGCCATCGTGTTCAACATCCTGTCCGGCGGACTGTTTATGTCCCCCGAAAACCTCTACAACATTGCCCAGCAAACCGCCGTGGTTGGCATTGTCGCCACTGTGGTGGTACTCATCATCGTGGCCCGCCACATCGACCTCTCGGTGGGTTCCGTCATGGGCTTTGTGGGAGTGCTGATTGCCACCCTGATGTACACCGCAGGCTGGCACTGGGTATCGGCCTCGCTGGTAGGCCTGGCCGTGGCCATTGCCGTGTCGCTGTACCAGGGAGCGCTGACGGCCAAGCTGGGCGTGCCCTCTTTCGTGGTCACGCTGGGCGGCCTGATGTCGTTTCGCGGCGCAGCCTTCTTGGTGGCCGATGGCAAGACCCAACCTGTGAACGACGCTTTCTTCCAGCGCCTGGGTGGCGGCTTTGACGGCGCCATCGGCGTGAGCGCCAGCTGGATGCTGGCTGGCGTGATCGTGCTGGCCCTGATGGTGCAAATGTGGGCCAAGCGCCGCGCCAAAGCGTCGTACGACGTACCCAACAACCCGCTGTGGCTGGATGCCGCCATCGTGCTGGTGCCCGTGGTCATCGTGCTGGCCTTTGTGGCCTCCATGAACAGCTACCAAATCATGAACAAGGACGTGCCCCAGGGCGTGCCGATTCCCGTGCTGATTTGGGGTGCTGTGGCCCTGGTGTTGTCCTTCATCGTGCACCGCACGCGCTTTGGCCGCTATGTGTTCGCCATGGGCGGCAACCCCGAGGCCGCCGCGCTGGTCGGCATCCCTGTGCGCCGCGTCACGCTGATGCTGTTTGCGCTGATGGGTGTGCTCATCACCATCGCCGCCATGGTGTCCATTGCCCGCCTGAACGCCGGCACCAACTCGCTGGGCACCAGCATGGAGCTGTACGTGATTGCGGCTGCCGTGATCGGCGGCACCGCGCTGGCCGGTGGCAGTGGCTCGATTCTGGGCTCTGTATTGGGTGCCCTCATCATGCAAAGCATTGACAGCGGCATGTTGCTGCTCGATGTGTCCATTGGTGTGCGCTACGTGATCATCGGCCAGGTGCTGATAGCCGCGGTGGTGTTTGACGTGATTTACCGCCGCCTGACAGGAGACACCGTATGAGCGCCGTGAACGCAAAACAGGCGCTGGTCGACATGCGCAACATTGGCAAGTCCTTTGGTGGCGTGCATGCGGTGGACGACGTGAGCATCAAGCTCTACCCCGGTGAAGTGGTGGCCCTGCTGGGCCACAACGGCGCAGGCAAGTCCACGTTGATGAAAATGCTGGCCGGCGCCTACCCCATCGACAGCGGCGAGGTGCTGATCAGCGGCGAAAAAGCCCACATCCGCACACCCGTAGATGCGCAACGCTGTGGCATCGAATCCATCTACCAAACCCTGGCGCTGGCGGACAACCTGGACGCCGTGGCCAATCTGTTTTTGGGCCGCGAGCTGCTGACCCGCTGGAACACGCTGGACGACCACCGCATGGACGCCGACGCCCGCAAGGTGTTCCACCGCCTGAACAAGAACTTCAAGAACGTGCGCACACCGGTGCGCCGCCTCTCGGGCGGTCAGCGCCAGGTGGTGGCGATTTCGCGGGCGATTTACTTCAACGCCAAGATCCTCATCATGGACGAGCCCACAGCAGCCTTGGGGCCGGAGGAAACCGCGATGGTGGGCAACCTGGTGCGCCAGCTCAAGGCCGAGGGCGTGGGCATTTTTCTGATCACCCATGACATGCCCGACGTGTTTGGACTCAGCGACCGCCTGGCCGTGATGAAAAACGGCAAATTGGTAGGTACTTACCGCACGACAGACGTGGTGGAAGACGAAGTTCTTGGCATGATCATCGCCGGCAAACAACCCGAGGGCAAAGCGCAGACCCACCACCTGTGAGGCACAGCGCGCCAGCCACCACACCATGAAAACCACCGGCGACCAACAACTTGTCAAACGCATCAACCGCAGCGTGCTGCTGCGGCTGCTGCGCAGCCAGGGCGGGCTCTCCCGTGCCCAACTGGCCAACGAGAGCGGACTGACCAAGTCCACGGTCAGCCTGCTGGTGCGGGAGCTGATTGACGAAGGCTGGCTCACCGAAAACGACGTGACAGCGGCCCAGGGCCTGGGCCGCCCCTCCACCCCGCTGCAGATCGACGGCCGCAGCCGCGGCATGATCGGCGTGGAAGTGGCGGTGGAAGCGCTGCGCGTGGTGGGCGTGTCGCTCACCGGGCAGGTGCTGTGTGCGCTGGAGGAGCCCCTGATGGGCACCCAACCCGACGAGGTGTGCCGCCAAACGGCCCGCCTGGTGGCGCGCACCCATGCACAGCTGGTGCAGCGCAGTGTGCAGCTGGCGGGCGTGGGCGTGGGCCTGCCCGGTGCCTTTGACGAGGCCACCGGCATGCTGCGTTTTGCGCCCAACCTGGGCTGGCGCAATGTGGACTTTGTGCCCCTCATCACCCGCGCACTGGCCCAAGCCGGTGTGCCCCCGGTGGCTGTGCACGTGCAGAACGAAGCCGACACCGCCGCCCTGAGCGAATACGAATTCTCCGAGGGTGACGCCAAAGACTCGCTGATTTTTGTGACCTGCGGCGCCGGCGTGGGGGCGGGCATTGTGCTCAATGACCGCCTATTCACCGGCATGCAAGGCATGGCTGGCGAAATTGGCCACAGCATTTTGCAGATCGACGGGCCGCTGTGCTCGTGCGGCCGCAAGGGCTGCGCCGAAACCTTTTTTGGTGCCCGCGCCCTGGCCAAGCTGCCCGACCCGGCCCAGGGCGGGCACTACCTGGGCGTGGTGCTGCAAAACCTCTGGACCACCTTCAACCCCAGCATGCTGGTGGTGGGCGGCCCCTCGTGCGACCGCTACCCCGCCATCGTGCAGGTGGCGCAAACCACCTTGCAAGGCTACGCCGCCAGTGCCGGCATGGTCGCCCCCACGGTGCGCGCCGCGCGCTATGGGCTGCTGGCATCGGCCGTGGGTGCCGCCGCCCTGGTGCTGCACCACGACCTGCGCCCCATGCACGCCAAAACCCCTGTTGCTGCGACCCGCCCCACGGATGCCGCAGAGATTTCTTCTTCCTCAACCCTCACCGCATAACCCGCATGTTTATTGGCATTGACATTGGCACCTCCGAAGTGAAGGTGCTGCTTTTGGCCCCCGACCACCGCGTGCTCGGCTCGGCGGGCACCGCACTCACCGTGCAGCGCCCGCACCCCGGCCACAGCGAGCAGAGCCCGCACGACTGGTGGGCTGCCACGCAGTCGGCCCTGGCACAACTGCGTGCCGCGCACCCGCAAGAATTTGCCGCCGTGCAAGCTATTGGCCTGTCCGGCCAGATGCACGGCGCCGTGCTGCTGGACGCGCAAGACGAGGTGCTGCGCCCCGCCATTTTGTGGAACGACACGCGCTGCGCGGCCGAATGCACCGAGATGATGGCCGCGCTGCCCTCGCTGACCGACCTGGCAGGCAGCCTGGCCATGCCCGGCTTTACCGCGCCCAAGCTGCGCTGGGTGGCCAAACACGAGCCCGCCATCTTTGCGCAAGTGGCCAAGGTGCTTCTGCCCAAAGACTATGTGCGCCTGAAACTGACCGGTGAGTACGTGAGCGATATGTCCGATGCTAGCGGCACGCTGTGGCTGGACGTGCAAAAGCGCACTTGGTCCGACGCGCTGCTGGCGCTGACCGGCCTGACGCAAGCGCACATGCCGCGCCTGGTGGAAGGCAGCGCGCCCGGTGGTTATTTGAAAGCCGACGTGGCCCAGGCCTTGGGCCTGCCCAAGGGCATCGTGGTGGCCGGTGGCGCCGGAGACAACGCGGCCAGCGCTGTAGGCATGGGCGCGGTGGACGCGGGTCAGGGCTTTCTGTCGCTGGGCACCAGTGGCGTGTTGTTTGTGGTGACCCCTAGCTACCAGCCCAATGCCGCCAGCGCCACGCATGCGTTTTGCCACGCCGTGCCTGGCCGCTGGCACCAGATGAGCGTGATGCTCTCGGCCGCCAGCAGCCTGCAGTGGGTGACCGACCTGCTGGGCGCCCCCAACGCCGGCGTGGTAGCGGGCAAGGCGGCCGACCTATCGCTGGCCGACCGCGCCACATCGCCCCTGTTTTTGCCCTACCTGGGCGGTGAACGCACTCCGCACAACGACGCCAATGTGCGTGGCAGCTTTCACCAACTGAGCTTTGACACCGACGCCGCCCGCCTGGGCTACGCCGTGATCGAAGGCGTGACCTTTGGCCTAAAAGACGGCCTGGCCGCACTCAACGCCGCTGGCAGCAGCGTGACACGCCTCTCCCTGGTGGGCGGTGGTGCACGCAGTGCCTTCTGGGCGCAGCAACTCGCCAGCGCGCTGGATGCCGAGGTGGTAACGCACGGCAGCTCCGCCGTGGGCGGAGCCCTGGGTGCCGCGCGCCTGGGCTGGCTGGCCACCGGTGCCACGCAAGCCACGGTGTGCCTGAGCCCCGAGGTGGAGGCCAGCTACCGCCCCAATGCCGCCGAACAAGACCTGCTGGCCGCGCGCTACGCGCAGTTCCGCAGCCTGTACCGACCCACCTGAAATAAGCACGCCCTTCGGGGCGTTCAACCCATTATTTAATTCGACCACACAACTAAGCAACCCAAGGACGCACCATGAGCCACTACTTTTCCACCGTCTCCCCCATCGCCTACGAAGGCCCCACCTCCAGCAACCCACTGTCCTTCAAGTGGTACGACAAAGACCGCATCGTGCTGGGCAAACGCATGGAAGAGCAGCTGCGCTTTGCCGTCTGCTACTGGCACAGCTTCTGCTGGAACGGCCTGGACCCGTTTGGTGGTGACACCTTCCAACGCCCCTGGCAGCACATGGCCGACCCCATGGCCGCGGCCAAAGCCAAGGCTGATGTGGCATTTGAATTCTTCAGCAAGCTGGGCGCCCCGTACTACTGCTTTCACGACCGCGACGTGGCCCCCGAAGGCGCCACCCCCCGTGACAGCGTGAACAACCTGCGCGCCATGGTGGATGTGCTGGGCGAGAAGCAACAGGCCACCGGCATGAAGCTGCTGTGGGGCACGGCCAACCTGTTCAGCCACCGCCGCTTCATGTCCGGCGCGGCCACCAACCCCAACCCCGAGATCTTTGCGCTGGGCGCGCTGCAGGTCAAAGAAGCCATGGACGCCACGCTGAAGCTGGGCGGCGCCAACTACGTGCTGTGGGGTGGCCGCGAAGGTTACGAAACCCTGCTGAACACGCGCATCGGCCACGAGCTGGACCAGATGGGCCGCTTCCTGAACATGGTGGTGGAGTACAAGCACAAGATCGGCTTCAAGGGCACCATCCTGCTCGAACCCAAGCCGCGCGAACCCTCCAAACACCAGTACGACTTTGACAGCGCCACGGTGTATGGCTTCTTGTGCCGCTACGGCCTGGAAAAGGAAATCAAGGTCAACATCGAAGCCAACCACGCCACCCTGGCCGGCCACAGCTTCGAGCATGAAATCGCAACCGCCGTGGACTTAGGCATCTTCGGCTCCATCGACATGAACCGCGGCGACATGCAGTGCGCGTGGGACACCGACCAGTTCCCCAACAGCATTCCTGAGACCGCACTGGCCATGTACACCATCATGCAAGGCGGCGGCTTCGTCAACGGTGGCGTGAACTTCGATGCCAAGGTGCGCCGCCAGTCCATCGACCCCGAAGACATGTTCCACGGCCACATCGGCGGCATGGACGTGACGGCCCGCGCGCTGCTGATCGCCGAGAAGATGATCAACGACGGCAAGCTGTCCAAGTTGGTGGACGACCGCTACGCAGGCTGGAAGGCACCCTTGGGCCAAAACGTGCTGGACGGAAAGATGAGCCTGGAGGCCGTGGCCGCCCATGTAGTGGACCGCAACACCGACACGATGCCCGTGTCGGGCCGCCAGGAGCATCTGGAGAACTTGTTGAACTCTTACATCTGAAGCTTTGACTCGCGAGAGTGGCAGTACGCCACCCCAACGCGACAATGGGCAACGGTAGATTCAAAGTCACATAGCAGGCATTAAAGGCAGCAAATGGCGGGCACAAAAAACTGTTGTATGGGCAATAAAACTGCCCTACACTGATTCCGTGCCTCAACACCAAATCGCTGCGAGGCGATGTCTGAGATCCGAGAACAAGACAAGAAAAAGACAGGCAGGCATCTGACTCATTGCTATAGGGAGGGGCTATGCATGTATGTTTGTTGCCGCGTACGCTCTTCCTATGTCTTGCCTGTCAATTTGGACTCTGTGCACAGGCAGCGTCGGTAAATTCTAAAAATTTGGCCGATCTTAGTTTTGAGGAGTTGGCGAACCTTGAAATTACGTCGGTCTCCAAACGGGCGCAACGGCTTTCCGACGCCGCAGCCTCTATATTTGTCATCACGTCTGAAGACATCCGGCGTTCTGGGGTAACCAGCCTGCCTGAGGCATTGCGTCTTGCTCCTAATTTGCAAGTCGCCCAAAGTAGCGCGACTGCGTATGCCATCAGTGCGCGTGGCATGAACAACAACACCGCCAACAAGCTCTTGGTCATGATTGACGGGCGTTCGGTCTATACACCACTGTATTCAGGTGTGTTCTGGGATGTGCAGGATGTCGTATTGGAAGACGTGGAGCGCATAGAGGTCATCAGCGGGCCGGGAGGTACCCTGTGGGGAGCCAACGCAGTCAACGGCGTCATCAATATCATCACGCGCTCCGCCAAGGACAGCGAAGGAGGCTTGATCACGGCCGGAGCCGGCAATCGAGAATCCGGCAGCACCGTCCGATATGGCGGTTCCCTGGGGACGGAAGGCAGTTACCGCATCTATGCAAAATATTTTGACCGCAGAGCGACTGAGAAGCTCAGTGGTAGCTCAAAGGCCGACGGCTGGTACAAGTCCCAGGTTGGATTTCGTGCGGACTGGGAACTCCCCACAGACAACATCATGCTGCAGGGCAATGCTTACGACGGGTCCGAAGCACAACTGAACGCAAACCCAGTCAGTGTTTCAGGATTCAATGTAACAAGCCGATGGGAGCACGCGCTGTCCGCAGACTCCAGTCTGTCGATGCAAGCCTACTTTGACAGAACCGAACGCACCATTCCTTTGGTATTTGGTGAACACCTAGACATTGTTGACCTGCAAATTCAGCATTCGTTGGTGATGGCAAATGCGCACACGATCAGTTGGGGCTTAGGGTACCGATTGGCGGAGGATCGTGTTAGCAACACCCCGGGGTTTGGCTTCTTGCCTGCCAACGTCGATCAACACTGGTCCAGCATCTTTGTGCAAGATGAAGTGAGCCTTACCCGCGACTTGCAACTGACCGTTGGTGCTCGCGTCGAGCGTAACGACTACACCGGCAACGAGTGGTTGCCCAACGCCCGTCTGGCTTGGAAATTCGCACCAGAACATTTGCTGTGGACCGCGGTCTCGCGCACGGTGCGAGCCCCGTCGCGGCTGGATGTCGACACCTATGTACCGGCCACACCGCCGTTTCAACTGGCAGGTGGCCCCAGTTTTGTATCCGAAGTGGCAAAAGTGGTGGAGCTGGGCTATCGGGGACAACTTAGTCAATCTGTGTCGCTGTCTGCAACCGTTTTTCGTGCGGACTACGACAACCTGCGCACACTCGAACTGGGGCCGAGCGGGACTGTCGCTACGCTAGGCAATGGCATGCAGGGCGTTGTCCAAGGTGTCGAAATGTGGGGGACTTACAAGGCGTCTGATACGTGGCGCATCAGCGCGGGCATGACCGCCATGAGCGAAGACCTGCAAGTCAAGGCGGGCAGTACCGATACAACATCAGTGAACGCTCAAGCAGGCCTTGACCCACGGCAGCGCTGGATGTTGAAGTCTTCTTGGGATCTGTCAGGTGGCAGTGAATTGGATTGCATTGTGCGTAGTGTTTCCGCGCTTACGAATCCGGATGTGCCAGCGTATGTGGCGCTGGACCTGCGGTATGCGTGGAAGCCGCGCTCTGGCCTGGAATTTTCCGTAACCGGGAAGAACCTTGGCGGGAGTCACGGCGAGTTTGCAAACGCTTCGACACGTGCGGAATTGGGTACAGCGGTATTTTTCAAAATGGTCGCCCGATTCTGAATCGCAATCTGAAGGGCAGTCAACATGCTTGATCCCACGACGAACGGTTTGAAATCCGCTGACTGCAGCACCTCACGGCGCTCTTTGCTTGCGCGCGCAATAGCGTCTCTGGCGCTGGGGCATTGGGATGCCTGCCCCGCGCAAACCGAGTCATTGCTGGCTGAGTACAAGGTCAAGGCTGCTTATATTTATAAGTTTGCAAGCTACGTTCAATGGCCCACCACAACTTGGGACGCCCCCGAGACGCCTATGGTGATTGGGCTGCTTGGCGCGGACCTTCTAGCCGACGAACTAACGCAAATGGTGACGGATCGACGCGTAGACAACCATCCGTTGCATGTACGCAAGTTGCGTCGAGGCGATCCATTGATGGGTGTGCACATCTTGTTCATGGGGCGTGGCGAAAGTTCCACCGTGCACGCCGTGCTGGCGTCAGCACGTGGCAAGCCGGTGTTAACGGTGACGGAATCCGAACCCGACTTCGCCGCCGGTAGCATCGTCAACTTCGTGGTTCTTGACAACAAAATCCGTTTCGATGTGGCTCCACGGCAGGGGGAGTTGGCTAACCTGAAAATCAGCGCCAGATTGCTCACCGTCGCACGTAAAGTCATAGGAGAGACGTCATGAGCTTGGTAGCGCTCAATTCGCTTCGCACCAAGTTCTTGGCGGCCATGCTGCTAACAACGCTCGTTGCAGTGATGGCGGCAGTTGTTGCGATGATTACTTATGACTTGAACCTCTATAGCGAAAGCTGGATTTCCGACATGGACACGCAGGCCGAACTGCTAGGACAGACTGCGGCGCCTGCGCTGGAGTTTGACGATCGCACCTTGGCATCGGAGGATTTGAACCTGCTGCGATTGCGGCCACAGATACGTTCAGCTGCCATCTACACAGCACGCGGTGTGCAGTTCGCCAGCTACCGCGCAAATACTGCAGGCACCGATGCACCAAAACTCCCCGGACCCGATGGTGTCAATGTGGATGGCAGCTCCCTTGCAATCTTCAAACCCATTTTGAAAAATGGTGAAATTCTGGGCAAGGTCTATATCCGCGCCGACTACTCCCTATACGACCGGATGTTGGGCTACACAGGTATTGCAGCAGTGGCCGCATGCGTTGCCATGCTGATTGCGTATCTGATCTCTACGATGCTGCGCAACGTTGTGATACGCCCCATTCTGTCGATCAATGAGGTAGCACGTGAGGTTGAGCAAAAAAGAGACTATTCACTGCGCGCAATCAAGAGCAGTGAAGATGAGGTCGGACATTTGGCCGATTCATTCAATAACATGTTGGCCGAGATTGAGCGGCGCGCCAACGACAACCGGTTGGCAACCCAGGCCCTTGCCCAGGAAGTGGCCGAGCGCAAGCGCAGCGAGGATGAAGTCGTCCAATTGAATACGCAACTGGAGGAGAGAGTTGCCAAAAGGACCCAGCAATTGGAGGCCATCAACCAGGAGTTGACCATCGCACGCAACGATGCGGACAACGCCAATCACGCCAAGTCCGAATTCCTTTCTCGCATGAGTCACGAGTTGCGCACCCCGTTGAATGCGATCCTCGGCTTTGGTGACATTCTCGTATCCGACAAGATCGCATCGTCACCACAACAAAAATCTGAATTTACCCAGCAGATATTGAAAGCGGGCCGGCATTTGTTGGCGTTGATCAACGAGATACTGGACCTGGCCCATGTTGAATCAGGCAAATTGACGCTTTCCATCGAGACGGTTCATGTGGCCGATGTTCTGGCGGAATGCCAGGCCATCATGGAGCCACTGGGCCACCAGAATGGAATCCGGCTCATGTTTCCTGAAGATCATGGATTGAATGCGCTTGCCGACCACATGCGAGTCAAGCAGGTCATGCTCAACTTGTTGTCCAACGCCATCAAGTACAACCGCCAGGGTGGCGCAGTGGTCGTAGATGTGGCGACCGTAGGAGAGGATCGCTTGCGCATCTCGGTGCAAGACACAGGTATTGGATTGCAACCGACTCAGGTAGAAGGGCTTTTTCAAGCCTTCAATCGCCTGGGCCAGGAAAATGGAGCCGTTGTGGGCACTGGCATCGGTTTGGTCTTGACCAAACGATTGGTGGAATTAATGAACGGAAGAATCGGTGTGAGCAGCACGCCGGGAATAGGAACTATATTTTGGGTCGAATTGCCTGCGGCTGCACCGACTGCGTCAGCGGTCGCCGAATCGAACAATCAGGTTTTGACGTCGGTTCAGCAACAGGAAACGGTCATGCCGACCTTGCTCTACATCGAAGACAACCCCGCAAATTTGCGGTTGATTCAGGAAATACTCGGTTTTCGTGCAGACCTGCGTTTGCTGTCTGCCCCAGACGGCAAACTCGGTCTTGACTTGGCATTTGCACACCTGCCCAACGTGGTTCTGCTGGACATCAATCTGCCAGGGATGAATGGCTTCGAAATTCAAAAAACATTGCAGGCCGACCCGCGCACCGCTCACATCCCCGTCATTGCACTGACCGCGAACGCCATGCAGCGTGAGGTGGAGCGCGGCTTGTCCGCAGGATTTTTCCGCTACCTCACCAAACCCATCAACCTGGAAGAGTTCGCGGCGGCCATTGAGGCTGCGCTCGACGCCAATCCCAAGCATCTGCCAGGAACCCCAGACAGGAGTAGTGCCACATGATTGCCATGAACGATATTTTCGAGGCCAAGCTATTGATCGTTGATGACCAGCCAGCCAACGTCATGTTGCTGCGGCACATTCTGGTTGGCTCAGGCTACAAAGCTGTTTCCAGCACAACCAACCCACTGGAAGTTTGTGATCTACAAAAGAAAGAGCACTTTGATCTCATTTTGTTGGATCTGAATATGCCCCTAATGGACGGTTTTCAGGTCATGGCCGCACTCAAAGAAGAAGGTGTCGACGACTATCTGTCTGTGCTCGTCTTGACGGCTCAACCCGACCACAAGTTGCGTGCGCTCGACGCGGGCGCACGTGATTTTGTTTCCAAGCCTTTTGACAAAACCGAGGTTTTGACACGCATTCGCAATATGCTGGAGGTTCGCCTTTTGCACAAGGAATTGCACAAACACAACGAGTTCCTTGAACACCGAGTGCAGGAACGCACCGTGCAACTCCGAGAAAGCTATCGTGAAACGATTCATACACTGGCAAGTGCCGCAGAACACAAGGATTCGGACACGGGCCTGCATGTTCAACGCATCAGTTACTACTGTCGAGAGCTGGCAAGCCAGTTGGGTATGGATACCGATTTTTGCGATCAAATCTTTTATGCCAGCCCACTTCACGACGTTGGAAAAATAGCGGTGCCCGACCATATTTTGCAAAAACCCGGTACGTTTACCCCCGCAGAGTGGGAGATCATGAAAGGGCATGTGACTGCAGGCAACGATATTCTTATAGGGGGCCAATCGCCCTACCTCAAGATGGGGGCGAATATCGCGTTGAACCACCACGAGCGTTGGGATGGAGGGGGCTACCCCAGGGGTCTTGTTGGCGATGCCATTCCGTTGTCGGCCCGCATCATGAATATTTGCGATATTTACGATGCATTGCGCAGCGCGCGTCCCTACAAGGTGGCATTTGATCACGCGCTAGCAATGGACATCATTACTCGCGGAGATGGTCGCACGGTCCCCTCCCACTTCGATCCACAGATTCTTCAGTCCTTTACACGCAACGCGCATGTGTTTTGCGAGATATTTGAAACCCGGGTGGTCGCTGAGCCACCCCCATTGACCTGACACAACAGCGGTGGACTTGGGCATCTTCGGCTCCATCGACATGAACCACGGCCACATTGGTGGCATGGACGTGACTGCCCGCGCACTGCTGATCACAGAGAAGTGATCACCGACGCCAAACTGGCCAAGCTGGTGAGACCGCTATGCGGGCGGGCATCCTACAACCCTTAACAGTTGCAGTCACTGAGAAATGTCTTCTTTTGAGCTCTTGAACTGGTGAGAAAAGTACTGTTAAGTTCAACTGTCAGTTTTTTACAAAAACTAACGGCATATTCTTTTAGACGATCATTTGCTTCCATTGATTGGTCAACAAATCTGCGGGGATTTTTTACGCCATAAATTGGAGTGCCCAAACCTTTCCTCTTGCTGGTCAACTGAAAAAATGGAACTGCATGCTGTGCAAACACATTCATAGCGAAAGAGATACCCCTCTTCGCTCTTCTCAGCTATGGTGATCAATCCAGCCTGTTCCTCAGTCTCCGGATCACAAGATGATTTGTATTTGTATTTGATGCAACGGCAAGCACCGTTTGCAATCTCTTCCAAGAAGGCACCAAGCCTATCCATCAAACCAATCAGAAATTGCCTGTTTTGATCGTGTCTCCAAGTCTCGGTTTTTGACAGGAATGAAAAAGCATTTCTCTGTGCCGCAAGCTTTCGCAGGAATTCGATGTCTGAAATGCTAAAAATCTCAACTGGACTGACATCAGTAGGCACGAGCAAAGTTTGGTCAAACGTGCCATTCTCAATAGCAGTTTTGAGTTCTGAAGTTTTCATTGGTAGATGGTCAAAAACACTTTCGGCTGGAGCATATTTGACATTTATCGACAACGAGCGCGCCGTCTTCGTCCCCCAATCGCCAACATGCCGCTTTTGAAACTGTTGAAAAGCTGCAATTAATCTAATGTCGTTATACGGTTTTCAGTACGCAAGAGTTGCTCTCGCTACCGCTAAACCTTGTTCTTTGTCAGTTGCAAATACGCTCAGCGCTTTCCCAACCTCAGTTTGGTTCTCCCTTCCCAGGAAGGCGACATCTTCCTCCGTAAGTTGATCACGTTTGCCCGTCGCAATCTCGACTATCAGCTTTCTACCAACAGACTGCCAAGTGGCACTAGAAACTTGATCCAAGGCCCGCTTGGCCATAGGCTCAGAAAGGTGCTTCATAAGATATGGAAGGGCTGCTTCTTCAAAGACATGGTCTGGTATCCGGTTACGCTTTTCGCATAGCGCTATCAGTCGGTCCATGGTCTGGTAGAGGGAATTGTTCTTGCATTCGAATTCAAGCCTTGCCCTATTGATGTCGGCAAGCTGCAGGCGGCGTAGAAGCTCGCGCCAAATGTCCGGCTCAGCGCTTGCTATGGCAGCGGATATGCATAGAAAAAAAGCTAAAAAGAAACGCTTCATAAGTTTAAGAACTACTCCCTGATGGGTGATATGTGTCGATGACCGTTGTCGCCGCATCCCGACTGTCCATCGTACCCGCCAAGCTGACCCGCTCTGAATGTCTGCTTTCAGGCGATGAGTCTAAAGACACTGAATTCCGCTTTAGGTCGTTTGCCATTACTGGACTGCAAGTAACACACCATTCATGGATCAAATAGGCCTCTAGCCCTCATGGAATATGCGCAAGCAGCTACTTTTTCAATAGCAAAGCAGTCAGCATCGCAGCAACCACCGCAGTGAACCCCATGAGTGCCGTGGTGGCCGTGGCCGCCATGCCCCCGCCACCACGGGCCCTACCACCGCGGAAGGCGGTGATCAGCCCGCCCAGCACAAACATGTGGTGTCGGCCACAGGCATGCCGGGCAGCAGGGCCAACAAGGCGGCGGCCGGCACCGTGCCCGCCAAGCTTTAAAAACCATCTTTCGATCACATACACATTAATAAATGCTTAAAAATTGCATAAATCAATATTTGTGATCACAAATCAAAGGCCAGTACTAGAATTCACCTATCTCCACCACCGGCCTTCCCCATGTCCACCCCCAGTGCCATCGCAGCCTTTCTGACCCAACACCGCATCCACGAAGTGGAATGTGTGATCCCCGACATGACGGGCATTGCGCGCGGCAAGATCCTGCCGCGCGACCTGTTTTTGGCAGCGGGGGAAATGCGCATTCCCAAAAGTGTGCTGCTCAACACGGTGAATGGCCAGCAGCCGGACAACGGCCCGTTTGTGGGCGACACTGACCCGGACATGGTGTGCATCCCCGATGTGAGCACCGCGCGCGTGGTGCCCTGGGCGGCGGAGCCGGTAGCGGTGGTCATTCACGATTGCCAGGAGTGGGATGGCAGCCCGGTGCAGATATCGCCACGCGGCGTGTTGCGCCGGGTGCTCAAGCTCTATGAAGAACGCGGCTGGACTCCCGTGGTGGCGCCCGAGATGGAGTTTTACCTGGTGGCCCGCCAACAAAACCCTCACGAGCCGCTGCAGCCGCCGCTGGGCCGCACCGGCAAACCCGAGGCCGGGCGGCAGAGTTACTCCATCGACGCGGTTAATGACTTCGACCCCTTCTTCATGGAACTCTCCAGCTTCTGCCAGCAACACCAGCTGGGGGTGGAAACACTGATCCACGAAGCCGGCCCGGGCCAGATGGAAATCAACTTCAGCCACGGCAACGCGCTGGACCTGGCGGACCGCGTGTTCCTCTTCAAACGCACGGTGCGCGAGACGGCGCTGCGCCACGGCATTTTTGCCACCTTCATGGCCAAACCGATGGAGCAGGAGCCCGGCAGCGCCATGCACATCCACCAGAGCATTCTGGATGCCGATGGCAACAACCTCTTCAGCCTGCCCGACGGCTCGGCCAGCCCCTTGTTCAGCCAAAGCATTGCCGGGCTGCAGGCCTACATCCCGCAGCTGATGCCGATGTTTGCGCCGTATGTGAATTCGTACCGGCGCTTGTCGCCCTTTATGTCGGCGCCCATCAATGTGCGCTGGGGGCATGACAACCGCACCTGCGGCATTCGTATTCCGCAGTCCAACCCCGCCAACCGCCGGGTGGAAAACCGGGTGCCCGGCGTGGACGTGAACCCCTACTTGGCCATGGCCGCCACGCTGGCCTGTTGTTATCTGGGCATGACCGAAGGCCTGACACCCAGCGCCCCCACCACCGACAGCGCCTGGAACGTGAGCCACGAACTGCCTCGCCACCTGGAAGACGCCATTGCCTCCATGCGCAGCTGTGCACCCATGCGCGAGGTGCTGGGTTCGGGTTTTGTGGACGCCTTTTGCGCCGTGAAGGAACTGGAGTACGCCACCTACAACCGCGTGATCAGCTCGTGGGAGCGCGAACACCTGCTTTTGCTGGTGTAAGCCGAGGCCTTGCCATGACACAGCCTTTCCAGCAGCTCGACCCCCAACGCCTGGCGACCGTGCGCGAACGCGAACGTGCCGCCTATGCCGCGGCCAACCCCACGTCCCACGCCCTGTCGCAACGCGCCGCCAAGCACCTTATGTTTGGTGTGCCGCTGCACTGGATGAGCGACTGGTCCACCCCGTTCCCACTGCACATCGCCCACGCTCAGGGCGCGCGGCTTACCGATGCCGACGGCCACCGCTACGTGGACTTTTGCCTGGGCGACACGGGCGCCATGTTTGGCCACAGCCCGCCCGCCGTGGCCCGCGCCATTGCAGCCCAGGCCGCCCAAGGCATTACCACCATGCTGCCCGGCGAAGACGGCGTGTGGGTAGCCGAGGAGCTGGCCCGCCGCTTTGGCCTGCCGGTATGGCAGTTTGCGCTGTCGGCGTCTGACGCCAACCGCTTTGCCATCCGCTGGGCGCGCGCGCTCACCGGGCGCACGCAGGTGCTGATCTTCAATGGCTGCTACCACGGCACGGTCGACGATGTGTTTGTGGACTTGGTGGACGGCCAGCCGCGCACGCGCGACAGCCTGCTGGGCCAGGTGGTGGACATCACGCGCACCACCCGCAGCGTTGAATTCAACGACCTGGCAGCGCTGGAGGCCGCCTTGGCGGATGGCCAAGTGGCCTGCCTGCTGGCCGAGCCCGCCATGACCAACATCGGCATGGTGCTGTCCGAGCCCGGATTTTGGGGGGCCGCGCAGGCGCTGTGCCGGCGCTACGGCACCCTGCTGCTGATCGACGAGACGCACACCATCAGCTCTGGCCCCGGTGGCTACACACGCGCCCATGGCCTGCAGCCCGACCTGCTGGTGCTGGGCAAGCCGGTGGCCGGTGGCGTGCCGTGTGCGGTGTATGGCTTCAGTGCCGAGGCCGCCGCGCTTGCCGAAGCCGCCAAGCGCAACGCACCGCCCGGCCACAGCGGCATAGGCACCACGCTGACCGCCAACCTGCTGACCATGGCCGCCATGCGCGCCAACCTGGCCGAGGTAATGACGGAGGCCGCCTACACCCACATGACCACGCTGGCCGGTCGCTTGGCCGAGGGCTTGCGCGCCATGATCGTGCGCCAAGGCCTGGGCTGGTGTGTGACGCAAATCGGCGCGCGCACCGAATTCCAGTTCACGCCCACGCCACCACGCAACGGCAGCGAGGCCGACGCCATCCTCAATCCGGCGCTGGAGCAGAACATTCACCTCTACCTGCTGAACCGGGGCCTGGTGATCACACCGTTTCACAACATGATGCTGGTGTGCCCCGACACCACCGCCGACGATGTAGACCGACTGGTGGCCACCATGGATGCGTTTGTGGTGGACACTCTGGCCCCATGAGCGAAGCCCCCACAACGAAAGCCCCCGGTAGCACCGACCAGGACCGCGTCTACACCACGCTGCGGCAGTGGATCACCGTGGGGCGTTTTCTGCCCGGCGAGCGGCTCAAGATCCGCACCGTGGCGGCGGACATGGGCGTGGGCCAGATGCCGGTGCGTGCGGCCCTGCAGCGCCTGGCCGCCGAGGGCGCCCTGGTCAACGTGCCCAATGCGGGGGTCACCGTGCCCCGCCTCTCGCTGCCAGAGTTTGACGACCTGCTGCAAATGCGCATGCTGCTGGAGGGCGAAGCCGCCGAGCGCGGCAGCCTGCGGCTGGATGCCATGCAGATAAGCACGCTGCAGGGCTGGAGCGCCGACATGGCAGCGGCACTACACGCCAGCGACGCCAAACGTTACCTGGACATCAACGAAGACTTTCACGTGCTGCTCTACAAGGCCGCGGGCTCGCCCTTGCTGTTTCAGGCCATCGACACCTTGTGGCTGCGCGCCGGCCCCATCTCCAACCGCCTGTTTGACACACCCGCCGCCAGCGCCGTGCTCAACGACGCGCATGACGACTTGGTGCAGGCCCTGGTACAACGCGACAGCGCCGCCGTGCGTCGTGCGGTGGAGCGCGACATTTTTGTGGCCGGCCAGTTTTTGCGCGCGGCGTGTGGGGACAAGAAGCGCAAGAGCACTATGTGATGCCCTGCTTCTTACTTCGCAGTCGGCATCACAAACTCAGCGCCCTTACCGATGCTCTCGGGCCAGCGCTGCATGATGGACTTTTGCTTGGTGTAGAAGCGCACGCCCTCTTCGCCATAGGCGTGCATATCGCCAAACAGACTCTTCTTCCACCCGCCAAAACCGTGCCAGGCCATGGGCACGGGAATGGGCACATTGATGCCCACCATGCCCACCTGCACGCGGCGGCTGAACTCGCGCGCCATGTTGCCGTCGCGGGTGAAGCAGGCCACACCGTTGCCGAACTCGTGGTCGTTGATAAGCTGCAGCGCCTCGGCAAAACCGGGCACGCGCACACAGGCCAGCACCGGGCCAAAGATCTCTTCCTTGTAGATGCGCATCTCAGGCGTGACGTGGTCAAACAACGTGCCGCCCAGCCAGAAACCTTTGTCGCAACCCTCGCCCGCCTTGGTGCCGTCAAAGCCGCGGCCATCGGCCAGCAGTTTCGCGCCCTCCTCCACACCGAGGTCGATATAACCGCTGATGCGCGCATGCGCTGCGGGCGTGACGATAGGCCCCATCTCAGCGGCCAGGTTGGTGCCGTTGAGCACCTTCAGGGTCTTGGTACGTTCCAGCAGCTTGGGGATGACCTTGTCCGCCACATCGCCCACTAACACCGCCACGCTGATGGCCATGCAGCGCTCGCCAGCGGAGCCGTAGCCCGCGCCAATCAGTGCGTCCACCACCTGGTCGATGTCCGCATCCGGCATGACCACCATGTGGTTCTTGGCGCCGCCCAGGGCCTGCACACGCTTGCCGTGGTGGGCGCCGGTCTCGTAAATGTAGTTGGCAATGGGGGTAGAGCCCACAAAGCTCACGGCCTTCACATCGGGGTGCACCAGCAGCGCGTCCACAGCTTCCTTGTCGCCCTGCACCACGTTGAACACGCCATCGGGCAGGCCAGCCTGTTTGAGCAGCGCGGCCATGAAGAGGCTGGCAGAGGGGTCGATCGGGCTGGGCTTGAGCACAAAGGTGTTGCCAGCGGCAATGGCGACCGGGAACATCCACATGGGCACCATGACCGGAAAATTGAACGGTGTGATGCCCGCCACCACGCCCAGCGGCTGGCGCAGCGTCCAGTTGTCGATGCCGGTGGACACCTGGTCGGTGAAGTCGCCCTTGAGCAGCTGCGGAATGCCGCAGGCGAATTCGACGATGTCGATACCGCGGGACACCTCGCCCTGGGCGTCGGTGAACACCTTGCCGTGCTCGGCGGTAATGAGGTGGGCCAGTTCGTCCTTGTGCTGGTTGAGCAGCTCCAGGAACTTGAACATCACGCGGGCACGGCGAATGGGCGGCGTGTCCGACCACTTGGGGAAGGCGGCCTGGGCGGAGGCCACGGCGGCATTGATTTCAGCCCCATTGGCCAGAGCCACTGAGCCAGTGACTTTGCCAGTGGCAGGATTGAAGACATCCTGGGCGCGCCCACTGGTGCCGGCCGTGATCTGGCCGTGGATGTAGTGGGCGATGGAATGAACGTGGGACATGCAGTGTGTGTTTCTAAAAAGGTTCAGGTGCTGGCTGCCGGGGCCAGCATCCATTCGTGGGCCGGGTCGTTCTTGAAGACCCAGAAGCGGTTGGGGCCCGCCATTACGTTGAGGTAGTACGAGTCATAGCCATGCGGTGCCACCACGGGGTGGTAGCCCTTGGGCACCATGACCACATCGTGGTTCTCGACAGCGCAGGCCTCGTCAATGCTGCGGTCGTCGGTGTAGACGCGCTGGAAGGCGAAGCCTTGCGGCGGGTTGAGGCGGTGGTAGTAGGTCTCCTCCAGCAGGGTCTCTACCGGGGGCTGCTCCACATCGTGCTTGTGCGGCGGGTAGCTGCTGCTGTGGCTGGCCGGGGTCATCACTTCCACCACCAGCAAGTGGGCGGCGGTGGGGTCGTCGTGCGGCAGGATGTCGCACACGTACCGGGTGTTGGTGCCCTTGCCGCGCACGCTGCGGCGCATGCTGGCGGGGTCGAGCACGCGCACTGCACGGTCTGTGGCGTCGCTCGGCGCGCTGCACAGGCCGACTTCGGCATTGCGCACCGCGCGCACTGTCACTGTCTTACCAGCGGGCACGTAAACAGCTGCGGGCGACTTCTCGTCAAACACGCTGTCGCGGGTGCCCAGGTTGGCGTGGGTGGTGCCGTCGATGGTCACATCTACAGTGCCCGTGAGCACCACGACGCACAGCTCCCGTGCACCAGTAGCTACTGTTTCGATAGCACCCGCTTCGAGCCGCACGGCCCGAAAGCCCACGTGCGTCCAACCCGCGCGCTCGGGGGTGACATTGACAATCTCACGGCCCGTAGGGGCGGCTTTGGCGAGTAAGGGGCTGACCATGGCGGTGTCCTTTGCAAATCAGGCCAGGCTTTTGACCAAGCCGCTCAGGGTCTCGAAACCCTTCTTGGCGTACTGGTAACTGGGGGCCACGGCGGGGTCTTGCTCGGCCTCGACCACCAGCCACCCTTCGTAGCCGGCTTCGCGCAGCACTTTCAGTGCGGCGGCGTAGTCAATGCTGCCATCGCCCGGCACCGTGAAGGTGCCGTTGATCACGCCGTTCAAGAAGCTCCAGCCGTCGTTGCGCGCCTGGGCAATTACCGGGGTGCGCACGTCCTTGCAGTGCACATGCACCACGCGCTTCACGTGTTTCTGGAGCAAGGCCGCGGGGTCGGTGGCTCCCCCAAAGTAGGCATGGCCGGTGTCGAACAGCAAAAACACCTTGGCCGGGTCGGTCAGCTGCATGAGCTTGTCGACGTCAGTTGGCGACTCCACATAGGCGCCCATGTGGTGGTGGTAGGCCAGCTTGATGCCGTAAGTCTTAAGCAGGTGCTCACCAAAGGCATTGAGGCGCTCGGCGTAGGCCAGCCACTGCGCATCGGAGGAAAACTTGGGGCGCTTGCTGACGGGGGTGTCGATCTGGCCCTGCACGGTGCCAGCGCACTCACCATACACCACCACCTTCACGCCGTTGTATTGCAGCTTGACCATGTGGGCCTTGCAGCGCTCCACCTCTGCGGCCACGGCCTGTTCGCTGGTCTGGCCGGTTTCCACCTCGGCCAGAAAGCCGGAATACCAGCCCGACACACAAGCCAGGCCGAATTCGTCGAGCTTGGCTTTCAGGCCGGGGCCGTCTTTGGGAAACTTGTTGCCCAGCTCAAAGCCTTCATAGCCAATCTCCTTGCCTTCGCGCAGCGCGGTTTCCAAAAGGGTCTCGCCGCCCAGTGAAGGCAGGTCGTCGTTCATCCAGGACAAGGGGTTGATGCCGATGCGGACATTCCAGGTCATAGTAGGTGCTCTCAGGTAAAAGAATGTGTGGTGAAGAAAAGCAGGTTCAGACGCGTTGTTGGGTCTGGGCCTTGACGTAGCTGGCGTGGGCCTCATGCACCTCGGTACGTGTCGAGACTTCGGGGATCGCGACCTCCCACCAGCAGCCGCCATCGGTGATGCGGTGGTGGGTGGTGTCAATCACGATCACCTGCGTGCGCTTGGATCGACGCGCTTTGACCATCGCGGTCTTGAGCTCGGCCACGTCCTTGACGTGCACCGCGTCGGCGCCCATGGCACGCGCGTGCATCGCGAAATCAATCGTGCTGCGCTCACCGCCCTCGGGCACGCAGTCATCGAGCATGTTGTTGAAGCCGGGGCTGCCGGTCTTGATCTGCAGGCGCTCAATGCAGCCATACCCCCGGTTGTCCAAGATCACGACAATGATCTTTTGACCCAGCAGCACTGAAGTGGCGAGCTCGGAGTTGGCCATCATGTAGGAGCCATCACCCACCAGTACGATGGACTCCTGGTCTGGGCGAGCCATCTTCACGCCCAGGCCACCGGCCACTTCGTAGCCCATGCAGGAGTAGCCATACTCCATGTGGTAATTGCCCGGTAGGCTGGCGCGCCAAAGCTTGTGCAGTTCGGCCGGCAGGGTGCCGGCGGCGCACAGGGCCACGTCGCGTGTCCCGCTGTCTAGGCCCAACTCGGCGGCAGAGTCCCGCACCGCACCAATCACTTCAGCGTCGTAGGGCAGCACGTCTTTCGGGATATTGGTGGTCAATTCGCTGATGCGTGCATTGGCTGCAGCCGCTTGCTGTTTGGCACGTACCGTCCAGGCGGCATCGGCAACCCAGCCGACTAGGCCGGTTTCCAATTGGCCCAAGCCCACGCGGGCATCGGCAACCAGAGCGGTTCCACTCCATTTGCCGGCGTCATAGGGTTGCACGTTTAGGCTCAGCAACTTGGCTTGTGGGAACAGGGCGTGCGAACCAGTGGTGAAGTCTTGCAGGCGCGTGCCCACGGCAAACACCACATCGGCCTCGCGTGCCATGTCATTCGCCCAAGACACACCGTCCACCCCAATCGCGCCCAGGTTCAGCGGGTGGTCCCAGGGCAGGCTGCTCTTGCCGCCATGTGACTCGACCACGGGCACGCCGTGCGCATCGGCAAAGGCGCGCAGCTCGGCCCAGGCCTGGCTGTAAATCACACCTCCACCGGCCACGATCAAGGGGCGCTTGGCAGTACGCAGCAGCGCCACCGCATTGGCCAGCTCGCGCGCGTCTGCCGGTGAGCGGCGGAAGCGCAGCACCTCAGGATTCAAAAAGTCTTCAGGACAATCAAAGGCCATAGCCTGCACGTCTTGTGGCAAAGACAGGCATGCCGGGCCGCAATTGGCCGGGTCCGTCATCATCTGGATTGCGCGGGGCAATGCGGTCAGGATGTGCTCGGGGCGGGTCAGGCGGTCGAAGTAACGCGTGACGGGGCGGAAGCAGTCGCTGGCGCTAACGTCCCCGTGGCCGAAGTTCTCGATCTGCTGCAGCACCGGGTCAGGGCGGCGGGTGGCAAACACGTCACTAGGCAGCAGCAGCACCGGCAAGCGGTTCACATGCGCCACCGCTGCTGCGGTGATCATATTGGTGGCACCCGGACCAATGCTGGTGCTGACAGCCATGATGCGTTGGCGGAACTGGGCTTTGGCAAACGCAATGGCCACATGCGCCATGGTCTGTTCATTGTGGGCGCGGTAGGTGGTGAGTTTGTCACGCTCAGCCACCAGGGCCTCGCCCATGCCGGCCACGTTGCCATGGCCGAAGATGGTGAAGACACCGCCGCAGTAGGGCTGGATGGTTCCGTCGTGCATTTCCACACGCAGAGCGGCCAGGTGTTTGACGAGCGCTTGTGACAGCGTGAGTCGTTGGGTTGTAGTCATGGCAGGTGTTACCGAAATTTCAGGCGACGGCACGCACCATCGTGCGACGGTTGCGCCAGGCGTCGACCAGGATGGTGAAGTTGCGGGCCACTTCGGCCACAAAGGCATCGTCCGACACATCACCGCGCAACCAACGCAGCGAAGCGTCCGCCCACAAACTGCGGCCGACCATGAAACCTTTGACAACCGGGTTGGTCGCGTTGCGGAAGCTGTCCACCAAGTGGGCGATGGGCTGATTCAGGCCCAGAATCACTGCGCCACGGCAATGCGGGTCGCGCTCGGCCAGCAAAGCCTCCAACGCCGCCCAACCTTGGGGCTGCATGGGAGCCAGCTTCCACCATTCAGGCTTCACACCCAGGTTGTAGAAGCGCTTCACCGAGCGCAGCACCACGTCGTCTTCTGTACCTGCCAGGGTCAAGGCCTTGGGGGAGATGATTTCCAGCAAGAGTTCGTTGTGGCTTTCGCGGGTGGCTTCCCACAGCTCCAGCACTTTTTGCTCTTGCTCGATGCGCAGCGCATATGCGTCATCCGGGTGGTAGTGCACTAGGCACTTGACCACATGTTCGGTAGGCCAGTGGGTCAAGGCACTGCCCACCGAGCGGGTGCCATCAAACCGAAGAGGGCGAGAACCAGGCAGCTCCACCGGGCGCCCCACCCACCAGCCTCGGCCTGTCGCGGCAGCCAATGCATCGGTTCCATAAGCACCACCATCAATCAGCACACCCGTGTGGTCTTGTAGTTGGCGGTCCGCTTCGACGCGCTCGGCCACGCGCACCAGCAGCTGCTTCAACGCAGGAATGCGGGCTTCATCCGCACCCGCTTCGCGGGCCAAGTCCAGAAACTGGCTGCGGTGGTCAAACGCTATCACGCAGAGTTCATTCCACTCTTTGCGGTTCGGGGTTACCCGGTGCAAGTGAGCCAGTTGGGCATCGGCATCCACTTTGGGGTTGCGGCTTCCGCTGAACCAATGTGCCAGCTCTTCGGGGGTGGGCATGGCAGCAGAGCAGGCATGGCGGGACACGACGATGGCGCCGCAGGCATTGGCCATGCGAGTGGCCTCCGTCCAATCTTTGCCCTGCAACAAACCAGTCATCAGGCCGGAGAGGAAGGCATCACCAGCGCCCAGCACGTTGAGCACCTCAACGCGTTCGCCCTTGTAGGTAGGTGCCTCATCAATATCGTCCGACACCGCCCCTTCAATCACGCAGCAGCCCAAGGCACCGCGCTTGACTACCAGGGTGGCAGGTGTCAGGGCGCGCACGGCGCGCAGGCTGGCCACGATGTCGTTAGCCACGCCACCGGCGATGAAAAACTCTTCTTCGGTGCCCACCAGGAGGTCGAATTCTGGCAACACTTCCTGTAGTTGGCGGGTGACATTGGCATCGGCCACGTAACGATTTTCACCCGCACCACGGCTTGTCAGGCCCCACAGCACGGGGCGGTAATCAATATCCAACACCCGCACTGCGCCGTGTTTGCAGGCATAGCCCAGAGCGGTCAGCGCCGCGGCACGGGTACCAGGGGTGGACAAGTGGGTGCCGGTGATGGCCAAGGCCCGGCACTGCGCCAGGTAGGACTCCTGGATTTGCGCTGCGTCGATGGCCATGTCCGCGCAGTTTTCGCGCATGAACAATAGCGGGAAGGTGTCCCGGTCTTTCAAACCCAGCAGCACTTGCCCCGTCAAACGCTCGGGGTCGATCTGGATCTGGCTGACATCGCAGCCTTCGTTCTCCAGGGTTTCGATCAGAAAGCGGCCCATCTGTTCATTGCCCACGCGGGACAACATGCCACTGCGCAATCCCAGGCGCGCCACGCCGAATGCCAAGTTGGCAGAACTGCCACCCAGGTACATCGCCATGCTGCGCGCATCTTCAAGGCGGCTGCCAAATTGCTGCGCGTAAAGGTCAACCGCCAAGCGGCCCAGGCATGCCAGGTCGATGGGGCGGCCGGAAGGAAATTTGAGGGTACTCATCGGGTACGGGGTCCAAAGGACATGTTAATGACTCGCGGAAGCTGCGCGAAACAGCAACGTGAACAGCGCAGGCGCTTTTACCGTTTCGGTGACTGTAAAGTATAAAGAAATAAATTTCGCTAGGTGTAATCACTTAGAAATAATTTTCGTTTTTTAATTACAGTTCAGTCCGTGGCAAGGAAATGTCCTGTGTACGACCAAGCCCGACAACAGGTGACATTCCGTCATCCGTTACTACAACCTAGTTAGGAGATACATCAACATGAAAAAGCTTTTGATTGCAGCCGCCGTCTCTTCCGCCGCCCTGGTTTCCCCCATGGCAGCCCACGCGCAAAAAGTCGGCTTGGCAATGGCCCAGCTGGACACTTTCCTGACCATTCTGAAAAACGGAACCCTGGAAGCCGGCAAGAAGGCAGGCGCCACCGTGCAAGTGGAAGACGCTGGCAATGACGTCGGCAAGCAGCTCAGCCAAATTCAAAACATGATTGCGCAAAAGTACGACGCCATCATCGTGAACCCTGTGGATACCGACGCCACCCCCAAGATCACAAAAATGGTGTCGGACGCTGGCATTGCTTTGGTGTATGTGAACCGCAAGCCCGTGGATTTCGAAAAACTGCCCAAGGGCGTAGCGTTTGTGGCCTCTGACGAAAAAGTGTCCGGCACGCTGCAAACCCAGGAAGTCTGCCGTTTACTGAAGGGCAAAGGCCAAGTTCTGGTGTTGATGGGCGAGTTGTCTAACGAAGCGGCACGCACACGCACTAAGGACATCGAAGAAGTGGTCGCCACCAAAGACTGCAGCGGCATCAAGATCGCCGACAAGCGTGAAGGCGCCTGGGACCGTACAAAGGGCCAGGACATCACCACCAACTGGTTGTCCTCCGGTGTGAAGTTTGACGCCATCATCGCCAACAACGACGAAATGGCCATCGGCGCCATCAACGCGTTGAAAGCTGCCAAAAAGTGGACACCTGCCAGCATCGTGGCCGGTATCGACGCGACACCTGACGCGTTGGCTTCCATGAAGGCCGGCGACCTGAAGGTCACCGTGTTCCAAAATGCAGCAGGCCAAGGTTCTGGCGCAGTAGAAGCGGCAATCAAGCTGATCAAGAAACAACCGGTGGACCGTTTCGTGAACGTGCCCTTCGAGTTGGTGACGCCTGCTAACCTGAGCAAGTACTCCGGCAAGAACTAAGCATTTGCCCTTGCATGCAATGCAACCCGGTGGGTTGCATTGCTGTTTGTTTTCAATATGAGAAATCAGGATGTCTGAAACTGCCACTTTGGAAGCACCCGCACTGCCCACGCAGGCTGGTGAGCCCCCTCTTTTAGAAATCCTCGGTATCCGCAAGGGATTCCCCGGGGTGATTGCCCTGGACGGCGTAGGCTTCAAGTTGCGCGCGGGTACAGTGCACGCCCTGATGGGTGAAAACGGTGCGGGCAAGTCCACGCTGATGAAGATCATTGCCGGTATCTACATACCAGACCAAGGTCGAATCAGCCTCAAAGGTCAACACATCACGCTCAAATCTCCGATCGATGCGCTGAACAAAGGCATCGCCATGATCCATCAGGAATTGAACCTGATGCCCCACATGACCGTGGGTGAAAACGTCTGGATCACGCGTGAACCCAAGAACGCATTCGGTTTTGTAGACCATACGGCCCTGTACAAGCAGACGGCCGAGCTCTTTAAAACGCTGAACATCGATATCGACCCGAAGGCGGAGATTCAAACCCTCTCGGTCGCCAACCGGCAGATGGTGGAGATCGCCAAGGCCGTCTCATACAACTCCGACGTGCTCATCATGGATGAGCCCACCTCCGCGTTGACCGAGAAAGAGGTGTCGCACCTGTTTGCCATCATCCGCAACCTGCGGGCCCAAGGCAAAGGCATCATCTACATCACCCACAAGATGAACGAGCTCTTCGAAATTGCCGACGAGTTCTCTGTGTTCCGCGATGGCAAATACATTGCCACCAAACTCTCCACCGAAGTAACCCGCGATGACATCATCAAGATGATGGTGGGCCGCGAGATCACCCAGATGTTCCCCAAGCAAGAGGTACCGATCGGCGAGGTGGTGCTCTCCATCAAGAACCTGACCCTGAATGGCATTTTCAAAAATGTGAGCTTTGATGTGCGTGCCGGCGAAATCGTCGGTATGGCCGGCTTGGTGGGCTCCGGCCGTTCCAATGTGGCCGAAACACTGTTTGGCGTGACCCCGGCCAGCAGTGGCACCATCACCATCAATGGCAAGGAAGAACGCATCGACACGCCCGCCAAAGCGATGCAGTGCGGCATGGCCTTTCTGACCGAAGACCGCAAAGACACCGGTTGCTTCCTGGCCCTGAACATCCAAGAGAACATGGACAGCGCGGTACTCAACAGCCGCTATGTCTCCAACGGCTTTGTGCAACACAAGCAACTCAATGAAGATTGTGTGGCCATGGCCAAGCGCCTGCGCGTCAAAACACCGGACATGAATGAAATCATTCTGAACCTGTCCGGTGGCAACCAACAAAAAGTGCTGGTGGGCCGCTGGCTGCTGACGAACCCGAAAATTCTGATTCTGGATGAGCCCACCCGCGGCATCGACGTGGGCGCCAAAGCCGAGATTCACCGCTTGGTGTCAGAGCTGGCAGGCCAAGGCGTGGCCATTTTGATGATTTCTTCAGAAATGCCCGAAGTGCTTGGCATGAGTGACCGCATTGTCGTGATGCACGAAGGCACAGTCACCGGCATTCTGGACCGCAAAGATGCAGATCAGGTGTCCATCATGGACCTGGCTGCCAAGTAATTTCCCGAAAGACGCAACCATGACTACTTCTACCGTCTCTGCATCCCCTGCTATGAGCAGCAAACCCAAATTCAAGCTTCCCACAGAGGCCAGCATCCTGATTGTGCTGATTGGTATCAGCCTTTTTTTTGAAGCACTAGGCTGGTACGTGAACGGCCAGAGCTTCATCTTTAACCTCGAACGGCTGCAGATCATCATCTTGCAGATGTCGGTCATCGGCATCATTGCGGTGGGGGTGAACCTGGTCATCATTACCAGCGGCATTGACTTGTCCTCAGGTTCGGTCGTCGCAGCCGCTGCAGTGGTGTCCGCCAGCCTGGCACAGGTGTCGGACTTTCCGCGGGCGATCTTCCCCGGACTGACCGATCTGCCAGTGATCTGGCCCATCCTTGCCGGCATGACTGCGGGCTTGCTGATCGGGTTGCTCAATGGCTCCTTGATTGCCTACACCGCCATTCCGCCATTCATCGCCACCTTGGGCACCATGGTGGCCGCACGCGGCTTTGCCAAATGGTTCACCGGCGGAATGCCCGTCAGTATGCTGACCCCGGAATTCGCCTGGATCGGCGAGGGGGCCAACCCGGTGATCATCTTCCTGGTGATCGTGGCGATTGCCCATGTGGTGCTGCGCTACACCCGCTTTGGCAAATTCACCTACGCCATCGGCGCCAACCGCCAGGCAGCACGCGTATCGGGTATCAATGTGAACCGCCACCTGATCTGGATCTACACCATTGCCGGTTTGTTGAGTGGTATTGCTGGCACCGTCACCGCAGCCCGCGCCATCTCCGGCCAGTCCGGCATGGGCGTGAGCTACGAGCTGGACGCGATTGCGGCCGTGGTGATCGGCGGCACCTCGTTGGTGGGCGGTCTGGGCCGGGTCACCGGCACGGTGATCGGCATTCTGATCCTGGGTGTGATGATGTCGGGCTTTACCTTCATCCGCATCGACGCCTACTACCAGGAGATGGTCAAGGGCGCCATCGGCCTTAACGCCGGCCCTCCCCTCACGCGCCACAGCCCACCTTCGGGTGGCCTGTGGCGCTTGCATGCGTTACACGTTCGCGGCGGTATAGGTGTGAAACGGCAAAGCCGCCTGGGCCAACGGGCGCTCCCCGGCCGCTGAACGCACCATGCGGTCCACCAGTTGCTGCGCCATGGCCTCACGGGGATGGGACAGTACGACCGTGGCCTGCCCCTCCAGCAACGCGCGCCGGGTAATGTCCGTCAAGTCGTGGCACACCGTGATCAGGCCGGGAATTGCAGCCTCGCGCAGTGCGTCCAGCACGCCTTCAATGCCACCACCAGCCACATACACCCCCACCAGATCCGGGTGACATAGCAACAGCTCCAGGGTGGCTTTGCGCGCCAACTCCACGTCTTCCAGACTGACCAAGGTCTCTAGCACTTGGAACTGCGGTGCGTACTCGCGCAGGTAGGAGCGAAAACTGGCCTCGCACTCCTCCTGGCACACATAGCGGTGACTGCCCAATAACAACCCCACCTTGCCGGGCCGCGGGCACAACTGCGCCACAGACCAAGCGGCCATCCGACCCATCTTCCGGTTGTCGACACCCACATAGCCACTGCGGGTGGTGGAAGTCAAATCGGTCACCAAGGTGAATACCGGTGTGCCAAGCCCTCGCACCTGCTCGACTGCGTGGTTGATCACGGGATGGTCGGCTGCCACCAGCGCCACCGCATCCACCACGGCCGCCATGGCGTTCAAACGTTCGGCGACATGCCGGGGAGTGAACTCCTCCATGAACTCAATCACAGGTGTGCCTACGGCCGGACGCAGACTTAGCACTTGCTGGCGCAGGGCCTGCCCCAACGCGCGGTAGAAAGGGGACGCCTGGCTCTGCAACAAAAAGCCGAGCCGGACGGCGCGAGCTTCTTGTTGCACCCGGCGTTCTATCAGCCCCGACCGGCGGAAGCCCAGGTCTTTGGCGGCCTGCAACACCCGCTGGCTTGTCGCAGGCCGCACCGCTGCTCTGCGGTTGATGACACGGTCCACCGTTGCCACCCCAACACCGGCCAATCGGGCCACATCCTGCATGGTTGGGTTTGTCATGTCACGCCTTTGATAGATCTATCAATCTCAATTTTACCGGCTTGATAGCTCTGATATGCGATTCACCTGAAATACCCAATTTCATAGATAAAGCGGAAATAATTTTCGGACCGAACTGAGGTAACTGCTTGTGCAAAGTGAGTACCTTCATTTGATAGGTTTATCACGACAACAACCAGAACCAGGAGACCTGAATGAAGATAGCCCTAGACCCGTACATGATCCGGCACCTGTCGCTGCCCGAGCTGTGCCGTGCCACCGCCGAGCTGGGTTACGACCAGATCGAACTCTCCCCCCGCTCCGACTTTCTGGACTGGTGGGTCATGCCC